>JACRBA010000085.1 GCA_016213265.1 Burkholderiales bacterium | reverse complement strand
CAGGGCTCCGGGTCGCCGGGGCCATTCGACAGGAACACGCCATCGGGCTGCAGTGCCAGCACCTCGGCCGCCGGCGTGCGGGCGGGCACCACCGTCACGCGGCAGCCGCGCTCGGCCAGCATGCGCAGGATGTTGCGCTTCACACCGAAGTCGTACGCCACGACGTGGTACGTCGCCTCGGCCAGCGTGCCGTAGCCGGGCGTGCCGTCGGCACGGGCCAGGCGCCACTCGGTCTCGGTCCACTCGTACGCAGCCGCGACGCTGACCACCTGCGCCAGGTCGAGGCCCGACATGCTGGGCGCCGCCTGGGCGCGGGCAATCGCCTGGGCGATGTCCTGTTCGCCGATGACGTGGCCGACGGGGAACGCGGTGATGCAGCCGTTCTGCGCCCCCCGCGTACGCAGCACGCGGGTGAGCCGGCGGGTGTCGATGTCGGCGATCGCCACGGTGCCCTGCGCCTGCAGGTACTCGGGCAGCGATCGCTGGGCACGGAAGTTGGAGACGCGAACCGGCAGGTCCTTGATGATCAGGCCGGCGGCATGGACCTTGGGCGCCTCGACATCCTCGTCATTGACCCCGTAGTTGCCGATGTGCGGATACGTCAGCGTGACGATCTGCCGGCAGTAGCTGGGGTCGGTGAGGATCTCTTGATAGCCGGTGAGAGAGGTGTTGAACACCACCTCGCCGACCGTGTGACCGGCTGCGCCGATCGAGGCGCCTTGAAAGACCGTGCCGTCTGCGAGAGCCAGGAGAGCGGGCGCCTGGGCGGGCACCAGGGAGGGTGCCGGGGACGACGAAGCGGACGACAAGAGGAAACTCCGGTGTTCGCGCACCCAGCCCGGGCCCACGACCTGAAACCTGTTGGGGTTTCACCCGGCGCCAGCGTGCGACGTGGTCGACGCACCGGGCCAGGCAGGGGCAGGACTCGAGAGGAAACCGTGTGGGGGAGTTTCGCTGGGCTTGCGGTGATTTCGGGTAAACCCGCTAAGTATAGCCGGTGCGGCTCATCAAGCCAAGTCTGGGGGTCATGGAACTAGAATCTGCCCACCGGGGTCTACCCGCGAGGCCACTGTCCCGGGCGTGGGGGTGGCCCGGCGGCCCATCCAAGCCCTCGAATGGATGACGGAGGTTCCATGAACGACAGCCTGATCACTTCCACCGGCCCGTATGCCGCCAGCACAGCGGCCCAACGCAACCGGGTCCTGCGCAACACCTACTGGCTGCTGGCCTTGTCGATGCTGCCCACCGTCCTGGGCGCATGGGTGGGCGTGGCCACCGGCATCACGGCGGCCATGGGGCCGGGCCTCGGCCTGGTCGTCTTCCTGGTCGGCGCCTTCGGCTTCATGTTTGCCATCGAGAAGACCAAGCATTCGGCCACTGGCGTGGCGGTGCTGCTGGCGTTCACCTTCTTCATGGGCCTGATGCTGTCGCGCCTGGTCGGCGTGGTGCTCGGCTTCAGCAACGGCACCGCCCTGGTCATGACCGCTTTCGGCGGCACGGCGGCGGTGTTCCTGGGCATGGCCTCGCTCGCCTCGGTGATCAAGCGCGACCTGTCCGGCATGGGCAAGTTCCTCTTCGTGGGCGCGCTGCTGATCCTGGTGGCCGGGCTGATCAACTTCTTCGTGCAGTCCAGCGCCCTGTTCCTGACCCTGTCGGTGCTGTGCATCGGCCTGTTCTCCGCGTTCATGGTCTATGACCTCAAGCGCGTCATCGACGGAGGCGAGACCAACTACATCAGCGCCACCCTGGCGCTGTACCTCGACGTCTACAACGTGTTCCAGAGCCTGCTGGCGCTGCTGGGCATCTTCGGCGGCGAGGACTGACTCCCTCCCGCACCACGCCAGGGCCCTTCGGGGCCCTTTTTCATGCGGTTGGCGCCCGGCGCACCGCGCATCGGCTGCATGCACAATCGCGGCCACCTCGACCACCCCTGTCGCCTGCCATGTCCGCCCCCGCCTGGAACCAACCGCTGGCCCGCCTGCCCGCGCACTGCGACGTGCTGGTGGTGGGCGCGGGGCCAGCCGGCAGCGCGTGCGCATTGGAGCTGGCGCGCGGGGGCCGCCAGGTCGTGCTGGTCGACGCCCACGCGTTCCCCCGCGACAAGGTCTGCGGCGACGGCCTGGTGCCCGACGCCCATGCGGCCCTGCGCGAACTGGGCGTCCATGACCGCGTGATGGCCCGGGCGAACGCCGTGGCAGCGGCCTGCTGCGTGGCGCCCAGCGGCGCGGCGGTGGACGTGCCGGGCGAACTGGCGGTGCTGCCACGCCGGGAGCTGGACGCGCTGTTGTGTGAAGCGGCCGTGGACGCGGGCGCCCTGATGGTGGCGCCCGCGCGTTACGTCGGACCGCTCACGGACGTGGACGGCCGCGTGGTGGGCGCCCGCCTGCGCGACGGCGACCGCGAACGCGAGGTGCAGGCTGGGTGGACCGTGATGGCCACCGGCGCCTCGCCGGGCGCACTGCTGGCCGCCGGGCTGTGCGAGCGCCGCACGCCGAGCGCCATGGCACTGCGGGCCTATGTGCGCCATCCCGGCCTGGCCGCGGAGATCCCGAACCTGCGTTTCGTATGGCACCGTCGCCTGAGCGGCGGCTACGGCTGGGTGTTCCCGGCCGGGCACGGCCGCTACAACATCGGGGTGGGGCTGCTCGACAGCCACCTGCCCTCGCCCGTGGGGGCAGACGGCGCATCCAGCGGCCGCCGCTCCGGACCGAACCTGCGCGGGCTGTTCGATGCGTTTCTCGCGGCCGATCCGGTGGCCGCGCGGCTGATCCGCGAAGGTGAGCTCGAGGGTGAGCTCAAGGGCGCACCGCTGCGCTGCGATCTCGTGGGCGCCCGCTGTCACGCGCCAGGCGTGCTGGTGGCCGGCGAGGCCGCCGGCAGCACGTATGCGCTGACCGGCGAGGGGATCGGCAAGGCCCTGGAGACCGGCATCGCCGCCGCGCGCGCGGTGCTGGCCTTGGCCGACTCGGGCGACGCGGCGGTGCAGGCCGACTACGCCGCCCGTCTGGACACACTGCGCCCGCGTTTTCGCATGTACCGCCAGGCTGCCAGCTTCAACCGCTACCCCGCCTTGGTGGGGCTGATGGTCTGGCGCGCGCGGCGCAGCCCGCGCACCCTGGCCCGGCTGTCCGACATCCTCAACGAGCGGCGCATGCCAGGCAGCCTGCTGTCCTGGCGCGGCATCAGGGCGATGCTGCTCGGTTAGGCGGCATCGCCCCGCTCGAACACGGCCATGCTCTCCACGTGGGCGGTGTGGGGGAACATGTTCACGGCACCGGCGGCCACGCAGCGGTAGCCGGCCACGTGCACCAGCAGCCCGGCATCGCGGGCCAGTGTGGCGGGGTTGCAGCTGACATAGACGATGCGCTGCGGCGGCGTCCAGCCCGCCACGGGCTCGGCCGCCAGGTCGCCGAGGGCCTTGGCCAGCGCGAAGGCCCCTTCGCGCGGCGGGTCCACGAGCCATTTGTCCGCCACCCCGAAGGACACCAGGTCGGCCGGCGTGATCTCGAACAGGTTGCGCGCCGCGAACGCCGTGCGGTCGCCCAGCCCATTGCGTGCGGCGTTCTCGCGCGAGCGCGCCACCAGCGTCTCGCTGCCCTCGATGCCCAGCACCTCGCGCGCCCGGGTGGCCAGCGGCAAGGTGAAGTTGCCCAGCCCGCAGAACCAGTCGATGACGCGCTCATGCGGCTGCACGTCCAGCAGCCGCACCGCCCGGCCCACCAGCACGGTGTTGATCTGGTGGTTCACCTGGGTGAAGTCGGTCGGCTTGAACGGCATCACCAGGCCGAACTCCGGCAGCCGGTAGGCCAGCTCGGGCCCGCCCTCGTCCAGCAGATGCACGGTGTCCGGTCCCTTGGGCTGCAGCCACCACTGCACGCCGTGCTGCGCGGCGAAATCACGCAGGCGCTGCGCATCGCCGGCCGACAGGGGCTCGAGGTGGCGCAGCACCAGGGCCGTGACGCCCTCGCCCACCGCCAGCTCGATCTGCGGCAGCCGGTCGCGCGCCTCCATGCCACCCACGAGCTCACGCAGGGGCAGCAGCAGGTCGCTCACCGCCCGGGGCACCACGTGGCATTCGCGGATGTCGGCCACGTAGCGCGACTTGCGCTCATGGAAACCCACCAGCACCGTGCCCTTCTTGGGCACATGCCGCACCGAGAAGCGCGCGCGCAGGCGGTAGCCCCAGGTGGGGCCCTCGATCGGGCGCAGCACCCGCTCGGGCCGCACCTTGCCCAGGTGGGCCAGGTTGTCCTCGAGCACGCGCTGCTTGATGGCCACCTGGGCCGAGGCCTCCAGGTGCTGCATCTTGCAGCCCCCGCAGGCGCCCGCGTGCAGGCCGAAGTGCGGACAACGCGGGCGCACGCGCTGCGCACTCTCGCGGCGCAGCGCGACCATGCTGGCCTGTTCCCACTGGTTCTTGCGCCGGTGCACCTCCACCTGCACCTGCTCGCGCGGCAGTGCGCCATCGATGAAGACGACCTTGCCGTCCTGGTTGTGGGCGACGCCCTGGGCCTCGATGTCGAGCGATTCGACGTTCAGCCATTCGTCGGGTGCGGTCATGGTGCGAACAGGCTCTGCAAACGGCAGCGCCGCCACGAGGGCGGCGCGGGGTGAGTGGGAAAGGGGCGGCCGGGCCGGCGGGCCGAGGCCTCAGCGCGCCGGCAGCAGCTTGGCCGGATCGATCGGCTTGCCCTGGCGCCGCACCTCGAAGTGCAGTTGCACGCGCTCGGCGTCCGACGAGCCCATCTCGGCGATCTTCTGGCCCTTGCGCACCACCTGGTCTTCCTTGACCAGCAGCGTCTGGTTGTGGGCGTAGGCGGTGAGGTAGGTCGCGTTGTGCTTCACGATCACCAGGTTGCCGTAGCCGCGCAGGCCGGAGCCCGCATACACCACGCGCCCATCGGCCGCGGCATAGACCGGGTCACCCGCCTTGCCCGTGATGGCCAGGCCCTTGTTGCGGTTCTCGTCGAAGGCGGCGGCCACCGGGCCGGCAGCGGGCCAGGCCCACTGCACGTCGTCGTCGTTGTCCTTGGCAGGCACGGCCGGAGCGGACGCCGGCGTGGCCGCCGCACCGCTGGCCGCAGGGGTGGACGGCTTGGCACCGGCCGCGTCCAGCGGCTTGGCCTCGATCTTGGGCGTGGTCACCGGCTTGGTCGCCAGCACCTCGCCCGTGGGTGGCAGCACGCGCAGCACCTGCCCCACCTCGATGAGATTGGGGTTCTCGATGCCGTTCCAGCGGGCGATGTCGCGCCAGGCCTGGCCGGACTCGAGGGCGATGCGCATCAGCGTGTCGCCCGGCTTGACGGTGTAGGTCGCTGGCCGGGTGTCCGCGCCGGAGGCCGCCGGCGCAGGCGCAGGCGCCGCCTTGGCTGCATCGGCCGGCGTGGCCGGGCGCGCCGGGGGACGAGCCGTGGCGCGGTCCTCGACCGGGGCCGGCGCACGCGTGGAGGCGCAGCCGGTGAGCGCCAGGGCGCAGGCCAGCGCGGTCCAGCCGAACAGCCGGGAGGCCGGGTGCCGTGGGAGCTTGGTCATCGGGTGGGAAGACCGCAGTCGGTCGTACGTCAACAAGTGCCGGATTTTAAGGGGACGAACTGGACCGCCTCCCCGAGCTGACGCCGCAGGCCCTCCGCGGTGCGGTCCACGATCACCAGGATCTGCCCACGCCCGTCCGGATGGCGTGCCGGCGCCACCAGGCGCCCTCCCACGGCCAGCTGGTCCAGCCAGGCGGGAGGAAGGTCGTCGCCGCCAGCGGCCGCGATGATGGTGTCGTAGGGCGCGTGGGGCGCATGGCCGCGCATGCCGTCGGCGTGCACGAGGCGGCAGCGCGGCACCTCCAGGCGCGCCAGGTGGTGTGCCGCCAGGCGGTGCAGCGGCTCCAGGCGCTCCACCGACACGACGTGCGTGGCCAGGTGCGCCAGCACCGCCGCCTGGTAGCCGCAGCCCGTGCCGATCTCGAGCACCCGGCCGAGGTGGCCCCGCGAGCGGGCCCCTTCGCCCAGGTAGAGCCACTCGATCATGCGCGCCACCACCGAGGGCTTGGAGATCGTCTGCTGCAGCCCGATCGGCAGGCTGGTGTCCTCGTAGGCCTGGGCCACGAGGGCGGAGTCGACGAACTCGTGGCGCGGCACGCGCGCCATGGCCTGCAGCACCGGCTCGCATCGAACGCCGTCGGCACGCAGGCGCTGCACCAGGGCCAGGCGCACCGGCGCGCTGTCCAGGCCCAGGCCGCGCGGGGGCGTGGCCCGGGCGGCATCGCGCGCCGCCTCGTGCAGATGGCGTTGGGGCCGCAGCAGCTGGGCCTGCGGTGGGCCGGCACGGCCGCCCTGCAGGCCATCGAGCGAGGCGGGGAACCGGGCGGCGCGGCCGGGCACCAGCGCGGGCTTGGGTGGCTTGGACGCCATGGCGGCTAGCCGCCCAGGCGCGTGCGCCAGTCGGGCAGCGCGGCGTGGTCGGTGAGATCCACCTGCAGGGGCGTGATGGACACCTGGCCGTGGGCCACGGCGTGGAAATCGGTGCCTTCGCCGGCTTCGCGCGCGTCGCCGGCCGGGCCGATCCAGTACACCGGCTCGCCGCGCGGGCTGATCTGGCGGATCACCGGCTCGCTGGCATGGCGGCGGCCCAGTCGCGTCACGGCCCAGGGCAGCTGGTCCGCGTCGGGCCGGTTGGGGATGTTCACGTTGAGCAGCCAGGCCGGCTGGCCCGGCGCACGCTGCGCCACCGAGGCGAGCACCGACTCGACCACCCGGCGCGCCGTGCGGGCGGCGGCATCGAGGTGGGCCCATCCCTTCTCGGTCTGCGAGAAGGCGATCGCCGGAATGCCGAACAGGTAGCCCTCCATCGCGGCGGCCACGGTGCCGGAGTAGAGGGTGTCGTCGCCCATGTTGGCGCCCTGGTTGATGCCCGACAGCACGAGATCAGGCCGTTGCGGCAGCAGGCCCGTGAGGG
Organism: Burkholderiales bacterium; assembly: GCA_016213265.1. Taxonomy (GTDB): domain Bacteria; phylum Pseudomonadota; class Gammaproteobacteria; order Burkholderiales; family Burkholderiaceae_C; genus Ideonella. Next base: position 21,243 of record JACRBA010000085.1, on the reverse strand, counting down.
CGATGTGCACGCTGTCCGACGGGGTGCCGGTGACGAAGCGGAACCCGTTGACCGGCTCGCCGCGCGCCTCATGCACGCTCAGCGGCCGGTTCAGCGTGAGGGAGTTCGAGGTGCCGCTGGCGTTCTGCTCGGGCGCGATGACGTCGATCTCGCCGAGGCCCTGGCAGGCCTGCACCAGGGCCGCGATACCGGGGGCGAGGTAGCCATCGTCGTTGGCGATCAGGATGCGCATGGGGCGATTGTAGGCAGCGCCCCCACTTCGTCGCGGCGACATCACAACGCGTCGCCTCGGCGACAGCCCGCCACGGCCGCCTGCCTATCATCGCGCGTCACCTTGATCTGGCTCAGCCGAGGAGCGCGCGATGCATGCATGGCTTTGTGAATCCACCACCGGCCCGGAGGGCCTTGCCTGGCGCGAGGTGCCCACGCCCGAGCCCGCCGCCGACGAAGTGCGCATCGCCATCGCCGCGGCCAGCATCAACTTCCCCGACCTGCTCACGGTGCAGGGCAAGTACCAGGTGCGCCCGCCGCTGCCCTTCGTGCCCGGCTCCGAGTACGCGGGGCGGGTCGACGCGGTGGGCGCCGCGGTGACGCACCTGAAGCCGGGCGATGCGGTGGCGGCGATCGGCAGCTCGGGCGGCTTCGCCACGCACGCCTGCGTGAAGGCCAGCCAGGTCATTCCCCTGCCCCCGGGCTTTCCCCTGCAGGATGCGGCCGCCTTCGCCTTCACCTACGGCACCTCGCACCATGCGCTCATCGACCGCGGCCAGCTGCGCGCGGGCGAAACCGTGCTGGTCCTGGGCGCCGCCGGTGGCGTGGGCACGGCGGCGATCCAGATCGCCAAGGCCGCCGGGGCGCGCGTGATTGCCGCGGCCTCCACCGACGCCAAGTGCCAGGCATGCCGGCGCCTGGGTGCCGATGCCACCATCAACTACGCCAGCACCTCGCTGCGCGACGAGCTGAAGTCGCTCACCGGCGGCCAGGGCCCCGACATCGTCTACGACCCGGTGGGCGGCGATCTGGCCGAGCCGGCAATGCGCGGCATCGCCTGGCGCGGCCGCTACCTGGTGGTGGGCTTTGCCGCCGGCGGCATCCCCGCCCTGCCCTTCAACCTGCCCCTGCTCAAGGGCGCGTCGATCGTCGGGGTGTTCTGGGGCGACTTCGTCCGGCGCGAGCCGCAGGCCAGCGCCCGGGCCCTGGGCGAGCTGGCCCGCTGGTACGCCGAGGGCAAGATCCGACCGGTGATCGACGCCGTGCTGCCCATGAGCGAGGTGCCCACCGCGTACCGCCGCATGGCCGCGCGCGAGATCACCGGCAAGCTGGTGCTGGTGAATCCGTAACCAGCCGTGTCAGTCCCCCAAAGGGGGGCTCGGTCAGGCCCATCGACGCTGCTAGCATCCCCTGCCACGTCAAGCAGTTCAGGGAGTGGATACATGACAGTCAAGGTGCTGATTCTCGAAGACAACCCGGTGGCGCGCGATTTCCTCTCGCGCGTCCTGCGTGAGAGCTTCAGCGACCCCATCTCCATCACCGAGGCCGGTGATCTCGAGACCGCGCGGCAGCAGATCGCGCTGACCGGCCCGCAAGGACTGCACGGGGCCGACCCGTTCAAGCTCATGCTGGTGGACCTGGAGCTGCCCGACGGCAACGGCCTGGAGCTGCTGGCCGAGCTCACCCAGTACCCGGCCACCAAGGTGGTGACCACGCTGTATTCGGACGACGACCACCTCTTTCCCGCGCTGCAGTGCGGGGCCGACGGCTACCTGCTCAAGGAAGACCGCTTCGACGTGCTGGTGGAAGAGCTGCGCAAGATCGTGCTCGGCCAGCCGCCGCTGTCGCCCGCCATCGCACGCCGGCTGCTCACCCACTTCCGCCACGGCGCAGCGGCCGACGCGCCCATCAGCCAGCTCGGTGGCCTGTCGCCCACCCCGGGCAGCGGCGGCAAACCGGTGCCCATCGAGAAGCCGGTCGACCTGCCCCACCTCACCCCGCGCGAGATCGAGGTGCTCACCTACCTGAGCAAGGGTTTCACGATCAAGGAGATCGCGAACCTCATGGGCATCAAGTGGTTCACGGTGAACGACCACATCAAATCGATCTACCGCAAGCTCAACGTTTCCAGCCGCGCCGAAGCCGCCGTGCTGGCCAGCAAGCAGGGCCTGGTGTGATCTGCGGCCGGGCCGCCGCGGCAGCGGCCCGCCCCGCCACGGCAGCGCCATGACCCGCAGTACCTTCGACGACGCGCCGGATTCCGGCCTGGCAGCCGACAGCGGCTGGTCTCCCCCTTCCCGTTTCGGCGAGCCCGGCCAGGCCGCGGCCGCGGCAGGCTTCACCTCGGGCACGCCGCGCATCGGCTGGCGCCGCCAGGCCTTGCTGCTGGCCGCCGTGATGGCCTGCCTCACGGTGTTCCTGCTGGCGCGGGTGATGGCGAACAACCCGCACATCCCGGCCGACTGGAAGATCACGCCCGATGGCCACCTGGAGCTGGCCTACACGCCGCTGCCGGCGCTGAAGGACCTGGCCGGCCAACCGCTGCGCGGCGTGGAGACCGCCCGCGGCTCGGTCCTGCCCTTCGGCGCGCTGGCGATGACGCATTCGTCACGCTGGATCGCCGACGACGCGCTGCGCGCCCAGCTCGTGGCCACCCGCCTGGAGGTGGCCAAGGCGCTGGAGGCGGGCAGCGTGGTGCTCGTGTTCCGGCAAGGTGAACGGGTCGAGCTCACGCCCCAGCCGCGCGGCTACGCGGCGCTCGGCGCCATGTTCTGGCTGCTGTGCGCCTTTGCGATGGTGCTGTTCCTGGTGGGCTGGATCGTGCCCCTGGTGCAGCCGCAGTCGCGCAACCTGCTCTACGCCGTGATGGCCCTGTCGCAGTCGGGCCAGTTGCTGCTGGCGGCGGTGGCGTCCGTGCCCGGTCTCACGCTGCCTTCCAGCCTGGTGGTGCAGGAGCACGCGATGCTCACCGTGCTGGACATGGCCACCGCCTCCGCGGTGTTGCACGCTACCGCGCTGCACCCGTACCGGTCGGCCTGGCGCACGGTGCCGGCCTTGCTGAGCTGGGCCGCCACCTTCGCGTTCGCCGCGGTCAGCCTGGTGGCCGGCCAGGCCTACGACTGGTGGCTGCCGCAGTCGCTGCTGCTGGTGGATGGCGCGTTGTGCATCACGTTCCTGGCCTGGCCGGTGAACGGCCAGGCGCATCCGTTCGCGCTGGTGATGCGCCGCTTTGCGGCGGTGACGGTGGGGGCGCTGATCCTGCTCACCATGGCGGTCACGCTGGTGCCGCTGATGCCACCCGACGTGCAGCCGCTGGCTGCGGTGGGCCCGGTGATCTGGAACGTGTTCTTCGCGTCCGTCATCCTCATGGTGCCGTTCATCTCGCGTTCACAGAACGTGATGCGAGAGTTCGCCATGCTGGCCGGTGTGAGCACCGTGGCCACGTCGGTGGACCTGCTCTTCGTGGCGGTCTTCTCGTTCAGCCAGTTCGCCTCGCTCACCCTGTCGCTGTTCATCGCGCTCGGTGCCTACGCGGCCGTGCGGCAGTGGGTGCTCAACCAGATGATGGGCGCCCGGGCCCTCACCACCGAGCGCATGTTCGAGCACCTGTACCGCATCGCTCGCGAGGTGGAGGCCAAGCCCGAGCGCGCCGCCGAGCGCATGGCGGACCTGCTGCGCCACGTGTTCGAGCCACTGGAGGCCACGCGCACCGGCGGCGCGGCGCGCAGCAGCCGGGTGGTGGCCAATGGCTCCGTGCTGCTGGTGCCGGTGCCCAACCTGACACAGTCGCCCATGCTGGAGGGCCAGATCGCCCTGCGCTTCGCCGAGCGCGGCAAGCGCCTGTTCACGCCCGAGGACGCCCGCCTGGCCGACCGCATCGTCGAGCAGCTCATGCGCGCCCTGGCGCACGACCGTGCCGTCGAGCGGGGCCGCAGCGAGGAGCGCCAGCGCATCGCCCAGGACCTGCACGACGACATCGGCGCGCGCCTGCTCACGCTCATGTACAAGGCCCCCAGCAAGGAGATGGAGGACTATGTCCGCCACACCCTGCAGGACCTGAAGACGCTCACGCGCGGGCTGGCTGCGTCCACCCACTCGCTCAACCTGGCGGCCGCCGAATGGAAGGCCGACATCACCCAGCGCCTGGAGGCGGTGCGCTGCGAGCTGGAGTGGAGCGCCGCCTTCGACGAGGACCTCACCTTGTCGATGGTGCAGTGGTCCTCGCTCACCCGCATCCTGCGCGAGCTGGTGAGCAACAGCATCGCCCACTCGCAGGCCACCCGCGTGTCGATGGACCTTCGCCTGCAGGACGGCCAGTTCACACTGACCATGCGCGACGACGGTGTCGGCCGCGACCCGGCCCGCTGGTCGCATGGCCTGGGCCTGGGCGGCATCCGCAAGCGCGTGAAGCTGATGGGCGGCACCGTGTCCTGGCAGGAGCGCGAGCCGCGCGGCATCGAGTGCCTGGTCAGCGTGCCGAACCTGCGCGGCGCGGCGGCAGGCAGCGGCGCCGCAGCCAAGGGCTGACGCGGTAGCGCTCGCCGCGGTAGAAGGCGTCCAGCGTGTCCAGCAGGGCCACCACGGCGGGCAGCTCCCAACGCTGCAGCCACTCGAAGGGCCCGGCGGGGTAGTTCACGCCCAGCTTCATCGCCAGGTCGGCGCCCTCTGGCGAGCACACCCCCTGCTGCACCGCGTCGGCCGCCTCGTTGATGAGCATGGCCACCGTGCGGGCCACCACGCAACCGGCCGCGTCCTCGATCTGCACCGGGCGCACGCCCGCCGCGGCGAGCACCGCCGCCACGGTGGCAAGCGCGGCGTCGGAGACGTCGGGGCCCGCGGCCCAGGCCAGGGCCGCGCCCGGCGCTGACGGCAGCGGCAGGTCGAACACCGCGGTCGGCACACCGTCGGCCGCGCCGCGGTGCGCGGCCAGGCGTCCGTCGGTGAGGGCCAGGCGCAGGCCGTCCCAGGCCATGCCGACCCAGTCGCCCCCGTCCTCGGAAGACGCCTGCTCCACCTGCACGCCGGCCGCCGCCAGCGCCTCGCACCAGCGTTGGCCGAACGCTGCCACGGCGTTCCCTGCGCCCCCGTGCCAGCGCACGCGCCCAGGCAGCGTGCCGGCCAGCGGCTCGGGCAGCGCCGGCGTGGCCGCTGCCTCCCCGTAGGGGTAGAAGCCCCGCCCGCTCTTGCGCCCCAGCCAACCGCCATCCACCAGTTCGCGCTGCACCAGCGAGGGCTGGTAGCGCTTGTCGCCGAAGTTCGCGCCGTAGACCGACTCCGTCACGGCGAAGTTGGTGTCATGGCCGATGAGGTCCATGAGTTCGCACGGGCCCATGCGGAATCCGACGCCGCGCAGGCAGGCGTCCAGCACCTCGGGCGGTGCCACCCGCTCCTGCAGCAAGGCCAGCGTCTCGGCGTAGTACGGCCGGGCGATGCGGTTCACGATGAAGCCCGGCGTGGACCGGGCATGCACCGCCGTCTTGCCCCAGGCGGTGGCCAGGGCAGCCACCTGATCGGCCACCGCCGGATCGGTGTGCAGCCCCGAGACCACCTCCACCAGCTTCATGAGCGGCACCGGGTTGAAGAAGTGCATGCCGACCACGCGCCCCGGGTGTGCCAGGCCGCGCGCCAGCGCCGTGATGGAGATCGACGAGGTGTTGGAGGCCAGGATGGCCGTGGGCGACAGGCGCGCCTCCAGCTCGCGCAGCAAGGCGCGCTTGGCGTCCAGCTGCTCGACGATGGCTTCGACCACCAGGCCGGCCCTCGCCGCGGCGTCGAGCGCGTCCACGGGGTGCAGGCGGGCCAGCGCCTCGTCCACCGCGGCGTCGGTGAGCCGGCCCTTGGCCGCCAGGCCGCGCAGGGTGGTGGCCAGCTGGGTGCAGGCGGCCGCGGCGGCGCCGGGGCGGTTGTCGTGCAGCCAGACGTGGTGGCCGGCGAGCGCGGCCACCTGGGCGATGCCGGCGCCCATGATGCCGGCGCCCACCACCAGCACGGGAGTCGCAGGAGAGGAATGGCTCATCGGTTGCGGAAGAGGTGCATGCGCCCACGGGGCGCGGGGCCGTGAGCATAACCGCCCACGGGTGGCAGGGTATGCACTATATTGCCTTCTCGGGACCGGGTCGCTTAGCCTTGCGGCACCTTGAGCACGCACCATACTGCATGCTCGCCAGCGACAGGAGACTTTGATGCGAACCCGCCGTGCCCTCTGTGCGTCCATCCCCCTGATCGCCGCTGCGGCGGCCCTTGGCCTGGCGGCCGGCAGCGCCGCCGCCCAGGGCGCACCCAAGCTCAAGGTGGGCCTGATGCTGCCCTACACCGGCACCTACGCGGCGCTGGGGGCGGCCATCGAGAACGGCTTCCGCCTGCACCTGGCCGAGCAGGGCGGCAAGCTCGGCGGCCGCGAGGTCGAGCTGTTCAAGGTGGACGACGAGAGCGACCCCGCCAAGGCCACCGACAACGTGAACAAGCTGGTCAAGCGCGACCAGGTGGACGTGCTGGTGGGCACCGTGCACTCGGGCGTGGCCATGGCCATGGCCAAGGTGGCCAAGGAGACCGGCACGCTGCTCGTCGTGCCCAACGCCGGCGCCGACGCCGTGACCGGCCCCTTCTGCAGCCCGAACATCGTGCGCAGCTCCTTCTCGAACTGGCAGCCCGCCTACGCCATGGGCGAGGTGGTGGCCAAGCGCGGCCACAAGAAGGCCGTGACCATCACCTGGAAGTACGCCGCCGGCGACGAATCGGTCAAGGGCTTCAAGGAGGCGTTCGAGAAGAACGGCGGCCAGGTGGTCAAGGAGCTCAACCTGCCCTTCCCCAATGTCGAGTTCCAGGCGCTGCTGACCGAGATCGCCGCCACCAAGCCCGACGCCGTCTACACCTTCTTCGCCGGTGCCGGCGCGGTGAAGTTCGTCAAGGACTATGCCGCGGCCGGCCTGAAGAAGACCATCCCGCTGTACGGCCCGGGCTTCCTCACCGACGGCACGCTGGAGGCGCAGGGGGCGGACGCCGATGGGCTGATCACGACCATGCACTACGGCGACAGCCTGAACACGCCGCGCGACAACGCCTTCCGCCTGGCCTACGCCAAGGCCTACAAGCTGCAGCCCGATGTGTACGCGGTGCAGGGCTACGACGCCGCGCAGATCCTGGGCATCGGCCTGGCCGCGGTGAAGGGCGACGTGGCGAAGAAGGCCGAATTCGCCGCCGCCGTGCAGAAGGCGCGCATCGACAGCCCGCGGGGAGCGTTCACGATCAGCAAGGCCGGCACCCCGGTGCAGGACATCTACCTGCGCCAGGTGAGCGCCAAGGAGAACAAGGTGATCGGCGTGGCCTCCAAGGCGCTCGCCGACCCGGCCCGCGGCTGCAAGGCGTCCTGAGCGCGCACCGGCCCGCGGCCCACCAGCGAAGGCATGGACCTCGCCACCTTTCTCGTCCAGTGCCTGAACGCGCTGCAGTACGGGCTGCTGCTGTTCCTGGTGGCCTCCGGCCTGACGCTGATCTTCGGGATCATGGGCGTCATCAACCTGGCGCACGGCAGCTTATACATGATCGGCGCCTACATGGCCTACGCGCTGGCACCCGCCGTGGCGGCCACGCTCGGCGGCGGCTTCTTCGCCACCCTGGCGGTGGGGCTGGTGCTGGCGGTGGCGCTGGGCTATGTGCTGGAGTGGGCCTTCTTCAGCTACCTGTACGAGCGTGAGCACCTGCAGCAGGTGCTCATGACCTACGGGCTCATCCTGGTGTTCGAGGAGCTGCGCTCCATCCTGGTGGGCGACGACGTGCACAGCGTCGCCCCGCCCGCGTGGCTGGCCGGCAGCCTGCCGCTCGGCGAGCTGATGAGCTACCCGGTGTACCGGCTGTTCCTCTCCGGCGTGTGCCTGCTGCTGGCGGGCGGCATGTGGCTGGTCTTCCGGCGCACCCGCCTGGGCATGATGATCCGGGCCGGGGCCACGCACCGGGAGATGGTGCAGTCGCTGGGCATCGACATCGGGTTTCTCTACCGCGTGGTGTTCGCCGCGGGCGTGGCGCTGGCCGCCCTGGCCGGCATGCTGGCGGCCCCGGTGTCGTCGGTGTACCCCGGCATGGGCAACCAGGTGCTCATCATCTGCTTCGTGGTGGTGGTCATCGGCGGCATCGGTTCCATCCGCGGCGCGCTGCTGGCGGCGCTGCTGATCGGCGTGGTGGACACCTTCGGCAAGGTGGTGTTCCCCCAGGCGGCGGGCGTGCTGGTGTACCTGCTGATGGCGCTCATCCTGCTGTGGAAACCGGACGGGTTGTTCAAGGCATGAGCGACCGTCTTCCCGCCGCGACCCTCTCCGTCCTGGCCGGCGCGGTGGCGCTCGCGCTGTTCCCGCTGGCGGTGGGCAGCTTCGGCATCGACCTGGTCGCCAAGACCATGGTCTACGCCATCCTGGCGCTGAGCCTGCAGCTGCTGGTGGGCCTGACCGGCCTGGTCTGCTTCGGCCAGGCCGCGCTGTTCGGGCTGGCGGCCTATGCCACGGTCCGCCTGTCGCCGGAAGCCGAGGGGGCGCCGCTGTGGTGGCTGCTGCCGGCCAGCGCGGCGGTGTCGGCCGCTTATGCGCTGTTCATGGGCGCGCTGTCGCTGCGCACGCGCGGGGTGTACTTCATCATGGTCACGCTGGCCTTCGCGCAGATGGCCTACTACCTGGTGCACGACACGCCGCTGGGCGGCGGCACGGACGGCATCTACCTGTACGTCAAGCCCACCCTGTCGGTGGGGGGCCTCACGCTGGCCGACCTGGACCAGCCGCTGCACTTCTACTACCTCACGCTCGCCTGCCTGGCGGCCGTGTTCGCGCTGCTCGCGGCCCTCACCCGCTCACGCTTCGGCCGCGCCCTGGCAGGCATCCACGCGAACGAGCAGCGCATGCGCGCCGCCGGCTTCTCCACCTACCCCTACAAGCTGGCGGCCTTCGTGCTCTCGGGCGCCATCGCGGGTGTGGCGGGCTGCCTGTTCGCGGTGAAGGACGGCTTCGTGAACCCCGAGCTGCTGTCCTGGCACCTCTCGGGCGCCGTGCTCATCATGGTCATCCTCGGCGGCCTGGGCCACCTGCGCGGCGCGGTGGTCGGCGCCTTCGCCTTCACACTGCTGCAGGAGCTGTTCCAGAGCCAGGCGGTGTTCGGCGAGTTCGCCAAGCACTGGCACCTGGGCCTGGGCGCCACCATCATCGCCTGCGTGGCTGGGCTGCCCCATGGGTTGATCGGCCTGCCCGGCCAGCTGCGCCGGCGCCTGGCCGGGCCCGCCGTCGCGCGGTCCGCCGAGGAGGTGGCCTGATGTCCGCCGCGCCCGACGTGCTGCTGCGCTGCGAGGGCCTGACCCGCCGCTGGGGCGGGCTGGTGGCGGTGGACAAGGTGAGCCTGGCCTTCCCACGGGGCCAGGTGCACGCCGTCATCGGCACCAATGGCGCAGGCAAGAGCACGCTGGTCAACCTGCTCTCGGGTGACATCGCACCGAGTGCCGGACGGGTGGAGCTGCTGGGGCAGGACGTGACCGCCTGGGCGCAGTCGCGCCGCGCGCGTGCCGGCCTGGGGCGCAGCTACCAGCGCAACACCCTGTTCCCCGCGTTCTCGGTGCTCGAGAACTGCCGGCTCGCCGCCCAGGCGCGCCACCCGCGGCCCTGGGCCCTGTGGGAGCCGGCCTCGCGCTGCCACACCAGCCTGGACGCGGCGCGCCAGGCGTGCGCCCGCGCGGGGCTGGACGCCGTGCTCGAGCGCCCGGCCGGGCTGCTGAGCCATGGCCAGAAACGGCAGCTGGAGATCGCCATGTGCCTGGCCACGGCACCGCAGGTGCTGCTGCTGGACGAGCCGCTGGCCGGCATGGGGGCCGAGGAAACCGAGCGCATGCTGGCGCTGCTCGCCGAACTGCGGCAGGGGCACGCCATGCTGCTGGTCGAGCACGACATGGACGCCGTGTTCCGCGTGGCCGACTGGATCACCGTGATGGTGAACGGGGCGGTGATCGCCTCGGCCGCGCCGGCCGACGTGCGCCGTGACCCGCTCGTGCAGGCGGCCTACCTGGGCGGCCACGGCGCCGACGAAGGCGTCACAGCCGCGGGGGCGATGGCATGAGCGTGCCCGTGATCGAGGGGCGTGACCTGCACGCCTGGTACGGCTCGAGCCACGTGCTGCATGGGGTGGACATCGCCGTGCAGCCGGGCGAGACCGTGGGCCTGCTCGGCCGCAACGGCATGGGCAAGAGCACGCTCATCCGCACACTGCTGGGCCATGTGAAGCAGCGCGAGGGCCGCATCGCCGTGCGCGGGGCCGACTGCTCCCGCGCCGCGCCGCACGAGGTGGCGCGCCGCGGCGTGGCCTATGTGCCCGAGGACCGCGGCGTGTTCCCGAACCTCGACGTGCGCGAGAACCTGGTCATGGCCGCCCGCCCCGGGCGCGACGGCCGGCGCGACTGGACGCTCGAGCGGGTGCTGGCCACCTTCCCCCGCCTGGCCGAGCGGCTGCGCCATGCCGGCGGCCAGCTGTCCGGCGGCGAACAGCAGATGCTGTCCATCGGCCGCGCCCTCATGACCCACCCCGACCTCGTCATCCTCGACGAGGCCACCGAGGGCCTGGCCCCGCTGATCGTGGCCGAGATCTGGCGCGTGATCGGCGAGATCCGCGCCACCGGCATCGCCACGCTCATCGTCGACCGCGACTACCGGCGGGTGGCGGCCCAGGCCGACCGCCTGGTGGTGCTGCAAAAGGGCCAGGTGGTGCTCACCGGCCCGGCGGGCGAACTGGCCCGCGGCCCGGCACTCGCCGCCTGCCTGGGCGTATGACCGCGACAAGGAGACCCCCATGGACTGCCGCTCCCCCCTGCTGACCGACCCGGCCGTGCTGCCCTTCGGCGAGCCGGGCGCCCTGGCCCCGTCGCGCGTGGTGCGCGAGGACCGGCCGGACGGCAGCTTCGTGCTGCGCAGCGCCGAGGCCCTGCAGCCCTTCGCGCGCTGCGTGGGCGACTGGCTGGAGCACTGGGCCGTCACCACGCCCGATGCCCTGCTCCTGGCCGAGCGCGACGGCACGGGCGGCTGGCGCCGCCTGACGTATGCCCAGGCGCGCGCCGCCGTCGGCCGCGTGGCGCAGGCGCTGCTCGACATGCGGCTGCCGGCGGGCGCACCGGTGGTGGTGCTGTCGGACAACGGCGTGGACCACGCCCTGCTGGCCCTGGCCGCCCAGCACATCGGCCAGCCGGTGTGCACGGTGTCCAGCGCGTACTGCCGCCTCACGCGCGACTACACCAAGATCCACGGCATCCTCGACACGCTGGACCCGGCCCTCGTGTATGCCGCCGAGCCCGGCGTGTACGGGCCGCCGCTGCTCGGCTGGGCGGGGCGTGGCCACCGGCCGGTGGTGTTCAGCCGTGGGGCGGCGGAGCTGCCTGGCGCCCGGGCGTTCGACGAGCTGCTGGCCACCCCCGAGACGCCGGCCGTGGCGGCCGCCTTCGCGCACGTCACCCCCGACACGCATGCCAAGTACCTGCTCACCAGCGGCTCCACCGGCACGCCCAAGGTGGTGATCAACACCCACCGCATGCTGTGCGCGAACCAGCAGCAGATGGCGCAGGCCTGGCCCTTCCTCAACCGCCACCCGCTGCGCCTGCTCGACTGGCTGCCCTGGAGCCACACCTTCGGCGGCAACCACAACTTCCACCTGGTGCTGGCGCACGGCGGCAGCCTGCATGTGGACGACGGGCGGCCCATGCCCGGCCTTATCGAGAAGACCGTGGCCAACCTGCGGGAGGTGCGGCCCAACTTCCTGTTCAACGTGCCGCGCGGCTTCGACATGCTGCTGCCCTTCCTGGAGAACGACGAGGCCTTCGCCCGCGCCTTCTTCGAGCCGCTCGAGGGCCTGTTCTACGCGGGTGCCGCCCTGCCCCAGAGCCTGTGGCAGCGGCTGGAGGCCGTGGCCTGCCGCGTGCGCCAGCGCCCGGTGTGGTTCACCTCGTCGTGGGGGGCCACCGAGACGGCACCCGCCGTCACCAGCGTGCACTGGCCCATCGACCGCGCGGGCTGCATCGGCTCGCCCCTGCCCGGCGTGGCGCTCAAGTTCGTGCCCACTGAGGGCGGCGCCGGCGGCAAGCTGGAGATGCGCGTGCGCGGCCCCAGCGTCTTCCCCGGTTACCGGCACGCGCCCGAGCTCACCGCCCAGGCCTTCGACGAGGAGGGCTACTACCGCATCGGCGACGCCGGCCGGCTGGTGGACCCGCAGGACCAGAGCCAGGGCGTGGCCTTCGACGGCCGCGTGGCCGAGGACTTCAAGCTCATGAGCGGCACCTGGGTGTCCGTGGGCACGCTGCGCCTGCGGGCCGTGGCTGCCCTCAGCCCGCTGGCGGCCGACGTGGTGGTGACCGGGCACGACCGCGAGGAGGTGGGCCTGCTGGTGTTCCCCAGCCCCGCCGGGCTGGCCATGGAGCCCATGGCGCGGGCCGAGCTGGTGCGCCGCGCCCTGCAGGCGCTGCGCGCGGAAGGCGGCGGCTCCTCGCAGACACCCACGCGCGCCATGTGGCTGGCCGAGCCGCCCAATGCCGATGCGGGCGAGATCACCGACAAGGGCTACCTCAACCAGCGCGCCGTGCTGGCGCGCCGCGCGGCGCAGGTGCTGGCCCTGTACAGTGCCGTCGCCAGCCCCGACGTCATCCGCATCTGACCCGTCTCCATGCCCCGTACCCACATCCACCGCGTCGACGTCCATTTCGGTGACTGCGACCCGGCCGGCATCGTCTTCTTCCCCAACTTCTCGCGCTGGATGGACCAGGCCTCGCTGGCGTTCTTCATGGCCTGCGGCGTGCCGCCCTGGCGCGAGCTGGAGCGCACCCGCGGCATCGTGGGCACGCCGCTGCTGGAGATCAACACGCGCTTCATGAAGCCCGCCACCTACGGCGAGACGCTGGAGGTGCACACGCACGTGGAGGAATGGCGCGCCAAGGTTTTCATCCAGCATCACCGCATCGTGCGTGGCGACGACGTGCTGTGCGAAGGCCGCGAGGTGCGGGCCTTCGTGGTGCGTGAGCCCGGCAGCTACCGCCTCAAGGCCATCCCCGTGCCCGAGGACATTCGCGCGCTGTGCGAGTGACGGCCGCGCTGCGGCGCTGACTCTGCCCCGCCGCGAGCCCCCGCCGTCAGGCGGCGGGCCCGACCTGCAGCCGCACCTCGGCCACGCCCTCGACCTGGCCCACCAGCTGGTCGCCCGGCCACACCGGCCCCACGCCCTCGGGCGTGCCGGTGAACACCAGGTCGCCCGGCTGCAGGTGGTAGTAGCGGGAGAGGTCGGCGATCAGCTCGGCCACCGACCAGATCAGCCGCGACACGTCCGAGTGCTGCCGCACTTGGCCGTTCACCGCGAGGGAGATCTGGCCGCGGTCCACCAGGTGGCCGGGCAGGGGCACGATCTCCGACACCACGGCCGAGCCCTCGACGTCCTTGCCCAGGTCCCAGGGCCGCTGGGTCTGCCGGGCCTTCAGCTGCAGGTCGCGGCGCGTCATGTCCAGGCCGCAGGCATAGCCGAACACCAGCGCGCCGGCATCGGCGGCGGCCACCTGGAAGCCCGGCGCACCCAGCGCCACGACCAGCTCCACCTCGTGGTGGTAATCCTGCGTCTGCGGCGGGAACGGCACCGTGGCGCCCGAAGGCACCAGCGTGTCGGCCGACTTGGTGAAGTAGAAGGGCTCTTCCTTGGTCTTGTCCACCGTCATGCCCATCTCGGCGGCATGGGCCAGGTAGTTGCGGCCGACGAAGAACAGGCGCCGCACGGGGAAGCGCTCGGGGCGGCCACGCACGGGCAGGGCGGCGGGTGGCTGGGGGGGCCAGAGGTAGGTGTCGGTCATGCGGGGTCCAGGGTGGTAGGGGACGAGGCGCCGGGCACGCTGCGCGTCTCGATCAACCCGAGCTTCTCATGCAGGGGAGATTCGTCGGCCACGAAGAAGAAAGCCGGCCGGTCGGCCGAGCGGTTGGCCAGCTGCACCGGGGTGAAACCGGGCGCACAGCAGGTGTCCGCCTCGGCCAGGCGGAACACGGTTTCTCCCACCCGCACCTCGGCCGTGCCTTCGATGAGGTGGAACACCGCGGCGGGCGAGCGCACCGGCAGCGCCAGCCGCTGGCCGGGCCGCAGCATCAGCGCATGGAAGCCCAGGATGTTCTGCGCTGGCCCACCGGTGGCCGGGTTCACGTACTCCAGCTGCACGGCGGCCTGAGCGGGCCGACGCTCGCCCAGCGCCAGCAAGGCCACCCGTGCGTCGGCCCACGGATAGCGCAGCAGCGGGTAGCGCCCGCCCTCGCGCTGGAAGCCCGGCGCGGGCCGCAGGCCCTCGGGGCACAGGGGGCCACTGGCCGAGCCGTGCACCGCCTGCCGCTCGCCAGGCTCGTGGTACGAGGCCTCCAGGTAGTGCACCAGGGGCAGGTCCAGCACGTCCAGCCACACGACCGGCGCGGTGCCGTCGTGGCCATGCTCGTGCCACAGGCCGGTGGGCGTGAGGATCAGGTCACCCCGCTGCATGGGGCAGCGCTGGCCCTGCACGGTGGTGTAGGCGCCCTCGCCTTCCACCACCATGCGCACGGCATTGGGCGTGTGGCGGTGGGACGGCGCCCATTCGCCCGGCAGCAGCAGCTGCATGCCCAGGTACATGGCCGCGCTGGCCTGCAGGCTGCCCGGCCCGAAGCCCGGGTTGGCCAGCACCAGCACGCGGCGTTCCGCCTTCTCGATGGGCGTGAGCGTGCCCGCCTGCATCAGCAGCGGGCGCAAGGCCTCGTAGGCCCAGTGCATGGGCCGCGTGGCCGGCCGGGGCTGCCCCGGGGGCAGGAGCGCCCGCAGGCTGGGCCACAGCGGCACGAGGCCGGCCCGGGCCAGCGCGGCACGGTAGTCGGCGGGCAGCTCGTCGAGTCGTCCAAGGTCGTGCATGACTCAGGCTCCCGCACCGGTGGCGTCGCACAGGCAGGTCTGCACCCGCCAGCTGTACAGCCACTCCAGCGCATCGTAGAAGCGATCGGGCGAGCGGCCCTTCCAGAGGCTGTTGCGCACCAGGCGCTCCACGCCCTTGGGGGGGAGGATGCGCCCCATCTCGCGGGCGGACAGCACGATGCGCGCGGTGCGCGCCACACGCGCGCGCTGGTAGGTGGCGAAGGCGGCGTCGATGTCGCCGCCGTGTGCGCGCAGGGCCTCGCCGAGGGTCACCGCGTCCTCCAGCGCCATGCAGGCACCCTGCGCCAGGTACTGCAGCGTGGGGTGCGCCGCGTCACCCAGCAGCGTCACCCGGCCGAACGTCCACTGGCCAATGGGCTCGCGGTCGGCGGTGGCCCAGCGCTTCCAGTCCCTGGGCAGCTCGATGAGCTGGCGTGCCCGCGGGCAGATGCCCTGGAAGTAATCCAGCACCTCCTCGCGGCTGCCTTCGCGCACCCCCCACACCTCGGTCTGCCGGCTGTGGAAGGTGACGACCACGTTGTACTGCTCGCCGCCGCGCAGCGGGTAGTGCACCAGGTGGCAGTCCGGCCCCACCCAGATGCTCGCGGCGTTCCAGCGCAGGTCCTCGGGGAAGTCATGCCGGTCGACGACGGCGCGGTACACCACATGGCCCGACACGCGTGCCGGGTCGCCCACGAACTGCTGCCGCACCGCCGAGCGCACCCCGTCAGCCCCGACCAGCGCCTGACCGTGCCAACGCCGGCCCTGCGTGTCGATGGCGGTGACGCCGCGGGCGTCCTGCTCCACACGCTCGATGCAGGTGGAGGTGGCGACGCGGATGCGGTCGGTGGCCTGGGCGCCCTCGAGCAGCGACTGGTGCACGTCGGCGCGGTGGATCACCGCGTAGGGGTTGCCGAACCGTGCCCGGAACGCCTCGCCAGTGGGGATGCGGCCCACCACGCCCTCGTCGAGGGCGTCGTGCATCACCATCTCGTCGGTGTAGACCGCCCGGGCACGCGCGGCCGGCCCCACCCCCATTGCATCGAAGGCGGCGAAGGCGTTCGGGCCCAGCTGGATGCCCGCGCCGATCTCGCCCAGGCGCGAAGCCTGCTCCAGCACCTGCACGGTGTGCCCCTGCCGGGCCAGCGCCAACGCGGCGGCCAGGCCGCCGATGCCGGCGCCGGCCACCAGCACGGGCGGCGGCGTGGCGGACGGTGATGCAGAAGAGACCATCGCGTGCTCCTGGTGGGCTGCCATGGCCACAGTCTGTGCGCGCGTGGTCATGTTGGAAAGCCATGCACCGAGATAGTCGCCATTGCGTTATGCAATGACGCGGCCATACTGCCGCGATGGCGAAGCTCGATCTCGACTGGCTGCGGGTCTTCCTGGCCATCCACCACAGCGGCAGCGTCACCCGTGCGGCCGAGCAACTGGGCCTGTCGCAGGCCACGGCCAGCATCATGCTGGGCAAGCTGCGCCGCCATTTCGACGACCCGCTGTTCGTGCGCACCTCCACCGGCATGGTGCCCACGCCACAGGCGCAGCGGCTGCATGCCGGCATCGCTGCGGCCGTGGGGCAGCTCGATGCACTCGCCGGCGGCGCCGGACGCGCCTTCGATCCCGCCACCGCCGAGCGCACCTTCCGCATCGCGATGACGGACATCAGCGAGATCGTGATCCTGCCTGCCCTCGTGAACCGCGTGAGGCGGCTGGCGCCGGGGGTGCGCATCGAGGCCGAGCGCATCGCCGCGGACAGCGCCCACCGGCTGGAGGCCGGCGAGCTGGACCTTGCGCTCGGGTTCATGCCGCAACTGGAGGCCGGCTTCTACCAGCAGACGCTGTTCGAACAGGACTTCGTCTGCCTGGCGGCGCGCGGCCACCCCCGGGTGAAGGGCCGGCTGGGCAAGCGCGAGTTCCTCGCCGAAGGCCACCTGGTGGTCACCACCTCGGGCACGGGCCACGCCATCGTCGACAAAGTGCTGGCGCGCCAGGGCTGGCACCGGCGCGTGGTGCTGCAGGTGCCGGGCTTCCTGGGCGTGGCGCGGCTCGTGGCCACCACCGAGCTGCTCGTCATCGTGCCGCGGCGGCTGGGCGAGATGCTGGCGCGCCAGGAACGGGTGCAGGTGCTGGCGCCGCCGCTCGCGCTGCCGCCCTTCGCCGTGAAGCAGCACTGGCACGAGCGGCTGCACGCCGACGCGGCCAGCAGCTGGCTGCGTCGCACCGTGAGCGAGGCCGTGGCCGTGGGCGCGCCTCGGGCGCGTCCGACAGGGCGGCGGCCCGGCGCCTAGCTGTAGACGATGCGGTGGCGACCCTGCGCCTTCGCGCGGTAGAGCGCCGCGTCCGCCCGGGCGACGAGCGATTCCGCGTGGTCGCCCGGCTCACCGGAGGCCGCGGCCACACCGATGCTGCAGGTGACGGTGAGCGGCGTGCCATCGGGCAGCACCACGGGCTGGTCGGAGACGGCGCGGTGCACGGTCTCGATGCGCTGCCGGTCGGCCGCATGGTGCACGTCGAGCCCCGGCAGCAGCACGATGAACTCCTCGCCCCCGTAGCGGCCGACGGTGTCCGACGCCCGGGTGGCCTGCTGCAGGCGGTGCGCGATCTCCTTCAGCACCGCATCGCCGGCGGGATGCCCATGGGTGTCGTTGATGCGCTTGAAGTGGTCGGCGTCGACGATCAGCAGGGCCAGTGGCCGGCCTTCCCGGGCCGCGCCGGCCAGCTCCGCGGGCAGCCTGTCCATCAGCGCGCGGCGGTTCCACAGGCCGGTCAAGCCGTCGCGCAGGGCCAGCTCCCGCATCTGCTCCCGCGATGCCTCCAGCTCCGCCGTGCGCTGCGCCACCAAGGCTTGCAGCGCCCGCTCGCGGCGAGCGGCGCGGCGCATGCGCCACTGGCCCAGGCCTGCCGCGGCGGCCAGCACGGCAGCCGCGACGGCGATGTAGAACGGCACGGTCCGCCACCATGGCGCCATGACACGAAAGGCCACCGTCGCCGTGTCCGACCGGACCGGCATGTCCTGGTTCTCCGCCACCACCTCCAGGCGAAAGTCGCCTGGAGGCAGCGACGACAGCGTGAATTCGCCCACCGCCGTCTGCGTCCAGCCCTCGTCCAGCCCCAGCAGCCGGTAGCGGAACCGGTCCGCGCGACGGCTTTCGAACCATGGGCTGTCGAAACGAACGGTCAGCGGGCCGCCTGACCACGGCAGCGACGACCACTGCGACGGATCGACACGCAGGCCGCCGCGCTCCAGCAGGATGGCCGGCGCCGCCCGCGCACCCAGGTCGAACAGCGACTCGGGGTGCCGCACATGCTGCGCCCCGCGGCTGGTGCCCACCCAGATGGACCCGTCGCGGTCCTCGTAGAGGGCGTTCTGGTTGCAGTCGTTCCATACCAGGCCGTTGTCCCGGTGCAGGCTGCGCCAGCGCTGCCCGTCGAGCACGTGCACGCCGGCATCGCTGGTGATCCAGAGCCAGCCACGGCGGTCCTTCAACAGGCCGAACACCACCACGCGCTCCAGCGCAGGCGGCAGCACCTGCTCGACGCCCCAGCCGTCCGGCTGCGCCTGCACCTGCCACACCCCCGAGGCATCGCTGCTGGCCACCCACACCCCGCCCTCCGACGCGCAGGCGATCACGTCGAAGTACTCGGTGGGCAGCGGCCGATCCGGTGGCGGCCGCAGCGTCACGGGCGACAGCTGGCCGCCCGTGGACCGCCACAGCCCGCCATCGGTGAGGAACCACAGGCCCGCGGGCCCGGCGTCGCAGCCGCCGAAGACGCGCGGACCATGGGCGGGATCGGGGTTGAGTGAGGCATCGGCGCGCCGGGGCGTGCGGTCCCTGTCGGGATCGAGAACGAACAGACCGAGCTGTGTCCCGATCCAGACGCGCCCCCGCCGGTCCGCGAACATCTGGAAGATGGCCGGCAGCTGCGCCACCTGCACGGGCGCGTGATCGCCCGCCCCTTGCCTGAACAACGCGCCTGCAAAGTCGGCCATCCAGAGCTGCCCCCGGCCGTCCAGCGCCATCGAACCCACCACCCTGGGCCCGCCGCCACGCTCGACCTTGCCGTGTGTGCCCACGCGCCAGACGCCAGCGGCCGTGCCGATGTGAAGACGCCCCTGCCGGTCACGCGCGAACGACCACACGTCGTCGCTGCCCAGCCCATCGCGCGTGGTCCACGCCTCGAGGTGCCGGTAACCCAGCCACTGCACGAGCCCGCGGGCGGTCGTGCCGATCCACAGGCCGCCCCGGCGGTCCGCCAGCAAGGCGTTGGCGCCATCCGGCGCGTCCAGGCCCTGCTGGCCGTCGATGCGCTCCCACCCCAGGCCATCCCAGCGCGCCAGACCGCCCTGCACCTGGGTCAGCACCCGCCCCTGCCCGTCCTCTGCCAGCGGGGCCAGGAACAGGCCGGGGGCATCGCCCGTGCGCGGTGGCGTGCGGTCGACGAAGCGCGACGTGGCACCCGTCCATTGCCAGAGCCGGGCGGACTCGCGCACCCACACGTCGCCGCGGCTGTCCTCCAGGATGTCCGCGATGGGGCGGCTGTCGCCATCGCCTGGCGGCAATGGCCACCTGTCCACCGCCGAGTCACCGCGCCGGCACAGCGCCCGGCCACAGCCGAGCCACAGCGTGCCCGAGCGCCCCACGTGCACCCGGCTCACCGCCCCGAGCGCCGTGCCCTGGCGCGGCACGCCCGCCTGCAAGGGCTGCACCGACCACTGCCCCATCTGCGTGGGCAACACCGCCAGCAGCCCGGCCACGGACGCCACCACCACCCGCCCGTCGGCGAGTTGCGCAAGGTTGCTGCGGGCCTCCACGCCGATGGCAGCCCCGTTGCGCGTCACCGGAACCACATGGTCCTCGCGCACGGCGTACAGGCCGAAGGGGTTACCTGCCCAGACCTCGCCGTCGCGCGTGACGAGCATCGCGGACACGCCCCTGAGCTGCGCGCCGCCCCAGCGCACGAAGCGCGCGCCATCGTAGCGGTACACGCCGTTGTCGGTGCCTACCCAGAGATGGCCGGAGGCGTCTTCGGCCAGGGCAGTGACCGTCAGGTTTTCCAGGCCCGCCGACTGATCGTGGGCCACGAAGGCCAGCTGACGCGCCTGGGCCACGGCGGGAACCAGCCCGGCCCACACCAGCGCAGCGAAGGCGGCGCACAGCCATGCACACAGCCGCGCCGGCAGGCGCGCAGCCCAGCGCTCCCGGCCCGGCCGAACGGCACGCCGGGGCATGCTCCCGTCGTCTGCGTTGGACACGGTGATCTCGCTCCCATGGCCGGTGGCCATACATGCCTGCGGCTATGGTACGAGCGTCGGCTGAACGTGCGATCCGCGCGATGTCAGGGCGAATGCCGGGCCGGAAACGAAAAACGCGCACCGAGGTGCGCGTTCTTCAAAGGGGTTCGGTGGGGTGGCTGATGGGATCCAAAACGGCGACCTAAGCTGTTGATCTCATTGGGAAAAGCGCCGAGGAAAACTGACTTGTTCCCCCGTCTGTTCCCCTTGTCCGCATGGGACGTCTTGAGACCGTCAGCCACGACATTCTGGCGGTCCTGCCCGTCGCCCGCAACGTCGCGATGCTCATCGGTCCTTCAACGCGGAAAGGTAGGCGGTGGCAACCTCTATGCAGTGCTCCAGGCTCGGCTGATACCCGGTCGCAGCGATCGCCTCGAAGGTCGCCACAAACCCTGGCCCGGGTCGTCGGATCTGCTCGAGGAACCGGTCCCGGTGCCGCATGAGGAATGGTCCGGCTGCCGCCAGCGCATCCGGCTCCCGCTCGACCACCATCGCGAGGTCGAACAGATCACGCGCCGTCGCACGGTCCCCGCGGTGGTACATCTTCTTGGCGATCACCTCCGCAGCTGTCTCGACGCGCACCGGCCGCCCCTGGATCTCCCACCACTCCCAGGCCACGTCGGTGAGGTTCGGTGCGGCCACGAAGTCGATCTCGCCTTCCTCGAACTGCAGCTTGACGAACGAGCCCGGCATCTCCGTGTACTCCTCGGTCAGGGATGCCGCCGTGTCGCTGAGTCGGGGCGTCACGTAGCCGAGGTACTGCGGGTCCGGCACGAAGATGTCGATGTCCTTGCTGAGGCGGTGTCCGTACCTGAACATCAGGACGGTTCCGCCTCCGAAGGTCCAGAACGGGTCCGCAAGCCCGCCATGGCGCTGGATGTCGTCGACCAGCCGCAGCGCTCGCTGGAACAGCACTTCCCAGGGGCCGGACGGCAGCGACTTCATCACGCTCTCATCACGCCCACAGGCCCTGCCGGTGCACCGCCAGTGACCTGGCCAGCTTCGCGACGTTGCGCCACACAGCCTTTGGGGCCACGCCCTCGTTCGCGGCGGCT
>JACRBA010000084.1 GCA_016213265.1 Burkholderiales bacterium | reverse complement strand
GACCACGGCGGCCGGCAGCCGGGTGCCCCGCAGGCGCACGCCGCCGACGGCGGCTGCCGGCGTGGCCGCTCCCGCCGCGCCAGGCGGCGGCGCCTCCCCGGGCTGGCGCAGCACGCGCAGCAGCAAGGTGTCGCGATGGTTGTCCCGCGTCCAGCTCAGCTCGTGTGTGCCGTCGGGCAGCCTGCGCCGCTGGGCCGTCTCGAACAGGCGGGTCAGGCCATAGGCCCCCGGTTCGTCGACGAGGTCGATGCTGCGGCCGTCGTGCGTCACGGCGGACAGTCGTGCACCCGCCGCGCCGCCCGGATGCGGCCAGACCATCTGGGTCCATGTCGGCGCCGCATTGCGGTAGCGCAGCGTCTGCCCGTCGATCACCAGCGTGTACTCGCTCAGCCCCGGCGCGCCCTGCGGCTGCACCTGGAACACGGTCTGGTCGGCGGCGGGCGCCCCTGCCGCCCCGCCACCGCCGCCCGTGCCCGCGGCTGCGGCCGCGGCGCCGGGGCCGTCCAGCGGCGCCACCCCCAGGGGAAAGCCCAGCACCCACTCGGGGCGCAGCCGGATGCCGAGCTCGGCCCAGCGGCGCGGCTCCACCACATCGCCGCGCCGCACCACCAGGGGGCCGAGCGCATCGCTGGCGAACCGCGAGACGGCGCCTTCGGGGCCGAAGACCTTGGCCATCTCTGCGGGGCCGGCCTCCACGTGCGAGGCGGGGTCGAAAGGGAACTTGGCGGCCAGCACACGCTGGAACGGCTCGGCCACCTGGGCGGCCCAGACGCGGTTGATCTCGCTCTCGGTCGGGGGCACCAAGGCCGCCACCGCCTGCACCAGGGGCCGCACGAGCAGCGGGCGCAGGGCCGCGCGCGCCGAATCGGTCATGCCCACGAGCATGCGCTCGTCCACGTAGCGCAGCGTGTCGGCCAGCTCCGAGCCACTGCCCTCCACCGTCTGCGCCAGCAGCGCGCGCGCGCCGGGCCCCGCATCCCCCTGCTGCCGGATCTGGTGGAAGCGCGTGCGCACCTTGGCCAGCGCCTGCAGGTACTCGGTGATCGGGGCGGGCGAGCTGTCGCGCGACATCATCACGCGGGCCAGCGGCGCGAACTCGCGGCCGATGGGGCCGAGCGGGATGGCCGCCGCCGGGGCAGCGACCTGCACGTTCACGTCCACCCGCGGCGGGGACATGCGCAGCAGGTTCTGCCGGACCCACGCCACCACGCCCTGCTGCGTGCTGGCCAGACGCTCGTTCAGCAGCGACGGGTTGTCCCAGGACGTCTGGTCGAACAGCGTCTGCATCACCTTGCGCAAGGGTGACTGCTCGGGGTCGCCGAGGCGGTTGAGGTGCTCGACCGCCTGCTCGAAGCTGCCGAACTCGCCCACCGTCACGCCCTGCACGAAACGCTGCCACTCGGCCACGTACTCCTTCTTGTACAGCTCGGTGAGCTCCTTGCGGATCTGCTCGGGGCTGCCCTCCAGCGTGAGGTCGTCGCGGGCACTCGTCTTGAGCACCCAGTCGACGCTCTGCATCTCGTTGGTGGCGGCCTCCTTGAACGCCTGCTCGATGTAGCCCTCCCACGCCTGGCGCGTGAAGGTGCCGGGCACGGCGTGGCTGCCGGCCAGGGTGGCGCGATCGGCCTCGGAGAGCAGGCCGGCCACGGTGACCGTGGGGAAGCGGGTGGCCGCCCGGGCCTTCACGTCCGCATACACGCGCTCGATGCCACGCATGCCCTTGACCAGCTCGCGCAGGTGGCCGCGCGTCGCGTCCACCAGGGCCAGCTGGGGCGACAGTTGCGGGAACGCAGGGTCGGCCACCTGCGTGGCCACGAAGGAGATCAGGCGCTCGGCGCGGCGAATCATCTCCTCGCGCGGCATGGTGCCCCGGTTGTCCTCCAGCCAGCCACGCCAGAAGCGGGTGAGCTGGTCCGCGAGGTGGCCGGGCTCCAGGTGCTGCCTGTCACCGAGCATGAGGTAGGTCTTGAGGGCGTTGTAGACGTCGGCCGTGTCGTCCGTGGAAGCGTCCACGAAACGCTCACCGGCGGGTCGCCGCCCGGCCGTTGCCGGCGCGGCCCCGGACCGCGGCGCGCCCGCCATGGGCTGCAGCCGCTCCGGATGCCGGTCGACTTCGCCGAGGTACCCTTCGATGGCCTGGCCGACCGGCTCCAGCATCACGAGTCGAATGCCCTGGAAATACTCCTCGCGCAGCCGCCGTTCGATCACGTCGCCCTGGTACAGCCCGAGAGATAGGCCCCACGGCGGCGAGCCGCGGTGGCGCGCCAGCTGCTCGATCCGATCCTGCAGGATCTCCAGCGCCTGCAGCCGCGCGGCCAGGTCGGGTTGCTCGGCCTGCAGCCTCTGCACCTTGTCCAGGTCGGCCGCCACGTTGGCCATGAGCTGGCGGTTGCCCAGGTAGGCCCAGGTCCAGCCGCCCAGTGCCATGGCCAGCACCACCACCCCGGCCGACAGCGCCGCGGCACGCCCATGCAGCTTGCGCCGGCTGGTGTGCTGCCGCACGAGCTGCCGGTCGGCGAAGATCACCTTGGAGAAGAGGTCGCGCAGGAAGAAGCCCACGTCCGACACGACCAGCCCGGTGGGCCGCTCGCCCGACGCGGCCTGCATGCCGAACTGTTGGGCCACCTGCTGCGTCGCCAGGCTGCTGGACGCGCCCTGCTGCACCGCGCTGGTGAAGTAGAAGCCGCGGAAGACCGGGCGGAACTGGTACGGGTTGTCCTCGAACAGCGTGGCCACGAACGCGCGCAGCGCCGGGCGCAGCGCCGCGAACTCCAGCGGAAAGGCCAGCACGCCCGGGACGAGGGACTGCCCGCGGGCGAGCGACATGCGGGCCAGCGACATTTCCTTGAGCCCCTCGCACAAGGCGGTGAATTCGCCGTCGAACTGGGACACGGCGGCCGCGCCGTCGGCCTGCTCGTAGGGCAGCGTGGCGCCCCAGACCCGCTCGCGCTCGCTGCGGTCTCCGTCCTCGAAGAACTCGGCGAAGCCGGCGATCAGGTCGGCCTTGGTGAACACCACGTAGACGGGTGCGATGACCTCCAGGCGCTCGGTGATCTCCTGCACGCGCTGCCGCAGGCTCTTGGCCAGGGCGATGGCCTGTTCCGGCTTGCCGTGGGCCAGCTCCGGCGCGCTCGCCGCGATGACGACGCCGTTGATGGGCGCCTTGGCCCGGTGCTTCTTGAGCAGGTCGAGGAACCCGAGCCACTCACGGCGGTCCTCCTCGTGGACGGCATAGCGCCCGGCCGTGTCGAGCAGGATGCCCTCGCTGGTGAAGAACCAGTCGCAGTGCCGCGTGCCCCCGATGCCCTGCACGATGCGGCCACTGGCAGCGTCGGATGCCGAGCCCTCGGACAGCGGGAAGGTCAGGCCGGACTTGACGATCGCCGTGCTCTTGCCCGCGGCCGGATTGCCGATCACCATGTACCAGGGCAGCTCGTACAGCGCGGCAGCGCCGCGTGCCTCGCCCAGGCGAGAGCCCTGGATGGTGCGGATGGCCTCGCGCATGCGCGTGCGCATGGCGGCCAGGTCCGCACGGTGCGCGTCATCGAGCCGGGCCTCGCCGCTCGCGGCCTGTGCGTCGATCGCACGCTCCAAGGCCTGTCCCGCCTGGCGAGCGCGCCACCGCCGCACCGCCCAGGCGCCGGCCGCGGCCAGCAGCAGCACCGCCAGGGCCACGGCGGCCCAGAGCAGCGCGATGCGCAAGGCCTCGGCGCCGACGAAGAGGAACGTCGCCAGGGCCGCCAGCCCCAGCACCGTGAGGACGCGGGTATCGAGAAGCAGGGTCCAGAGCCGATTCATGCGCGGTCGATTCAGGCAGGGGCCGTGTGGCCGTCGGTGTCGGAAGGGTCGGCGGGGGGATCCAGGCGCACGGCGAGCCGCTCGTGGTCGTCGGCCACGCTGAGCGCCGCCCACAGCTGGCCGGTGGACGCGGCCTGGTGAGCGGCCATCGCCACGGCCAGCAGCGGCGCCACCGGCCCGAGGTGTCCCGTGAGCGCGCCCGCAGCGAGGTGGGTGTCGGCCAGGTCGCTGTGGGGCAGGCAGGCCAGCGCCGCGGCGAAGGACTCGCCCGCGCACCCGCTGCGGTGGTCGGCGTCGCTCACGATGCCGGCCATGGCCATCGCGCCCGTGGCCGCCCGTGCCGAGGCCTGCTGCACCAACTCAACCGCCAGGCCGGCCCGCGCGCGGCCCCGATCGTCCACCGGGGTGTCATGGCGCCCGTGGGCGACGCCCCGCACCCATGCCAGCGTGGGCAGGGCGGTCATCGGGCGGTGGGTTGGCGGCGGCGCGCCGACCTGCGCCAGGGGCGCGAGCCACAGGGCCACCGCGCCCTCGCCGGGCACCCGGCCCGCCGGACGCGCCGACGAGAACAGGTGCCCGGCGCGGTGCATGCGGTCGATCGCCGTCGCGTCGATGTCGCTGTGGCACGCGACGACCAGGACGGCGTCGTTGCGCTGCTGTCGGTGCAGCATGTGCAGCAGGCGCTGCGCGTCCAGCCACGCAGCCACACCGGTGGAGAAGGAGACATCCAGCGCGTGCCAGCTGACGTCCGGGTGCTGCGCAGCGAGGCCTTGCACGCAGGCGCCCACCCGCTGGCGCGCCCAGCCGCGTTCGGCCGGCGTCAGCTCCGCGGGCCACACGCTGAGCACACGCACCACCGGGTTGTGCGCGGCGGCGGGGGCCTCATCGGTGGGTTCGACGAGCGGGCCCACGTTGCATGCGATCTCATCGACCACGGCCTGCATCAGCCGCCCGGCGCGGCCCAGCGCCGCCGATGGCGGCTCGGAACGGGCGGCCGGGTCGGCTACGGTCGCCGACCCGGGCCCCAGGCCCGGCACCCGCGCGGCCATCACCGGCAACCCGTCCGCGTCGCGCAGCTGCGCATCCAGGCGCGGGCGCGGCGCCTGGTCGTGCATGGCGGCGGCCACCTGCTCCACGCTCGTGCCAGCGGCGCAGCGCACGCTCACCGCCTGCACACACACCCGCACCGCCGCGCGGTCGTCGGGCATGGCCTGGCCACCGGTCGTCTGCGCCAGCGCCGGGGCGGAGGCTGCCACGGCGGAGGCGGACCCCATGCGCGCGACGGCGCCCTCCCAGGCCCAGACGGCCGCCCGCATCAGCAAGGCGACGGTGAGTGGCATGGCCACGAGGTGAACGAGCACGTCGCGCACGGACATGTCGTGCTGCGTCGACTGCCAGTGCCACAGCACCGCCACCCACACGAAGCAGGTGACGGCCAGCACCAGCCGCACGGTGCCCCAGCCGGACATCCGGCCTGCCTTGACCGCTGTCACGCGCCGGGCCCCGTCAGTCCGTGGTGACCATCTGGCTGGACAGGAGCACTGCACCGCATGCGGTGGTGTCACCATGGCGCGCCGCCGGCCGGCCGTCGATGAGGCAGGTGGGGTCTCCGGTGGCGATGAGCGTCGTGCCCCCATGCCCCTTGCGCGGGCATGTCACCTGATCGCCCACACGTGCGATGCGGCGCCCCCCGGTATCGGTGGTGGCCGCGCCCTCGATCACCGTCCCCCCGTGGCTCGTCTTGTCTCCCGTGACGATGAATGGCCTGCCCATGGCA
This sequence comes from Burkholderiales bacterium, assembly GCA_016213265.1. GTDB lineage: Bacteria > Pseudomonadota > Gammaproteobacteria > Burkholderiales > Burkholderiaceae_C > Ideonella. Next base: position 15,595 of record JACRBA010000084.1, on the reverse strand, counting down.
TCTGCTCCTCTGCTGATTCACTCGTGCGTGCGACGCCGCCGCTCAGGCCGGCCGTTCGGGCGCTCTGCCCGGCCGGAGCTCGACGTGGCCCAGGTCTTTCAGGCTGCGCCAGCTGCCGCCCCACTCGAGACCCACTTGCTCGGCCACTCGACCGAAGAGTTCGTACGCCCCCGCGATGCGCGGATCGCGTTCGCTGATGACCACGCGCCCGTCGATCAGGAAGGCGCTGTCCGCGGCCAGACCACGCTGGTGGTAGCTCTGGCCGGGGCCGGCGTGGGTCACGTGTGCCCCCATGGCCGCCAGCTCGGCCTGGCGCTGCGGGCTGCGGTAGCCCTCGAGCAGCACCATGTCGAAGCCATGCTGCTCGCGCATCAGCCGGTAGGCCACCAGCAGACGCTGCCGGAACCCGGCGTCCAGCAGCATCCAGTCGCGGCTGGCGCCGGCGACGGCGGGCGACGCCTGCGTCACATCCGGGCTGAGGAACAGCGCCGGCGGAAGCGGCGCCGGCGGGACCAGCTGCTCTCCCTCCAGCAGCGCGGCGATCTGCGGATGGCGGGGGTGGCTGGTGGTGTGGTCGAACCCGTCGTAGCGGTGCGCCATGCGCCCCCAGGCGGCCAGCAGGGGCACGGCCACCCACAGCGTGACAGCCGCTGCACCAGCGAGCCCCGCGGCGTGCCAGCCACCCGCCCAGCGCCGGGCCGCGTGGACCTGCGCCCGCGGCTGACGCGGTATTTCGCCAGCGTCGCCCGCCGTACCAGCAGGGCGCCCCCGGTGCACGCGCGGCCATCCCCACAGCAACCAACTGGCCGCTGCAGACACCAGTAGAAGATACAAACTGATACCAACAACCAACACGTTATGCCACCGGATTCGCGGCGCCATTCTGCTTGAGCGGCTGGCATCTGTGGGGGCCTCTCACATCCCCCTTACTGGGGGTCGCCAAGCGGTGATGACGCTGACCCTGACGCTTAGAATCCGCGGCTTGTGCAACGGACGCTGGAGCACCGACGGTGGACATGGACGCGGCGAGCCCTCCGGGGGGTCCGGGCCGGCCTTCCCTGGTCGCCGGCGCGCCGCAGGCGCCTGCGGCGCGGCACTCGTTGCTGGATCAGCTGGCCCGCGCCGGCCCCGCCGAAGGGGGTCAGCCTCTGCGCTCCCCCTCGCGACCGCGGGGTGTGGCCCGCGGCGTGTTCGCCGGGCTCTCGGTGGCCGCCGTCGGCGCCGCCGCCGCCTTGAGTGGCATCATGACGTGGCCTTGGCCCGCCCCCCCTCGCCCCTCGACTTCTTCGCCCGCGCCCGCTGTCCGTCATCTCCCGCCCGCGGAGACATCCTCTGCCTCTGCGCTGGCAGTGGCTGTGCAGGCTGCCCGCATCGAGGAACTGTCACCGACTTCGGCCGCGTCCCCCGCGTCCATGGCGCCCTCCGCCGCGACACCTGTCGCGACACCCGCCTCCGTGCCCATGTCGGCGCCGGGAGTCCCTCATTGGGCGGTGAGCGCCGCAGCCGGCAAGTCGCCGCACCCGCCCCGCGGTCGCGCCCGGCCGGCGCCTGCCCCGGCCCGCGCGGCGGCTCGCGATCCCGATGTCGAGGTAGTGGCGGCGCTGATGGGGCAAGGGCCGGGCACGGCCACCTACACGCCGCCGCCGGCTGTCGGCCTTCCCTCGATGGCCGGCGTGGCCGCGGCGTGCCGGGGCAATGATCAGGCAGCCCTCATCTGCCGACACCGTATCTGTCGTGGCTATTGGGGCCGCGCGGATGCGTGCCCGGCGGGCGAAGAGGCCGCGGCAGCGCGTGCCGCGCGAGGCGGGCCCCTCTAGCGTCAGAGCCCCGCGGCGTCCAGGCTGCGCCCGAAGCGCTCGGCGTTCTGGAAGCCGATGACGCGCGGGTCGGCCAACTCACGCCCCTGGGCATCGAAGAAGATGGTGCCGGGCGGGCCGAAGAGCTGGAAGCGCTTGAGCAGGGCCCGGTCGTCGTCGTTGTTGGCGGTGACGTCGGCCTTGAGCAGCAGGGCGCGTGACAGGCGCGCCTGGATGGACGGGTCGCTGAAGGTGAAGCGCTCCATCTCCTTGCAGCTCACGCACCAGTCGGCATAGAAGTCGAGCATCACGGGGCGGCCGGCTTCACGCACCAGCGCGTCCAGCTCGGCCACGCTGCGCACCGGGCGGAAGGCGACGCCGGACGCGGCCGCCGCCGGGCCCGCCTGGGCGCTGCCCACCAGGTGAGCCAGCGGTTGCAGCGGATCGCGCCCCCCGGAAGCGGCGCCGCCCAGCATCATCACGCCCCAGGCCAGTGCGGCCACGCCCCCCGCGCGCTGCAGCCACACGCGCGGCGCGCCGGCGTGGGGGTGGGGGTCGAAGGGGCGCAGCATGAAGCCGCCCATGAGCAGCAGGCCACCCCACAGCGCGAGCGCGATGGCGGGCGGCAGCACGGGCTGCACCACCCACAGCGCCACCCCCAGCAGCACCAGGCCGAAGAAGCGCTTGATGGCATGCATCCAGCTGCCGGAACGGGGCAGCCAGGCCCCGGCGGAGGCGCCCAGCAGCAGCAGCGGCACGCTCATGCCGGTGGCCAGGGCGAACAGCGCCGTGGCGGACAGGGCCACGTCACGCGTCTGGCTGAGGAAGAGCAGCGCACCCGCCAAGGGGGCGGTGACGCAGGGGCTGACGATGAGCGCGGACACGCCCCCCATGACGAACACACCGGCCAGGTGACCGCCCGGCAGTCGGCGCGAGGCGCCATCGAGCCGGGTGGCCAGGCCGCTGGGCAGACGCAGCTCGTACACGTCGAACATCGACAGGGAGAACAGCACCAGCATGGCCGCGAAGGCGGCCAGCACGGCCGGCTTCTGCAGGGCCGCTGCCAGGCCCTCGCCGGCGAGGCCCGCGGCCACGCCGAGCGCCGTGTACACCAGCGCCATGCCGAGGGAGTACGACGCGGCGAGCAGCAGGCCGCGCTGGCGCGATACCTCGGCGCCGCCGGTGAGGATGGACGAGAGGATGGGCAGCATGGGCAGCACGCAGGGCGTGAAGGCCAGCAGCAAGCCCATGACCCAGAAGGCGCCGATGGTGGCCCACCACGAGCCGCTGCGAAGCACCTGTTGCACGCGGTCCTGTTCGTCCGCCGGGGCGCCGGCCGGCGCGGCCGCATCGGCGTTCGCAGGCGCCGGGGTGGCAGCCGGCGTGGCGCCGCCGGCGCCCAGCACGTCGGCCGTGCCGGCGCCGCCAAACCCGGCCAGTGACACGCGCACGTCACGCGTCATGGGCGGGTAGCACAGGCCGGCATCCGCGCAGCCTTGTGAGCCCACCTGCATCACGAAGCCGTCGGCGGGCGCCTGCAGCACCGGCACACGCACCTCCAGCGGGCCGTGGAAGGTCTCCACATCCTTCTGGAAGTTCTCGTCGTACTTGACCTTGCCGGGGGGCACCACCGGCTCGCCCAGCGTGGCTTCACTGCTGGTGAACTGCAGCTTGTCGCGGTAGAGGTAGTAGTCGGGGACGGTGTTGAAGCGCAGCCGCACTTCCTTGGGCCCGCTGGCCTCGGCCTGCAGGGGGAACGCGACCTCCGGCTCCAGGAACTCGTCGGCCCACGCCGCGCCGGGCCCCAGCAGCTGCCGGGCCAGCGCCATCAGGGCCAGCAAGAGGGCGAGGGACCGGGGCAAGGCGTTTCGCGTCATGGGGCGGGTGAGACAGGTGCAGGCGGGTGCGGGTTCCCACGGGCGGTGCGCGGGTGCCAGAGCGCCAAAGAAAAAGGGCCAGCATCGCTGGCCCTTCGTGGCGGGGGTGCAGGGGGCCCGGCGTTGCCAGGCCTCCCGATGTCACTCCGCCGCGGCGTCGGCGGGCTGCTCGGCCGCCACTTCGGGGCGGTCGACCAGCTCGACATAGGCCATGGGGGCATTGTCGCCCACGCGGAAGCCCATCTTCAGGATGCGCGTGTAGCCGCCCGGACGGGTCTGGTACCGGGGGCCCAGCTCGTTGAACAGCTTGGTGACGATGTCACGGTCGCGCAGGCGCGAGAACGCCAGACGGCGATTCGCCACCGTGGGCTCCTTGGCCAGCGTGATGAGGGGCTCGACGACGCGGCGCAGTTCCTTGGCCTTGGGGACCGTGGTCTTGATCGCCTCGTGCTGCAGCAGCGACACGCACATGTTGCGCAGCATGGCGGCGCGGTGTTCGCTGGTGCGGTTGAGTTTGCGGAGTCCGTTGCGATGGCGCATGGTGCGTTCCTTTCCTTATTGAACCTCAGCCGTAATCAGGTACTGAGGGTTGCACTGTTCGGCCGAACGCGGTTCGACCGTCGTTGCCGAGAAGCCACTGGGCGCCGGGCCGCCCCAAGCCCGGTGGCTACCCTCTCGGAGGGTGGCTGGCGTACTCGCCAGCCGGGTGCTGAAAATCAGCGCTTGTCCAGGCCTTGCGGGGGCCAGTTTTCCAGGCGGGCGCCCAGCGTGAGACCACGCGAGGCGAGCACTTCCTTGATCTCGTTGAGCGACTTGCGGCCCAGGTTCGGGGTCTTCAGCAGCTCGGTCTCGGTGCGCTGGATCAGATCGCCGATGTAGTAGATGTTCTCGGCCTTCAGGCAGTTGGCCGAGCGCACGGTGAGCTCGAGCTCGTCCACCGGACGCAGCAGGATCGGGTCGAACACCGCGGAGCTCTTGGCGGCCGGCTCGCCGAACGAGGCGATGTCGCCCACGTCCAGCTGGGCGAACACCGCCAGCTGTTCCACCAGGATCTTGGCCGACGCGCGGATGGCGTCCTCGGGGGAGATCGCGCCGTTGGTTTCGATCTCCATGACCAGCTTGTCCAGGTCGGTGCGCTGCTCGACGCGGGCGTTCTCCACCGCGTAGCTCACGCGCTTGACCGGCGAGAACGAGGCGTCCAGCACGATGCGGCCGATGGACTTGGTGGGCTCGTCGCCGTAGCGGCGCAGGTTGCCCGGCACGTAGCCGCGGCCCTTCTCCACCTTGATCTGCATGTCGAGCTTGCCGCCTTGCGCCAGGTTGGCGATGACGTGCTCGGGGTTCACGATCTCCACGTCGTGCGGCGTCTGGATGTCGGCGGCAGTGACGGGGCCTTCGCCCTCCTTGCGCAGCACCAGGGTGACCTCGTCGCGGTTGTGCAGACGGAAGACCACGCCTTTGAGGTTCAGCATGATGTGCACGACGTCTTCGGCCACGCCGTCGACCGTCGAGTACTCATGCAGCACGCCGGCGATGGTGACCTCCGTCGGCGCGTAACCCACCATCGACGACAGCAGCACGCGGCGCAGCGCGTTGCCCAGCGTGTGGCCGTAACCACGCTCGAACGGCTCCAGCGTGACCTTGGCGCGGTGGCCGCCCAGCGGCTCCGCAACGATGGCTTTGGGTTTCAGCAGATTGGTTTGCATGTAAGTCCTGTTCCTCTCAATACCCTCGGCTCGTTACACCGATAAGGCTGACGGACCACACCGGTGCGCGAAGGAACCACCACGGATCCGGCATGCCGCGGCGGGTTCGGCCACGTGCGCCACGAGGGCGGCGCACGCGCCGGCAGACGTCATCAGCGCGAGTACAACTCGACGATCAGCGACTCGTTGATCTCGGCGCCGAACTCGTCGCGGTCGGGGACCTTCTTGAAGGTGCCTTCCAGCTTGGTGGCGTCCACCGCCACCCAGGCCGGCATGCCGATGGACTCGGCCAGCTTGAGCGACTCGGTGACGCGCAGCTGCTTCTTGGCCTTCTCACGAATGGCGATCACGTCACCCGGCTTGACCTGGTACGACGGGATGTTCACGACCTGGCCGTTGACCGTCAGGGCCTTGTGCGACACCAGCTGGCGGGCTTCCGCGCGGGTCGAGCCGAAGCCCATGCGATACACGACGTTGTCCAGGCGGGTCTCCAGCAGGAACAGCAGGTTCGCGCCGGTGTTGCCCTTGCGGCGCTCGGCTTCGGCGAAGTAGCGGCGGAACTGGCGCTCGAGGACGCCGTACATGCGCTTGACCTTCTGCTTCTCGCGCAGCTGCAGACCGAAGTCGCTCGTGCGGGAGCCGGAGGTGCGGCCATGCTGGCCGGGCTTGGTGTCGAACTTGGCCTTGTCGCTGATGGCGCGGCGGGCGCTCTTCAGGAACAGGTCGGTGCCTTCACGGCGGGACAGCTTGGCCTTGGGGCCGAGGTAACGTGCCACGTTGGGTCCTTTTCAGTGTGGTTGCTGACGCGCCCAGAAACCCGGCACGAGGCCGGTCGGCGCGCGAGTCTGGCGGGTGTTGTGGAATTCGCTCAGACGGTGGGCTTGGCAGGGAGGCGCCTCGCGGCCCTTGAACCGCGTCCCGAGTGACGACGAAACCGGCCGCGGGTAGGCACTCCGCGGCCGGCACTCGGGAAACTCTCGATTGTAGCAGAGCCGTCGGGCCCTGCCAGCGCTCAGATGCGGCGGCGCTTCTGGGGGCGGCAGCCGTTGTGCGGGATCGGGGTGATGTCCGAGATCGAGTTGATCCGGATGCCCAGCGAAGCCAGCGCACGCACCGACGACTCGCGGCCGGGGCCGGGGCCCTTGATCCGCACGTCGAGGTTCTTGATGCCCTGCTCCTGCGCGGCACGGCCGGCCATCTCGGCGGCCACCTGCGCGGCGAACGGCGTCGACTTGCGCGAGCCCTTGAAGCCCTGGCCGCCGGACGACGCCCACGACAGCGCGCCGCCCTGACGGTCGGTGATCGTGATGATCGTGTTGTTGAACGAGGCGTGGACGTGGGCGATGCCGTCCGCGATGTTCTTGCGGACCTTCTTGCTCACACGCCGCGCGGCGGTGTTGGCAGGGGACTTGGCCATGTGGTGTTCTCTTTCCTAGGGTCCTGGGCGACGCTTACTTCTTCAGCGCGGCAGCGCCCTTGCGCGGGCCCTTGCGGGTGCGGGCATTGGTGCGGGTGCGCTGACCGCGCATCGGCAGGCCACGACGATGGCGGAAGCCGCGGTAGCAGCCCAGGTCCATCAGTCGCTTGATGTTCATGGAGATCTCGCGGCGCAGGTCGCCCTCGATCGTGATCTTGCCCACTTCTTCCCGGATCTTCTCCAGGTCGGCGTCGGTCAGGTCCTTGACCTTCTTCGAGTAGGCGATGCCCACCGCGTCGCAGATCTTCTGCGCGGTCGTGCGGCCGATGCCGTAGATGTGCGTCAGGCCAATTTCCGCGTGCTTGTGCGGCGGAATGTTGATACCAGCAATACGTGCCATTGTGCTTCCTTCGATTCGCTGTCAGCCGGCCGACCGGCTCAACCCTGACGCTGCTTGTGGCGGGGGTCGGTGCAGATCACGCGCACCACGCCGTGGCGGCGAATGATCTTGCAATTGCGGCACATCTTCTTGACCGAGGCCGAGACTTTCATGGTCTTCTCCTGGAGGCGCCCTGCGAGAGATCACGCGAGGGCAAAGAATTCATTTCGCGCGGAAAACGATCCTGGCGCGGCTCAAATCGTACGGTGTCAATTCAACTGTCACCCGGTCGCCGGGCAGGATGCGGATGTAGTGCATGCGCATCTTGCCGGAGATGTGCCCGAGAACCACGTGCCCGTTTTCCAATTTCACCCGGAACGTCGCGTTGGGCAGGTTCTCGAGGATCTCGCCCTGCATCTGGATGACGTCGTCTTTCGCCATTTTCAGTGGTGCGGCGGCAACGCCCGCCGGCGCGTCAGCTTGCCTTGAAGTTCGCCTTCTTCAGCAGAGACTCGTACTGCTGACTCATCACGTAAGACTGCACCTGGGCCCAGAAGTCCATCGTCACCACGACGATGATCAACAGGCTGGTGCCGCCGAAGTAGAACGGAACGCTGTACTTCAGCACCAGGAACTCAGGCAGGAGACACACCAGCGTGATGTAGATCGCGCCAGCCAGCGTCAGACGGGACAGGATCTTGTCGATGTGCCGCGCGGTCTGCTCGCCCGGACGGATGCCCGGAATGAACGCGCCGCTCTTCTTCAGGTTGTCTGCCGTCTCACGGCTGTTGAACACCAGCGCCGTGTAGAAGAAGCAGAAGAACACGATCATCGCGGCGTAGAGCATCACGTAGATCGGCTGCCCGGGGGACAGGGCCGACGAGATGTCCTTCAGCCAGCGCAGGCCGTCACCGGTGGCGAACCAGCCCACGATCGTGGCCGGCAGCAGGATGATCGACGATGCGAAGATCGGCGGGATCACGCCCGACATGTTGAGCTTCAACGGCAGGTGCGACGACTGGCCACCATAGACCTTGTTGCCCACCTGGCGCTTGGCGTAGTTCACCAGGATCTTGCGCTGACCGCGCTCGACAAACACCACCCCGTAGGTGACGGCGCCCACCAGCACGATGATCACCAGGCACGCGAAGATGCTCATCGCACCCGTGCGGACCAGCTCGAACAGGCCGCCGATGGCCCCGGGCAGACCCGCGGCGATGCCACCGAAGATCAGGATCGAGATGCCGTTGCCCAGACCTCGCTCGGTGATCTGCTCACCCAGCCACATCAGGAACATCGTGCCAGCCACCAGGCTGACCACCGCCGTGACGCGGAAGCCGAAGCCCGGATCGATCACCAGGCCCGCCGAGCCCTCCAGCGCCAGGGCGATGCCCAACGACTGGAACACCGCCAGCACCAGCGTGCCGTAGCGCGTGTACTGGGTGATCTTGCGGCGGCCGGCCTCGCCTTCCTTCTTCAGCGCTTCCAGGCTGGGCACCACGTAGGTCATCAGCTGCATGATGATCGACGCCGAGATGTACGGCATGATCCCCAGCGCGAAGACCGTGAACCGCGACAGCGCGCCACCCGAGAACATGTTGAACAAGCTCAGGATGCCGCCCTGCTGACCCTGGAACAGGGCCTGCAGCTGTTGCGGGTTGATGCCCGGCACGGGAATGTGCGCGCCGATGCGGTAGACCACGAGCGCCAGCAGCAGGAAGACCAGCCGGCGACGCAGGTCGCCGAACTTGCCCGACTTGGCCAGCTGATTCGAGGAGGTTGCCACGAGGGTGGGTGTCCTTCGAGTGGTCGCGCCGATCAGGCCAGCGAGCCGCCGGCCGCTTCGATCGCCGCCTTGGCGCCGGCGGTCGCGCCGATGCCCTTGAGCGTGACCTTCTTGCTCAGCTCGCCCGACTTGATGACCTTGACGTGCTTGACCAGCTCGCCGACCAGGCCAGCTTGCTTCAGCGTCAGCAGATCGACCTCGTCAGCGCCCAGCGCCTGCAGCTCGTGCAGGGTGACCTCGGCGTTGTACTTGGCCTGGGCGGACTTGAAGCCACGCTTGGGCAGGCGACGATGCAGGGGCATCTGGCCGCCTTCGAAGCCGACCTTGTGGAAACCACCCGCGCGGGACTTCTGGCCCTTGTGGCCACGGCCGGCGGTCTTGCCCAGGCCCGAGCCGATGCCGCGGCCAACGCGACGGCGGGCCCGCTTGGCACCCTCGGCGGGCTTGATGGAATTGAGTTGCATTGCTCTTCCTCGTCGATGAAGGCGCCTTACAGCACCTGCACCAGGTAGGCGATCTTGTTGATCATGCCGCGCACCGCGGGGGTGTCTTCCAGCACGCGCTCGCTGTTGAGCTTGCGCAGGCCCAGGCCGCGCACGGTGTCGCGGTGCGAGGCCTTGCAGCCGATCGGGCTGCGGACCAGCTTGACCTTCAGGGTCTTCTTGGCGTCCGTCATGGGGTTCTCCTCGGCTGCGCGATCAGTTGAAGATTTCTTCAACCGACTTGCCGCGCTTGGCGGCCACCTCGGCCGGCGTCGTGGAGCGCTTGAGCGCGTCCAGCGTGGCGCGGACCATGTTGTACGGGTTGGTCGAGCCGTGGCTCTTGGCCACGATGTCGGTCACGCCCATCACTTCGAAGACCGCGCGCATCGGGCCGCCGGCGATGATGCCGGTACCGGCCGGGGCCGGGGCCATCAGCACCTTGGCGGCGCCGTGCTCGCCTTCCACCACGTGGTGGATGGTGCCGTTCTTCAGGCTCACCTTGACCATGTTGCGGCGCGCCGCTTCCATGGCCTTCTGGACGGACACGGGCACTTCCTTGGCCTTGCCCTTGCCCATGCCGATGCGGCCGTCGCCATCGCCGACCACGGTCAGCGCCGCGAAGCTCAGCGTGCGACCACCCTTGACCACCTTCGTGACGCGGTTGACCGCGATCATCTTTTCCTTCAGGCCGTCGTCGTTGCCTTCGGTCTGAACGCGGGGTTGAAACTTTGCCATGTGGATATTCCTTCGCCGCTCGGGGTCAGAACTGGAGACCGGCTTCGCGGGCCGCCTCGGCCAGCGCCTTCACGCGGCCGTGGTAGGCAAAGCCGGCGCGGTCGAAAGCGACCTTCTCGACACCAGCCGCCTTCGCCTTCTCGGCGATGCGCTTGCCCACCAGAGCGGCAGCGGCCGCATTGCCACCGTTGCCGGACAGCTGCTCGCGCAGGTCCTTCTCGGCGGTGGAGGCCGTGGCCACCACGCGGGCGCCGTCTTCCGAGATGACGGACGCGTAGATGTGCAGGTTCGAGCGGAAGACCGTCAGGCGCGCGACGCCTTGCTTGGCAATGCGCTGGCGGGTCTGGCGCGAGCGACGCAGGCGCTGTTCCTTCTTGTTCAGCATGGTGTCGCTCCTTACTTCTTCTTGGTCTCTTTGAGGACCACGCGCTCGTCGGCGTAGCGGATGCCCTTGCCCTTGTAGGGCTCGGGCGGCCGGAAGGCGCGCACTTCGGCGGCCAGCTGGCCCACCACCTGGCGGTCAGCGCCCTTGATGACGATCTCGGTCGGGGTCGCCGTCGTCACGGTGATGCCGGCAGGCATCTCCTTGACGACCGGGTGCGAGAACCCGATCTGCAGATTCAGCTTCTGGCCCTGGGCCTGGGCGCGGAAACCCACGCCGACCAGGTTCAGCTTCTTCTCGAAGCCCTTGCTGACACCGTTGACCATGTTGGCCACCAGCGCACGCAGGGTGCCGCTCATGGCATTGGCCTCGGCCGAGTCGTTCGCCGGGGCGAACGACAGGGTGCCGGCTTCGTTCTTGACCGTGACCAGGGCATGCACCGGACGCACCAGCGTGCCGTTGGCGCCCTTCACGGTGATCTGGTCTTCGGTGATCTTCACGTCCACGCCCTGCGGGACGGCGATCGGCATTTTTCCAACGCGGGACATTGCTCGATTCCTTCCTTAGGCTGGCGTCAAGCCACGTAGCACAGCACTTCGCCGCCGACACCGGCAGCGCGGGCCTTGCGGTCGGTCATCTCGCCCTTGGGCGTGGTGACGATCGCCACACCCAGGCCATTCATGACCTGGGGGATGGCGTCACGGCCACGGTAGATGCGCAGGCCGGGGCGGCTGACGCGCTCGATGCGCTCGATCACGGGGCGACCGGCGTAGTACTTCAGGCCGATTTCCAGCTCGTTCTTGCCGGCATCGCCCTTGATGGCGAAACCGTCGATGTAACCCTCGTCCTTCAGGACCTGCGCGATGGCGACCTTCAGCTTCGACGACGGCATGGTCACCGAGGTCTTCTCGACGGCCTGCGCGTTGCGGATGCGGGTCAGCATGTCGGCGATGGGATCACTCATGCTCATGGTGTGTTCTCCTTGTCGCCTCGATTACCAGCTGGCCTTGATCACGCCAGGGATGTCGCCCTTGAAGGCGAGCTCGCGGATCTTGTTGCGGGCCAGGCCGAACTTGCGGAACGTGCCGCGGGGGCGACCGGTCAGCTCGCAGCGGTTGCGCAGGCGGGTGGGGTTCGCGTTGCGCGGCAGCTTCTGCAGCTCGAGGCGGGCGGCGTAGCGCTCGTCTTCCGACTTCTTCGCGTCGTCGATGATGGCCTTCAGTTCGGCGTACTTCTTCGCGTACTTGGCGACCAGCTTCTCGCGCTTGTCTTCGCGCTGCTTCAGGGACATTTTTGCCATGGGTCGCCTCAGTTCTTGAACGGGAAGCGGAACGCCGCGAGCAGCGCCTTGCACTCGTCGTCGGTCTTCGCCGTGGTCGTGAAGGAGATGTTCATGCCGCGGATCGCGTCGATCTTGTCGTACTCGATTTCCGGGAAGATGATCTGTTCCTTGACGCCGATGTTGTAGTTGCCACGGCCGTCGAAAGAGCGACCGGAGATACCGCGGAAGTCGCGCACGCGCGGCAGGGCGATCGTCACGAAACGGTCGAGGAATTCGAACATGCGGGCACCGCGCAGGGTGACCATGCAGCCGATGGGCACGCCGTCACGGATCTTGAAGCCGGCGATGGCCTTCTTCGACTTGGTGACCACGGGCTTCTGGCCGGCGATCTTGGTCAGGTCGCCGACGGCGTTGTCCATGACCTTCTTGTCAGCCACGGCCTCGCTCACGCCCATGTTCAGGGTGATCTTGGTCAGGCGGGGCACTTCCATCACCGACTTGTAGCCAAACTTGGCCATCATGTCGGGCACCACCTTCTCCAGGTAGTAGGCCTGCAGGCGCGCCACGACGGCGGCTTGTTGCTGTTGACTCATGCTCAAGCGCTCCTTCAGGCCTTGATCTCTTCGCCGTTCGACTTGAAGACGCGAACCTTCTTGCCGTCGGCACCGATCTTGATGCCCACGCGGTCGGCCTTGCCGGCGGCGGCGTTCCAGATGGCCACGTTGGACTGGTGGATCGGCATCGTCTTGTCGACCACGCCGCCGGTCGTGCCCTTCATCGGGTTCGGCTTGACGTGCTTCTTGGCGACATTGACGCCTTCGACGATCACGTGGTCGGCATCGACGCGCTCGGCCACGGTGCCGCGCTTGCCCTTGTCGCGGCCGGTCAGCACCACGACCTGGTCACCCTTGCGGATCTTGTTCATCGCGTTTCCTTTACTCGTGGCGCTCTTGTCAGAGCACTTCCGGCGCCAGCGAGACGATCTTCATGAAGCGCTCGGAACGCAGCTCGCGCGTCACCGGGCCGAAGATGCGGGTGCCGATCGGCTCCAGCTTGGCATTCAGCAGGACGGCGGCGTTGCCGTCGAACTTCAGCAGCGAGCCATCCTGGCGGCGCACGCCCTTGGCGGTGCGCACGACCACGGCGTTGTAGACCTCGCCCTTCTTGACGCGGCCACGCGGCGCGGCTTCCTTGATCGACACCTTGATGATGTCGCCAATGCCTGCATACCGGCGCTTGGAACCACCCAGCACCTTGATGCACATGACGGACTTCGCGCCCGTGTTGTCAGCGACGTCGAGTCGCGATTGCATTTGGATCATTTGTGTCCCCAACTTGGCCCGTCACGCCAGGCGTGAGATGCCGGCGAGTCGGTCAGTCTTGGGCCCGTCAGCCGCCGCGCGGGGCGCAGCAGCAGGTTTGGGCGGATCCGGCAGCCGCCCTGCAACGAATGCGCAGGGCAAAAGCCGGCGAAGCGGTGGATTATGAGGGATACCTCGAGGGCGCGTCAAGCACCCTTCCATTGCCGGGCTTGCGCGAGCAGCGTCGTGGCATCACTCACCTCGAACTTGCCAGGCGCTTCGACGTTCAGCGCCCGCACCACCCCGTCCACCACCAGCATCGAGTAGCGCTGGGAGCGCAGGCCCATGCCGTTGGCGGTCAGGTCCAGCGTCAGGCCCACCGCGCGGGTGAAGTCGGCGCTGCCATCGGCCATCATGCGCACCTTGCCGGCGGTCTGCTGCTCGCGCCCCCAGGCGCCCATCACGAAGGCGTCATTGACAGACACGCACCAGATCTCGTCCACACCGGCTTCACGCAGGGCAGACGCCTGGGCCACGTAGCCCGGCACATGCTTGGCCGAGCAGGTGGGCGTGAAGGCGCCGGGCAGCGCGAACAGCGCAATGGTCTTGCCTGCGGTGGCCTCGGCGACATCGAAGGTGTTGGGGCCCAGCGTGCAGCCGTTGCCCTCGACCTCGATGTATTCCTTCAGCTGGCCGGCCGGCAGCCTGTCGCCGATCTGGATCATGCATGTCTCCTGCGGGGGAATGGAAAACGGCCGGGCGCCTGCAGCAGGCGTCCGGCCGTGGGACGGGCGCAGCGCGAAGCGCGGCGCACCGAGGGACGTCAGACCAGGCGAGCCTTCTCGACCAGGCGGGTCACGACCCAGGCCTTGGTCTTGGACAGGGGGCGCGTCTCGGCGATCTCGACCGTGTCACCCATGTGGTACTCGCCCTTCTCGTCGTGGGCGTGGTACTTGCGCGAACGCGCCACGATCTTGCCGTACAGCTCGTGCGCCGCGCGGCGCTCGACCAGCACGGTGACCGTCTTGGCGCGCTTGTCGCTGACGACCTTGCCGATCAGGGTGCGGGTGTTCTTGGTCGCTTGCTGGGCTTCGCTCACTTGGCGGCTCCCTTCTTCTTCTCGGCCAGGATGGTCTTGGCGCGGGCGATGTCGCGGCGGGTCATGCCGAGCTGCGCGGTGTTGCCGAGCTGCTGGGTGCCCTTTTGCATGCGCAGGCCGAAGTGCGCCTTGAGGAGGTCGGTGACCTCCTTCTCGAGCGCGGCCACGTCCTTGGCTCGCAGTTCAGATGCTTTCATGTTGCTTTCCTTCGCGTGCGCCGTGATCAGGCGCCGATCTGGCGCGCCACGAAGGTGCAGCGCAGCGGCAGCTTGGCGGCAGCCAGGGTGAACGCCTCACGGGCGAGCGCCTCGGGGACGCCGTTGATCTCGTACAGCACCTTGCCGGGCTGGATCTCGGCCACGTAGTACTCGGGGTTGCCCTTGCCGTTACCCATACGCACTTCGGCCGGCTTCTGGGAGATCGGCTTGTCGGGGAAGATGCGGATGAAGATGCGGCCACCGCGCTTGATGTGGCGCGAGATGGCACGGCGGGCGGCCTCGATCTGGCGGGCCGTCAGGCGACCACGCTCGGTGGCCTTCAGACCGAAATCGCCGAACGACACGTTGGCACCGCGGGTGGCGACGCCGGTGTTGCGGCCCTTCTGTTCCTTGCGGAACTTGCGACGTGCGGGTTGCAGCATGCTTATTCTCCTTTGCCTTCGCCACCGGCGGGCGCGGCGACCTTGCGCACGCGCTTGACGCCGGGGGCGCCGGCGGCGGCGCCGTCGGCGGGCTTGTCGGCACCCAGGCGCGGCGCGCCACGGTCACCACCCGGACGGCCACGGCCGGCGGGGGCACCCGGGCGGGCGGGACGACGGGGACGACGCTCTTCTTCCTGGCCTTCGGGCTTGGCCACGGGGGCTTCGCCAGCACCCAGGCGGTCACCGCGGTAGACCCACACCTTGACGCCGATGACGCCGTAGGTGGTCTTGGCTTCCGAGAAGCCGTAGTCGATGTCGGCCTTCAGGGTGTGCAGGGGCACGCGGCCCTCGCGGTACCACTCGGTGCGCGCGATCTCGATGCCGTTCAGGCGGCCGGCGGACATGATCTTGATGCCCTGGGCGCCCAGGCGCATCGCGTTCTGCATGGCGCGCTTCATGGCGCGGCGGAACATGATGCGCTTTTCCAGCTGCTGGGTGATGGAGTCGGCGATCAGCTGCGCATCGATTTCCGGCTTGCGGATCTCTTCGATGTTCACTGCCACCGGCACGCCCAGGCGGCGGGTCAGTTCGGCCTTCAGGTTCTCGATGTCCTCGCCCTTCTTGCCGATCACCACGCCCGGACGGGCCGAGAAGATGGTGATGCGGGCGTTCTTGGCGGGGCGCTCGATCAGGATGCGCGAGACGGCGGCGTT
>JACRBA010000078.1 GCA_016213265.1 Burkholderiales bacterium | reverse complement strand
GTCCGCCTGCGGCCCATGCTGCCCGTGCGGGGCCTGCGGCCCATGCAGCGCCTGCCGTGACCCGCCCACCGCCCGTCCCGGCGGCGGCATGGCCGGCCAGCGCCAGCTCGCCGCCCGAGGTGGCGGTGTCTGGCACCGACGTGAGGGTGGACGGCGCGACGGCCGAGCACCCGCTGGTGGTGTGGCAGTTCGAGCTGCGGGCGCCCACCGGCGAGCCCGTGGTCGCCCAGGTGGCGGGCGGTGCCGGCCTGCAGGGTGCGGGGGTGGCAGTGGTGGCGGACCCGGGGCTGCCGGAAGGCGGGCTGCGGCTGTGGCCGCTGCAGCCGCTGGCGCCGGGCGTGGCCTACACCGCCTACCTGACGGCGATGCCGCACGACGGCAGTGCGCCGGTGACCCGCTCCTGGACGGTCACGGCCGACGCAGGCGGCTGAGCGCGCTGCGCGCCGGCGCCGCGCTCGTCAGAGCTCGTCCAGCGCGGTGTCCTGCAGGTGCTGCACGCAGCCCCAGCCCACCAGCGACAGCCCTTGCGGCGTGTGCAGCAGGCGGTTGACGCCGGTGTTGGGCAGCTCCCAGGTGCGCGGCGCGTTCAGCGCGATGCGCGAGGCGGCGCGGTACAGGCAGTCCAGCACACCGCCATGCGCGACGATGAGCACGTGGCGGCCGGCCTGGGCGCGGGCGATGCGGTCGACCGCCTGCACCACGCGGTCGTAGAAGGCCTGCAGCGTCTCGCCACCCGGCGCGCCGAAATCGGGCTCGCGGCGCTTCCAGCGCGCGCTGGCCTCAGGCCAGCGCTGCTCGACCTCGGCGTAGGTGTGGCCCTGGAAGCTGCCGAAATGGCGCTCGCGCAGGCCCGCATCGGTGGCCAGGGGCAGGCCCAGCCGCTCGGCCACGGCCTGCGCGGTGTCGCGCGCGCGGCTGAGGTCGCTGGTGACGATGGCCTCCAGGCCCTCGTCGGCGAGCGCCTCGGCCAGGCGGCGGGCCTGGGCGCGGCCGGTGTCGTTCAGCCCCACGTCGAGCTGGCCCTGCAGCCGCGCGTCCACGTTCCAGGCCGTCTCACCGTGGCGCACGGCCAGCAGGCGGGTCACCTCATGCAGCGCACTCACCTCGGTCAGACACCCCATGTGATGGGCGCATCGGCGGCGTGGCAGCGTTTCATCATCTCCACCAGCGGCCAGGCGCGCTGGCGCAGCGAGATGGCGTCGCGGCCCGCCGGTGCGGCCGGCTCGTCGGCCGGGGCCTCGCCGCGGGCGGCCTGCTCGCGCAGGGCGTCGTCGGCCGCGATGGCCTCGGCCAGGGCCTGGATGGCCGCCGGCATCTGGGCCGGCTCGATGATGCCCTGTGGCGTGGCGTCCTTGCCGATGAGACCCAGCACGCGCTCGCCGGTGGGGCCGAGCATGATGACGTCGCCCGCGGCGGGGCTCTTGAACTTGTAGATCATGGCCCGGCGATCATCGCACGGGGCCGGAGACCCTAACGCAGGCTGCGGGCCGCCGGCGAGGTGGCCACGCAGGCCGGCACGCTGGCGGCATCGAGTGGCCGGGTGCGCAGGAAGCCCTGCCAGCCGCCCACACCCAGCGCCGCCAACGGCTGGCGCTGGGCCTCCGATTCCACGCCCTCGGCGTAGACCGTCAGGCCGCAGGCACGGGCCGCCCCGGCCAACGCGGTGGCCAGGCCGGTGTCGGGCTGGGTGCCGCGCGCCAGGCCATGCACCGTGTCGCGATCGAGCTTCACGCCGTCCAGCGGAAAGCGCCGCAGCAGGTTCAGGCTCGCCTCGCCGCGGCCGAAGTCGTCCAGCAGCAGGCGCACGCCCAGGGCGCGCAGCGCCTGCAGCTGCGCGCGCGCCAGCACGGGGTCGTGCCGCAGCGCGGCCTCGGTGATGTCCAGCTCCAGCCGGGCGGCCGGCCAATCGGCCGCCTGCAGCGCCGCCGCCACCCGACGCGCCAGGCCCGGCTGCAGGCACTGCACGCTGCCCAGATTCACATTGACCGTCCAGGTGTGGCCGGCCTTACGCCAGCGCGCCGCCTGCTGCAGCGCATGCTCCAGCGCCCAGTCGTCCAGGGCGCCCGCTAGCCCGGCCTTGTCGGCCAGGGGCAGGAATTGCGAGGGCGGCAGCAGGCCGTTGGCGCCGTCGTTCCAGCGCAGCAGCGCCTCGATGGCCTGCACCTCGCCCGTGGCGGCGTCCACCCGCGGCAGGTAGCGCAGGCGCAGGGCGTCGCCGCCGCCGTCGTGCAGGGCATGGTGCAGCCGAGCCAGCCGCGCGCCGTCGTCACCCCCGTCGTAGCCCTGCACGCGCCAGGCGCTGCGGCCGTCCAGCCGGGCGCGCTCCAACGCCAGCTCGGCGCTGGCCAGCAGGTCCTCGGCCCCCAGGCCGCCATGCGGGTAGGTGGCGATGCCGATGGAGACGGTGAGCGCGCGGGTGGCCAGCAGGCCGCCGTCGCCACGCGCGTGTTCCACCAGCCTGCGCGACAGCGCCTGCGCCGCGGCCTCGCCCTCGTCGACCAGCAGCAGGCCGAAGCGCATGCCACCCAGGCGTGCCAGCCGGGCGCGCACGGGCAGCAAGGCGCGCAGGCCCTCCACGATCTCGGCCAGGCTGCGCGCCTGGGCCGTGCCATCCAGGGCGTAAAGCTGGTCGCGGTCGTACTCCACCGCCAGCACGGCCAGCGGGCTGCCGTCGCGGCGGGCATGGCCCACGGCATCGTCGAGCTCGGCCACGAAGCCGCCGCGCTCGATCAGGCCGCTGGTCTCATCCAGCACGGCCCGCTGGTGGCGCGGCACGCCGCGCCGGTGCGGGTTGAGCACGCGGAAGGAGAACACCCGGCCGATGGGGCGCCCCTGGCTCCACTGCGGCTGCATGTGGCGCTCGAGCTGGGTGCCATCGACCAGCTGCACCGTGTCCACGGCCGACAGCAGCGCCTGCGCCATGATCTGCTGCAGCCGGGCCTCGTAGGTGGCCGGCGCCACGGTCTGGCGGCTCATCCAGCGGTAGACGGCCCCATCGTCACGCTGGGCCAGCGCCGATTCGGGCAGCGACCACAGCTCGGCGAAACGTCGGTTGAAGGCGTGGATGCGGTCGTCCAGGCCGGTGACGAGGATGCCGTCGGCCGTGGCCTCGAGCGTGGCGCGCAGCTCGGCCAGCAGCTGGTCGCGCTCGCCCTCCGCGCGCCGCTCGGCGCTGCGGTCGCGCAGCACCACGAGGTAGCCGCGCACGCCACCGGCCCCGCCGGCCAGGCCGCCGATGGGCACCACGCGGCGGTGCACCCAGGCCGACGCGCCGCCCGGGCGCGGCAGCTCGGTGTCGCTGGCCAGGGCGCCGGGGGCGCCGCAGCGCACGTCGCCCCAGAAGGCCACGTCCTCCAGAGTGGGCAGCAGGCTGTCGGCGGCCCGGCCGACCAGCTCGGCCGGCTCCGTGCCGAACCAGACGCCCGCGGCCCGGTTGGCATGCTGCACGCTCGCGTCGGCTGCGTCGACCAGCCAGGCGGGGTCGTCGAGGCTGTCCACCAGCTCGGCGCGTGCGCTGGCCTGCCCGGCCAGCCAGGCGATTCCCGCGTCGGGGCCGCTCATCACGCGTCTTCCGAGGTGGGCCGGGCGGCCACGTCGAAGTAGTAGGCCACGCGCTGGCGCGGCGAGAGCACATCGGCCACCCGGGCGGGCAGCTGCGCGGCCTTCAGGCTGCGGCGGATGCCCAGGTCGGGGCAGTCCTCCAGGTTCAGCAGCACGCTGCGCCCGCCGCGCGCGGGGTCGTGCACGCGCACATGCGGCTTCAGCGGCCGGGCGGAGTTCACCGAGGTGACGATCGCATAGCGCTCGTCCGACAGCTGCACCAGCGAGCCGGGCGGGTAGATGCCCATCATGCGGATGAAGCCGTTGAGGATGGCCGGGTCGAACTTGCTGCGCGACTGCGCGAACATGCGCGACAGCGCTTCGTGCGGGGTGAGCGAGCGCGCCGGCGACGGCCCGTTGCACAGGTTGTCGTAGTAGTTCACCAGCGACACGATGCGGGCCGCCAGCGCCATGCGCTCGGTGGTCACCCCCTTGGGGAAGCCGGTGCCGTCGGCCAGCTCGTGGTGCTGGGCCAGCACCAGCAGCGCGGTGGGCGGCAGGCCCATGCGGCGGGCCTGCACGATGCCGTGGCTGACGTGGTCGCGGTACAGCGTGGTCTCGGCGTGGCTGAAGTCGTCGTGCGGCAGGCGCACGCGGTCGGGCAGATCGAGCTTGCCCACGTCGTGCAGCAGCGCCCCGGTGCCCAGGTCGGCCAGCTCCGCCTCGGCCATGCCCATGGATTTGGCCAGCAGCAGCGAGACGACCGACACGTTCACCGCGTGCGCGCTGTGGCGGTCGCCGGCCGGCTCGCCCAGCACGCGCACGCACAGCTCGCCGTCGACCATCATCTTGTCCAGCAGCGCGCGGGTGAGGGCCTGGGCGCTGTCCCGGGCGCGCTCGGGGTCGGCGACCACGGTGTCGTTGATGCGGCGCAGGTCCCGGCAGGCTTCCTGGTACTGCCGTTCGCACAGGCGCACGGCAGCGCGGTCGGCCTCGTCGCGGGCATCCGCCAGGCGCCGCGCGCGGGCGGCCGGGTCTTCCACGACCGGCGTCCGGACCGCGTCCTCGGGCTCGTCGCCGCCGCCGGCCGTGGCCGCCACAGAGGCGGCCGCCGGCACGTCGCTGCGCTCGGGCGACCAGCGCACGCGCGACAGCCCCAGCGCGCGGATGGTGTCGATCTGCTCCTGGCTGCTGATCTTGAAGCTCGACAGCGGGAAGGGGTGCGACATCCAGCCCCCGTCGAGATGGATGAACATCCCGACGCGGAGGTCGTTGGGTTCGACGGTGGCGGTCATGGACACGGTGTTTTCCCTGATCGTGGCGGGCCACAGCCCGGTTCGTTACGGGGAAAGATCGGCCTGCCGCCGCATAACTTGAGCCGGCACCTCGCCCGCCGCCCGGCGCTAGCATGGCGCGCTGCACTGGCCAACCCTGCCCTGACATGAACCACGCCTTCTTGTGTGACGCCCTGCGCACTCCCTTCGGCCGCTATGGCGGCGCCCTGTCGCCCGTGCGCGCCGACGACCTGGGCGCCGTGCCCATCCGCGCCCTGATGGCCCGCCACCCCGGCACCGACTGGGCCGCGGTGGACGAGGTGCTGTACGGCTGCGCCAACCAGGCCGGTGAGGACAACCGCAACGTCGCCCGCATGGCCGCCCTGCTGGCCGGGCTGCCGGTGGACGTGCCCGGCGCCACGATCAACCGCCTGTGCGGCTCGGGGCTGGATGCGGTGGGTTCGGCCGCCCGGGCCATCCGAGCGGGCGAGGCGCAGTTCGTCATCGCCGGCGGCGTGGAGTGCGTGAGCCGCGCGCCCTTCGTCATGCCCAAGGCCGACAGCGCGTTCTCGCGCAGCAACGCCGTATATGACACAACCATCGG
>JACRBA010000077.1 GCA_016213265.1 Burkholderiales bacterium | reverse complement strand
TGGACATCGGCGGCGGCACCACCGAGGTGGGTGTCATCTCGCTGGGCGGCATGGTCTACAAGGGCTCGGTGCGCGTGGGCGGCGACAAGTTCGACGAAGCCATCATCAACTACATCCGCCGCAACTACGGCATGCTGATCGGCGAGCCCACCGCCGAGGCGATCAAGAAGAGCATCGGCTCGGCCTTCCCCGGCAGCGAGGTGAAGGAAATGGAAGTCAAGGGCCGCAACCTCTCCGAGGGCGTGCCGCGCAGCTTCACCATCAGCTCCAACGAGATCCTGGAGGCCCTCACCGACCCGCTGAACCAGATCGTGAGCTCGGTGAAGAACGCCCTGGAGCAGACCCCTCCCGAGCTGGGCGCCGACATCGCCGAGCGCGGCATGATGCTCACCGGCGGCGGCGCCCTGCTGCGCGACCTCGATCGCCTGCTGGCCGAGGAAACCGGCCTGCCGGTGCTGGTGGCCGAAGACCCGCTGACCTGCGTGGTGCGCGGCTGCGGCATGGCGCTGGAGCGCATGGAGCGCCTGGGCTCCATCTTCACTTCGGAGTGAGGCCTACTGCGCGGCCGCCATGCGTCGTTGGCCGGTGCTCGGAATCCTCACGTACCTCCAGTACGTTCCGGTTCCTGCGCGCCGTCCGCCTAGCCTGACGACCGCTCGCGACGGCCCGCCGCCTCGTTAGCTGCCATGCCCCTCGGCACGCTCGACCGATCGCCACCGCCGTTCTTCCGCCAGGGGCTGCCCGCGCGGACCAAGCTCGTGCTGTTCTCGGCGCTGTCGGTCTTCCTCATGGCCGCCGACAGCCGGCTGGCGCTGGTGCAGCCGCTGCGTGCGGCCACGGCCACCGTGCTGCGTCCGGTGGTGCAGGTGCTCACCGTGCCCGTGGCCGCCTGGTCGGCTGCCGGCGATTACCTCGGCGGCCTGCAGGCTGCCCGCACGGCCGAGGACGCCGCGCGTGCCCGGCTCGCGGCCCAGGCCGAACGCGCGGCGCGCTCCGACCAGCTCGCCATCGAGAACACCCGCCTGCGTGCCCTGCTCGAGCTGCGCCCGGCGCTGCAGGTCAAGTCGGTCGCTGCCGAGGTGCTGTACCAGGCGCCGGACCCGTTCTCGCACAAGCTCTTCCTCGACCGCGGCAGCCAGCACGGCATCGCCCCCGGATCGCCGGTGGTCAACGAGAGCGGGGTGCTCGGCCAGGTGACCCGCGTCTACCCCTGGTCCGCCGAGGTGACGCTGCTGGTCGACAAGGACGCGGCCATCCCCGTGGTGAACACCCGCACGCAGCACCGCAGCGCCGCCTTCGGCAGCGGCGACGGCGGCACGCTCGAGCTGCGCTTCGTGGCGGGCACCGACGACGTGCGCGCGGGCGACGAGCTGGTCACGAGCGGCGGCGATGGTGTCTACCCCGCCGGCCTGCCGGTGGCCAAGGTGCTGAGCGTGGACCGCCGGGCCGATTCGGCCTTCGCCCGCATCAGCCTCACGCCCAGTGCGCAGCCCGACGGCGTGCGCCACGTGCTGGTGCTCGAGCCGCTGGCACTGCAGCTGCCGCCGCGGCCGGAACCCGCGGCCTCGGAGCCTGCGCCCGGGCGCGCCGCCGCCAGGCCGGCCAAGGGGGCCAGCCAATGATCATGCCGCGCGGCGCCGGCCAGCTGCTGCTGCCCGTCAACCCCTTCTTCCTGTGGTTCACGCTGCTGGCGGCGTTCGCGCTCAACCTGTTGCCCGTGGGCCGGCAGCCTGCCATGCCCGACTGGGTGGCGCTGACGCTGGTGTTCTGGAACGTGCACCAGCCGCGGCGCGTGGGCATCGGCTGGTCCTTCGTGTTCGGCCTGCTGATGGACGTGCACGCCGGCTCGCTGCTCGGCCAGCACGCGCTGTCGTACACGGTGCTGAGCTACCTGGCCATCATGATCCACCGTCGCCTGCTGTGGTTCGGCCTGCCGCAGCAGATGCTGCAGCTGCTGCCGCTGTTCCTGGCGGCCCATGTCGCCTCGCTGCTCGTGCGCCTGGCGGTGGGCGACAGCTTTCCCGGCTGGACGCTGTTCATCGCGCCGCTGATCGAGACCGGGCTGTGGCCCGTGGCCTCCGTGCTGCTGCTCGCCCCCCAGCGCCGCCCGCCCGACCCCGACAAGAACCGCCCGCTGTGATGCCGATCGCGTCCGCAGGCCAGCGCCCGGCCGCTCCGAAGCGGACTGCGACCCCCTCGGGGGGTCGACGGGCGTATTCGCCCGGCGGGGGGCGCCCGTGACTGAACTCAAGGATCTGGGTCGCGAGCTCGACCGCTTCCGGCTGCGCATCCTCGCCGCCGCGGCGTTCGTGCTGTTCGGCTTCGCGCTGCTGACGGCCCGCCTCGTCTGGCTGCAGGTGGTGCGGCACGACGACTTCGCCGCCCAGGCCGAGGCCAACCGCACGGCCATCGTGCCCATCGTGCCCAACCGCGGCCGCATCCTCGACCGCCACGGCGTGGTGCTGGCCAACAACTACACCGCCTACACGCTGGAGATCACGCCCTCCAAGGTGCGTGACCTGGAAGGCACCATCGCCGCGCTGGGCGAGCTGGTGGAGATCCGCCCCAGCGACCGCCGCCGCTTCCGCCGCCAGCTGGAGGAGAGCAAGAGCTTCGAATCGCTGCCCATCCGCAACCGGCTCACCGAGGCCGAGATGGCGCGCTTCATCGCCCAGCGCTACCGCTTCCCCGGCGTGGACATCAAGGCCCGGCTGTTCCGGCACTACCCGCTGGGCGAGACGGCCAGCCACCTGCTGGGCTACATCGGCCGCATCAACCAGGCCGAGAAGCAGGCGATGGAGGACTGGGAGGAGGATGCCCAGGCCAACTACCGCGGCACCGAGTACATCGGCAAGCTGGGGCTGGAGCAGAGCTACGAAACCGAGCTGCATGGCCGCACCGGCGTGGAGGAGGTCGAGACGAGCGCGGGCGGCCGGGCCGTGCGCCGCCTGGCCAGCCGGCCGTCCACGCCGGGCAACACGCTGGTGCTGTCGGTGGACATCCGCCTGCAGGCGCTGGTGGAGCGGCTGTACGGCGACCGCCGCGGCGCGCTGGTGGCCATCGACCCGCGCAACGGCGAGGTGCTGGCCTTCGTGTCCAAGCCCACCTTCGACCCCAACCTGTTCGTCGACGGCATCGACCAGGAGAACTGGACGGCGCTGAACGAGAACATCGACAAGCCGCTGCTGAACCGGGCCCTGCGCGGCACCTACCCGCCGGGCTCGACCTTCAAGCCGTTCATGGCCATGGCCGCACTCAACAGCGGCAAGCGCTCGGCCAGCACGGTGATCATGGACAACCTGACCTACAGCTTCGGCGGCCGCACCTTCGGCAGCCCCGAGACCGACCGGCCGGGCCCCAAGGACATGCGCGCGGCCATCGTCAGCTCGTCCAACGTGTACTTCTACAGCCTGGCCAACGAGATGGGCGTGGACCTCATCCACGAGCAGTTGTCGCCGTTCGGGCTGGGCCGCAAGACCGGCATCGACATGGAGGGCGAGGTCACCGGCGACCTGCCGTCCACCGAGTGGAAGCGGCGCAAGTTCCGCAAGCCCGAGCAGCAGAAGTGGTATGCCGGCGAGACGATCTCGCTGGGCATCGGCCAGGGGTACAACAACTTCACCATGCTGCAGATGGCCAACGCCATGGCCACGCTGGCCTCGGGCGGCCAGCGCTTCAAGCCGCGCCTGGTGCGCGAGGTGCAGGATTCCGTCTCCGGCGCCCAGCGCGAGCTCTCGTCCGAGGCGCTGGCGCCGCTGCCGCTCAAGCCCGAGCACGTGGCGGTGATCCGCGACGCCATGCATGGGGTAACGACCGGGGGCACTTCGGCCCGCGTCTTCGCCGGCGCGCCCTATGCCAGCGGCGGCAAGACGGGCACGGCCCAGGCCGTGGGCGTGCGGGGCGGCGAGAAGTACAGCGCCGCCCGGGTGGCCGAGCACCTGCGCGACCACTCGCTGTACGTGGCCTTCGCCCCCGTGGAGGAGCCGCGTGTGGCGCTGGCGGTGATCGTGGAGAACGCCGGCTGGGGCTCGGGCGCCGCCGCGCCCATCGCCCGCCGCGTGCTGGACTACCTGCTGCTGGGCATCTACCCCAGCGAGGAAGACATCGCCCTGGTGCGCGAAGGCAAGGGGGCCGCCCCCATCGGCACGCCGCGCGACCCCGCCAGCGTGCCGCTGCCGAGCGTGGGCGAAGGCGGCGCGCCGTCCGTGCCGGTGCCAGCGCCTGCGCCGTCTGCGCCGTCCGCTCCGGCCGCGCCGGCCGCACCGGCCTCCGAGCCGGCCACCCGACCCGCCCGCCCAGGGAGCGCCCCATGAGCGTCGTCTTCGAGCGCCCGCCGCTGTGGCGGCGTCTGGCCCCGGTCTTCAGCGGCTTCGACGGCCCGCTGCTGTTCGGCCTGGCGGTGCTGGCGGCGCTGGGGCTGATGTCCATGTATTCCGCCGGCTTCGACCATGGCACGCGCTTCGTCGACCACGCGCGCAACATGCTGCTGGCGCTCGGCATCATGTTCGTGGTGGCGCAGGTGCCACCACAGCGCCTGATGCGCATCGCGGTGCCGCTGTATGTGCTGGGCGTGGCGCTGCTGGTGGCCACGGCAGTCTTCGGCATCACCAAGAAGGGCGCCACGCGCTGGCTCAACCTGGGCGTGGTGATCCAGCCCAGCGAGCTGATGAAGCTGGCCATGCCGCTGATGCTGGCCTGGTGGTTCCAGAAGCGCGAGGGCCAGCTGCGCACGCTCGACTTTGCCGTGGCGGGCGCGCTGCTGATGGTGCCGGTGGGCCTGGTGATGAAGCAGCCCGACCTCGGCACCTCCCTGCTCATCCTGTCCGGCGGGCTGTACGTCATCTACTTCGCCGGGCTGTCGTGGCGCCTCATCGTGCCGGTGCTGCTGGCGGGGGCGCTGGGCATCACGGCGCTGGTGCTCTCGGCCGACACCATCTGCCAGGACGACGTGACGTGGCCGCTGCTGCGCGAGTACCAGCGGCACCGTGTGTGCACCCTGCTCGACCCCACCACCGACCCGCTGGGCAAGGGCTTCCACATCATCCAGGGCATGATCGCCATCGGCTCCGGCGGCGTCACGGGCAAGGGCTTCATGCAGGGCACCCAGACGCACCTGGAGTTCATTCCCGAGCGCACCACCGACTTCATCTTCGCGGCCTATGCGGAGGAGTTCGGCCTGGTGGGCACGCTCGGCCTGATCGCCGCCTTCAGCTTCGTGCTGCTGCGCGGGCTGATGATCGCCGCTGAGGCGCCCACGGTGTTCACGCGCCTGCTCGGCGGTGCGCTGACGCTGAGCTTCTTCACCTATGCCATGGTGAACATGGGCATGGTCAGCGGCATCCTGCCGGTGGTGGGCATCCCGCTGCCGTTCATCAGCTATGGCGGCACGGCCATGGTCACGCTCGGGCTGTCGCTGGGCATGCTGATGTCGATCGCGCGCAGCCGCCGGCTGATGCAGAGTTGAACCCCTAACTCCGCAGGCGGGGGCACGAACACGCGTGCGGCTGCGCCAGGTCAACGGCGTTCCAGAAAGGGGGCCGATCTCCCCAGACAGGGGGAGGGATCTGGGCCCGCAGGCTCCATAGGGTGCGCTTCGGCGCAGCAGGCGGTGCGCAACGACTGCCGCGCCGACACCCATTCCCATGCACTCACTTTCGGAGTTCGCTTCATGTTGAAGATGTCCACTCTCGCCGCTGTCCTGCTGGCTGTCACCGGCGTGGCCCACGCCAAGATCCCCGCCAACATCAGCTTCGACGGCTACTGCGACGGCCTCACCAACCTCACCGTGAACGGCGGCTACGTGACCGGCCAGCGCGACTTCACCAGCTGCGGCACCTACACGCCCGACGCCGTGATGGGCCCCACCGGCCGCGCCCTCGCAGGCAGCGGCGTGAAGGGCTACGCCCTCACCGAAGCCAGCGCCGCACAGTTCGGGCTCAGCTACGGCTGGGTCGTCAACAACGACGGCACCTGGGCGGTGTACAGCGCGGAGTCGGGCGCCCTGATCAACAGCGGCACGTGGTCCGCGGGCTACCCGCCGAGCAACGCGCGCGCCGGCGGCCAGCTCTCCACCGCCCGCTGAAGCCGCCTCAGTGCGGCTGCGGTGCGGCCGCCGGCGCTGCCGGGCTGGCCGGCTGCACCGGGAACCGCACCGTGAACACCGTCCCCGGCCCGCCGGCCGGGGCGGCCACGGCGGGCCGCGCGCGATCGATGGTGACCGTCGCCTGGTGCTTCTCGGCGATCTCGCGCACGATGGCCAGGCCGAGGCCGCTGCCGTCCACATTCGTGCCGAGTGCCCGGTAGAACGGCTGGAACACCAGCTCGCGCTCCGACTCGGGAATGCCGGGGCCGTTGTCCTCCACCTGCAGCACCACCACCTGGCCGAACGGGTCAGGCGTCACGCGCACGGTCACCGTGCCGCCCTCGGGCGTGTACTGCAGGGCGTTGTCCACCAGATTGCGGATCAGCTCGCGCACGAGGATGGGCTGCCCGCGCAGGCGGGGCACGGAGTCGCTGTGCGCGTCCGGGCCCTCGTAGCCCAGGTCGATGCGCTTGTCGAAGGCCTTGGGCAGGAAATCCTGCACCGTGTCGGTGGCCAGGCGCACCAGGTGAAAGTCCTGCGTGCGGCGCGCCGTCTCCTCGTCCTCCGCGCGCGCCATGGAGAGCAGCTGGTTCACCATGTGCGCGGCCCGCTGGCTGGAGCGGGCGATCTGCTGCAGCGAGCGCCTCACCGATTGCACGTCGCCGCCGCCGGCATCGATCTCGCGCTGTGCCAGCTCGGCCTGCGTGCGCAGGCCCGCCAGCGGCGTCTTGAGCTGGTGCGCGGCATCGGCCAGGAAGTGCTTCTGGGTGGACATGGACTGGTCCAGGCGCGTCAGCAGCTCGTTGATGGCGCGCACCAGCGGCGCCACCTCTTCCGGCACGTCGTGCTCGTCGATGGGGCTGAGGTCGTGGCTCGCACGGCGCTGGATGCGCTGCTGCAGGTGGTTCAGCGGCGCGATGCCGCGTGCCAGCGCGAACCACACCAGCAGCACCGCCACCGGCAGGATCACGTACTGCGGCAGCAGCACGCCCTTGATGATCTCGGTGGTCAGGCGGCTGCGTTTCTCCATGGTCTCGCCCACCTGGACCAGGCCGATGCGCACCGCATCACCGGGTGAGGTGACCACCCGCAGGCTGGCCACGCGCACGGGCTCGTTCTGGATCAGCTCGTCGCGGAACTGCACCTCACCCACGGCCGCCGGCTGGGCGGCATCGGCCTCGGGCACGGGCAGCTCGCGGTCACCGGCCAGCAGTTCACCGCCCTCGCCCAGCACCTGGAAGTACACGCGGTCGACATCGTCGCTGCGCAGCAGTGCCGCCGCGGGCTCGGGCAGCACCAGCCGGCCGCGGCTGCCCCGCGGGCCTTCGGCGGGCACCACCTGGCGGGCGATCATGCGGGTGAGCTGGGCCAGGTCGCGGTCATAGGGCCGCGAGGCGATGTTCTGCGCCACCAGCCAGGTGAGCGCGGCGCTCATGGGCCACAGCAACAGCAGCGGCACGAGCATCCAGTCGAGGATCTCGCCAAACAGGGAGCGCTGCTCCCGGGTCGTCGTCATCGACTTGGCCACGGCGTCAGCATAGCGGCCATCCGCCGCGGCGCAGGGCCGGGCGGGCGCCCGGCCATCAGGAAGGGATCTTTTCCAGGCAGTAGCCCAGCCCGCGCACGGTGGCGATGCGGATGGGGCCCTGCTCGATCTTCTTGCGCAGGCGGTGGATGTAGACCTCGATGGCGTTGTTGCTCACCTCCTCGCCCCATTCGCACAGGCGGGCGACGAGCTGGTCCTTGCTCACCAGGCGGCCGGCACGCTGCAGCAGCACCTCGAGCAGGCTGATCTCTCGCGCCGAGAGCTCGATCATCTGGTCGTTGATGTAGGCCACGCGCCCGGTGGCGTCGAAGCTCAGCGGGCCGTGCTTGATGACGCTGGACGCCGTGCCGAGGCCCCGGCGGGTGAGCGCGCGCACGCGGGCTTCCAGCTCCTGCAACGAGAAGGGCTTGGCCATGTAGTCGTCGGCGCCCAGGTCCAGGCCCTTGACGCGCTGCTCCACGGAATCCGCCGCGGTGAGGATGAGCACCGGCATGCTGGAGCCGCGGGCGCGCAGCTTGCGCAGCACCTCCAGGCCGTGCAGGCGCGGCAGGCCGAGGACGAGGATCACCAGGTCGAACTCGTGCGAGGCGAGGGCGGCATCGGCCTCGGAGCCGGTGCCGACCTGGTCGACGGCATAGCCCGCGCTGCGCAGCGAGCGCAGCAGCCCGTCCGCCAGGACCTGGTCATCTTCGGCAATCAGAATGCGCATGCGCCTTGTCTCCAGCGGCTATGCCTGCATTCTAGGCAGCGCGGCCAGCGCCTGCCCGCCGCCCCGGGGCGGCATCGGGCGCGAGGTACTGTACAGATATCCAGCTTCTGCCATAATCGGCCGGCAGTTTCCACCCCGATTCCCGCTTAGCCGCCCACCACACCAAGGAGGCCGCCTGACATGGACGCACCCGTGAAGAACCAGAACACCGAAAAGGCCAAGGCCCTGCAGGCCGCCCTCGCACAGATCGAAAAGCAGTTCGGCAAGGGCTCCATCATGCGCCTGGGCGAGGGCGAGGTCATCGAGGACATCGAGGTGGTCTCCACCGGCTCCCTGGGCCTGGACATCGCGCTGGGCGTGGGCGGCCTGCCCCGTGGCCGCGTGGTCGAGATCTACGGCCCGGAGTCCTCCGGCAAGACCACGCTCACGCTGCAGGTCGTGGCCGAGATGCAGAAGCTCGGCGGCGTGGCCGCCTTCATCGACGCCGAGCACGCGCTGGACATCCAGTACGCGCAGAAGCTGGGCGTCAACCTGCAGGAACTGCTCATCAGCCAGCCCGACACCGGCGAGCAGGCCCTGGAGATCGTGGATTCGCTCGTGCGCTCCGGCGCGGTGGACCTGGTCATCGTCGACTCGGTGGCCGCGCTCACGCCCAAGGCCGAGCTGGAAGGCGAGATGGGCGACAGCCTGCCCGGCCTGCAGGCCCGGCTGATGAGCCAGGCGCTGCGCAAGCTCACCGCCACCATCAAGAAGACCAACTGCATGGTCATCTTCATCAACCAGATCCGGATGAAGATCGGCGTCATGTTCGGCAGCCCCGAAACCACCACCGGCGGCAACGCGCTGAAGTTCTACTCCTCGGTGCGCCTGGACATCCGCCGCATCGGCTCGATCAAGAAGGGCGAGGAGATCATCGGCAACGAGACCCGCGTCAAGGTGGTGAAGAACAAGGTCTCGCCTCCGTTCAAGGAAGCCGAGTTCGACATCCTCTACGGCGAGGGCATCAGCCGCGAGGGCGAGATCATCGACATGGGCGTGGCCGCCAAGATCGTGGACAAGTCGGGCTCCTGGTACGCCTACAACGGCGAGAAGATCGGCCAGGGCAAGGACAACTGCCGCGAGTTCCTGCGCGAGAACCCCGACCTCGCCCGCGAGATCGAGAACAAGGTGCGCGAAGCCATGGGCGTGCCCCTGCTCGGCGAGGCCACGGCCGAGTAAACCGTGCGCGCTCGGCCGCTGCCCAGCCTGAAGGGCCAGGCGCTGGCCCTGCTGGCCCGGCGTGAGCACAGCCGCGCCGAGCTGCGCACCAAGCTGCTGGCGCACGCCCGCAAACGCGCCGAGGCGGCGGCGGCCGCGCCCGGCCGCGGCGGCCCGGCGCTGGATCCCTGGGAGCTGCCGCCCCCCGCGGGCGATGCGCTCGGCGTCGAAGGCGCCTTCGACCCCCAGGCCGCGGCCGCCGAGGTCGACGCCGTGCTCGACGAGCTGGAAGCCGCCCGGCACCTCAGCGACGCCCGTTTCGCCGAGAGCCGGGTGAATGCACGTGCCGGCCGCCAGGGCGCGGCGCGCATCCGCCAGGAGCTGGCTCGCCACGGGGTGGAACTGGACCCAGACACCGCGCGCCAGCTGCGCGAGACCGAGGCCGAGCGCGCCCGCGCCGTGTGGCAGCGCAAGTTCGGCGGCGAGCCGCCCCGCGACCCGCGCGAGCGGGCCCGCCAGATGCGGTTCCTCGCCGGCCGCGGCTTCGCGGCGGACGTGGTGCACCGCGTCGTCGGCGGTCGCGACGACGACTGATCACCTGCGCGCCGGGGCGCGGCCGGGCATGGCCCGCCCCGATGCTGCAATGCAGCATGCGTGCTACATTGCGCGGCTCGCCCCTTGCCGGGTCGCCCTGCGCCCGGCCTGCCTGCCCGCCGCCCCCCGGCACCGCCATGCCGCTGCCTCCCGCCCATCCCCAGCGCCAGCTCAAGCACCAGCGTGCCATCGAGGTGCAGGCGCACGCCCGCCCCGACGGGCTGTGGGAGGTGGATGCCTGGGTGCGCGACACCAAGACACGGCCCACCGGCGAAGGTGAGCACCGCCGCCCGGCCGGCGCCCCGATCCACGACCTGCACCTGCGCATCGTGGTGGACACCTCGTTCACCATCGTCGCCTCGGGCGCCGAATCCCGCGCCACGCCCTACCCCGGCCACTGCGACCGCCACGGCGACCGCTACGCCGCACTCACCGGCCTGAACCTGCTGCGCGGTTTCAAGCGGGCGGTGCGCGAGCGGCTCGGCGGCGTGGCCGGCTGCACCCATCTCACCGAACTGGCCGACGTGCTGCCGACTGCCGTCGTCCAGGCCTTTGCCGGCGACGTGCTGGCGGTGGCGCCGGACGGGGACACGCGCCCCTTCCAGCTCGACCGTTGCCACGCCCTGGCCGCCGATGGCGAGGCTGTGCGCCTGCACTATCCGCGCTGGTACCGTCAGCCCCACGCCAACAAAGTGTCGGACAATCCCGCGCCGGCCGGTCACGCCGCCGCACCGCTTTCGTCCTGAACCCACGCAACAAGCCCATGAAGATCCACGAATACCAAGGCAAGGAACTCCTGCGCCAGTTCGACGTGCCGGTGCCCCGCGGCTACCCGGCGTTCACCGTCCAGGAGGCCACCGAGGCCGCCCAGAAGCTGGGTGGCAGCGTCTGGGTCGTGAAGGCGCAGATCCACGCGGGCGGCCGCGGCAAGGGCGGCGGCGTGAAGCTCGCCCGCTCGATGGACGAGGTGAAGTCGCTCGCCGGCCAGATCCTGGGCATGCAGCTCAAGACGCACCAGACCGGCCCCGAAGGCCAGAAGGTGCGCCGCCTGTACATCGAGGAAGGCGCCGACATCGGCAAGGAGTTCTACGTCTCCCTGGTGACCGACCGCGCGTCGCAGAAGGTGGCGCTGATCTGCTCCAGCGAAGGCGGCATGGACATCGAGGAAGTGGCCCACGCCACCCCCGAGAAGATCATCACCGAGCTGGTCGACCCGCTGGCGGGCCTGACCGACGCCCAGGCGCGCAAGCTGGCCGAGGCCGTGGGCATGAGCGGCCACACCGTGGACCAGGCCGTCACGCTGTTCCAGAACCTGTACCGCTGCTACATGGAGACGGATGCCTCGCTAGTCGAGATCAACCCGCTCAACCGTGACAGCAAGGGCAACCTGATCGCGCTCGACGCCAAGTTCAACTTCGACGCCAACGCGCTGTTCCGCCACCCCGAGATCGTCGCCTACCGCGACCTCGACGAGGAAGACCCGGCCGAGATCGAGGCCAGCAAGTTCGACCTGGCCTACATCAGCCTGGACGGCAACATCGGCTGCCTGGTCAACGGCGCCGGCCTGGCCATGTCCACCATGGACACCATCAAGCTGTTCGGCGGCGAGCCGGCCAACTTCCTGGACGTGGGCGGCGGCGCGACCGCCGAGAAGGTCACCGAGGCCTTCAAGATCATGCTCAAGAACAAGAGCGTCAAGGGCATCCTCGTCAACATCTTCGGCGGCATCATGAAGTGCGACACCATCGCCGAGGGTGTGATCACCGCCTGCAAGGCCGTCAACCTGAGCGTGCCGCTGGTGGTGCGCATGAAGGGCACGAACGAGGACATGGGCAAGAAGATGCTGGCCGACAGCGGCCTGCCCATCATCAGCGCCGACACGATGGCCGAAGCCGCCACCAAGATCGTCGCGGCGGTCAAGTAAG
>JACRBA010000083.1 GCA_016213265.1 Burkholderiales bacterium | reverse complement strand
TCGGCGGCGGGAAGCGTCAACTGGCGCGCCATCCAGGCGAGCCAGGCGCCGGCGCGGCGCAGGTGCCGTGCCACCAGTCGGCGGGCGGGATGGGTGGCGGGCACCGGGCGCCAGCGTGCAGGCGCCGGCGAGGGGACAGGGAACGTGCGGTACATGGTGTGGGCTTTCACGTCAGGCACCGCGCGATCAGGACGGGCGGCGGTGCGTTGGAGGGCTCAGGGGTCGTGTCGGCCGATGCCGGCGGCGGCGAGTTGCCGTCGCACGTCATGGCGGCCGTGTTGCCGGTCGGCCTTGCGGCCCGGCCGGTGGTGGACGGCCGGTCGCCGCAGGGCGGCGGCGACGAAGGGGTTGCGGGGCTTCGGGGTGCGCAGGGTGAGCTTCATGGGACGACTTTCAATGGCCGAAAACAACACGGCCCGGGAGGAGAACCTGCCCGGGCCGTGCAGCGCGTGTGGGTGCTGAAGACGTTTCGCTTCAGCCACACAGGCGACGACTCGGTGCGGGCGGTCCGGCAGCGGCTGACACGGCTGCCGCGTGGCCGAGGGCCAGGGCGGACAGGGACGGCAGCAGCAGGTTCGGGACGAGGCGCATCGGCAGCAAGGTGGGTGGACGGGCCGGTACGCGCAGGGCGACCGGGGCGGCATGGGCGCAATGATAAAGAAGTCATTATCTTGCGCAAGCGGTTTTTATCAGGAAGGCATCCCTACAACGCGGGACGTGGCAACGCCCCGACAGCCCGCGTGTGGGGTGTCGGCGTGTCGCGGTGTCGGCACGCGGCTGCGTGCAAGCGGGCGCGCGCGTCGGGCGCGTCAGCGTCGCTTCTTGAGAGGGGCCACGCGGCTGCTGGTCTGCTGCCAGAGCGACTGCGCGTCGTCCGCGGAGGCAGGGGTCTTCGCGACGGCCGCCGGCGATGGGGCCGAGGCGGCCGTGGTCGGCGCGGGGCCCGCGGCGGGGGCAGCCGCCGGCATCAGGACCTCGCCGAGCAGGTCCAGCAGCCGGGTGCGGGCACGCTGGGGGTGGCGACGGTAGTAGGTGAGCACCAGCCCCACGA
This sequence comes from Burkholderiales bacterium, assembly GCA_016213265.1. Taxonomy (GTDB): domain Bacteria; phylum Pseudomonadota; class Gammaproteobacteria; order Burkholderiales; family Burkholderiaceae_C; genus Ideonella. The sequence continues at coordinate 58,201 of JACRBA010000083.1, read as the reverse complement.
TGAACCGCTCGTCGTCGTCCTGTGGCAGCGGCGCGTCGGCGGGCGCTTCGGGGGCGGTGGCGCCCACGGCCGCGCGGCCGCCGCCATGCGGCTGGTCCATCCAGCCATAAGGCTTGTGGCAGCACTGTTCGAACTGGCGCGCCAGGCGCTCGCCGATCTGCCGCGACCGGCCCTTGATCTGGCTCCAGTAGCTGGGTTGGATCTGCAGCCGCTCGGCGAAGCGGCGCTCGAGGCCGCGCAGGGTGGCGGCGTCAGGGTGCTTGACGGTGGCGCGGACGAATTCGTCGAACAGCAACAGGGCGTTGTCGAGCCGGACCGCCGCCACGTCGCGGGGAAACTCCATGGCTCGCATGATAAAGCCGCGTTACGCTGGCGCTTTGATTCGTCGGGAGTGCCCATGCCAGCTGCCTTGCCTGTGTCGCCCTGGCGCCCCGCTGTGCGCGGGCTCGTCGGCTGCCTGGGCATGCTGTCCCTCGCATGGCCCGCGCAGGCCGCGGAGCGCGCGCTGCAGCACGAGGTGGTGGTCGCCGCGACGCCCGAACAGGCCTGGGCCGCCTGGACGACACGCGACGGCATCGTCAGCTTCTTCGCCCCCGAAGCGGTGGTCGAGCCGCGCGTGGGCGGTGCCTTCCACGTGTTCATCGACCCCGACGCGCCGCCCGGCGAACGCGGCGCGGACGACATGCGCTTCATGGCGCTGCAGCCCCCGCGCATGCTGTCGTTCGACTGGAACGCCCCACCCAGCCTGCCCGAGGTGCGGGCCCAGCGCACCTTCGTCGTGGTGCGGCTGGAGCCGGTGGATGCGACGCACACCCGCGTGCGCCTGCACCACACCGGCTGGGGCGACGGTGGCCAGTGGGACCGCGCCCATGCCTACTTCGACCGCGTCTGGCCGGGTGTGCTGGCCAACCTGAAGCGGCGCTTCGAGACCGGCCCGGTGGACTGGACGGACTGGCGCGCGCAGCTGGCCGCGCGCCGGGCCGCCGCGGCCAGCGCAGCGTCCGCGTCCGCCGCCCGCTGACCCGCAGTCGGCCTGCGTCAGTCGTCCGGCGCGAGCCGGTGCTGGCCCATCAGCTGCTGCTGCACCTGCGGCGGCACGGCCTCGTAGTGCGACAGCGCCACCGTGTAGCGGCCCTGCCCGCTGGTCAGGGCATTGAGCCGGTTCTGGTAGGCCATGAGCTCCGCCAGCGGCGCCTGCGCGCGCACCCGCATCTGCCCGGCCAGCTGGGCGTCGGTGCCCGCCACCTGGCCGCGGCGTGAGGCCAGGTCGCCCGTGATGTCGCCCGTGGCCGCTTCCGGCGCCATGATCTCCACGTCGACGATGGGCTCCAGCACGATGGGCCGCGCCTCCTGGATGGCCGCGATGACCGCCTTGCGGCCGGCGGTGACGAAGGCGATCTCCTTGCTGTCCACGCTGTGGCTCTTGCCGTCGTGCACGGTGACGCGGATGTCCACCACCGGGTGGCCGGCGATCACGCCGGCGGCCAGGGCTTCGCGCACGCCCTTCTCCACGGCCGGGATGAAGGTGCCCGGGATCGCGCCACCCTTGACCTCGTCGACGAACTCGAAGCCGGCGCCGCGGGGCAGCGGCTCCACGCGCAGGAACACCTCGCCGAACTGGCCCGCACCGCCGCTCTGCTTCTTGTGCCGGTGGTGGCCTTCCGCCCGGGCGGTGACGGTCTCGCGGTAGGCCACGCGCGGGGGGCGGGTGTTCACCTCGAAGCGGTGCACCTCGCGCAGCCGGTCCAGCAGGATGCGCAGGTGCAGCTCGCCCAGGCCATAGACGAGCGTCTCGTTGGTGGCGGCCACGTGCTCGACCTTCAGGCACGGGTCTTCCTCGACCAGCTTGCCCAGGATCTCCCACAGGCGCTGCTCGTCGCCGCGTCGCTTGGGCTCGATGGCCAGGCCATGCACGGGGGTGGGGAAGGGCAGGGGCGCCAGGTGGATGTGGTCGTCCTCGGCCGCGTCGTGCAACACCGCGTCGTAGTGCAGCGCCTCCACCTTGGCGACGGCGCAGATGTCGCCGGGCACGGCGCGCGGCACCTCCACGTGCTCCTTGCCCTGCAGCATGAACAGGTGGCCCACCTTGAACGGCTTGCGGCCGTCGCCCACGTACAGCAGGCTGTTGGGCGTGATGGTGCCCTGGTGCACGCGCAGCACGCCCAGCTTGCCCACGTACGGGTCCACCGCCACCTTGAACACGTGCGCCAGCACGTGTTGCGCCGGGTCGGGCGTGGCGTGCATGGGCTGGGCCTCGGCCCCCTCGCCGCGCAGGAAGTCGGGCGGGTTGCCCTCGGCCGGGTTGGGCAGCAGGCGCACGATCACGTCCAGCAACTCGCGCACGCCCGCGCCGCTGCGCGCCGAGACGAAGCACACGGGGATCAGGTGGCCCTGGCGAAGCGCTTCTTCCAGTGGCGCGTGCAGCTCGCTGGCGTCCACGTCGCCGTCGTTCAGGTAGCGCTCGACGAAGTCGCCGTCGACCTCGACGACCTGTTCCACCAGGGCGCGGTGGGCCGCCTCTACCGAGGAAAAGTCGGCGCTGCCGCTGCGGTTGTAGAAGCAGTCCACCACCTCGCGGCCACCGGCGGCCGGCAGGTTCAGCGGCAGGCACTCCTTGCCGAAGGCGGCCTGGATCTGTGCCAGCACCGCGGGCAGATCCACGCCAGGGGCGTCGATCTTGTTGACGATGATGAGCCGGTCCAGGTGGCGGGCCGCGGCCTGCTCCATCATGCGCACGGCCATGGGCTCGATGCCGGTGGCCGCGTTGATCACCACCGCCGCGGTCTCGACGGCTTCGAGTGCCGGCAGCGACTGGCCGACGAAATCGGGCGCGCCGGGCGTGTCCAGCAGGTGGAGGCGCACGCCCTCGTGCGTGAGGTGCATGACGGCCGTGTTGAGCGAGTGCTGCAGCTTGCGCTCGAGAGCGTCGTGGTCGCTCACGGTGGTGCCGCGCTCGAGGCTGCCCGGGGCGCCGATGGCGCCGGCACGGGCCAGCAGGGCCTCGGCGAGCATCGTCTTGCCGGCGGCGGCGGGCCCGACCAGGGCGAGGGTGCGGATGGCCGCGATGGCCGGATCGACCGCCGCAGGAACTGGGCTTGACATGGTGGCGCTCCTCGCGGCCTGTCGCGGCGCGAAGGCACCGCTACCCAGGCAGGCCGTTCATGCGGATCGAGCCTACGCCGCCCCCTGCCGCTTCGCAAGCCGAAAGCCCCGGTCGCGGGATGCGCTGGGTCAATCCGCCGGCAGGCGGTGTGCCGGCGTCACTGGAACGCCACCTCGGCGAAGCTGCGCAGCTTGCGGCTGTGCAGCTGGCCCACGGTGGACGCGCGCAGCAGCTCCAGCGCCCGCACGCCGATGCGCAGGTGCTGGTCCACCCGCTCGCGATAGAAATGGTTGGCCATGCCGGGCAGCTTGATCTCGCCGTGCAGCGGCTTGTCGCTGACGCACAGCAGCGTGCCGTAGGGCACCCGGAAGCGGAAGCCGTTGGCCGCGATGGTGGCCGATTCCATGTCCAGCGCCACTGCCCGGCTCTGGCTGAAACGCTGCTCGGGGCCCGGATGGGGCAGCAGCTCCCAGTTGCGGTTGTCGGTGGTGGCCACCGTGCCGGTGCGCATCACCTTCTTCAGCTCGTAGCCTGAGAGCTGCGTCACCTCGGCCACGGCGGCCTCCAGGGCGAGCTGCACCTCGGCCAGCGGGGGGATGGGCACCCACAGCGGCAGTTCCTCGTCGAGCACGTGGTCCTCGCGCACGTAGCCGTGGGCGAGCACATAGTCGCCCAGCTGCTGGGTGTTGCGCAGGCCGGCGCAGTGGCCGAGCATGATCCACGCATGCGGCCGCAGCACGGCGATGTGGTCGGTGATGGTCTTGGCGTTGGACGGCCCGACGCCGATGTTCACCATGGTGATGCCGCCGTGCCCGGGCCGCACCAGGTGGTAGGCCGGCATCTGGGGCAGCCGCGCCGGCGCCTCGCCGCTGGGCGGCGCCGGCAGGCCCGCGCGGGGCGTGACCACGTTGCCGGGTTCCACGAAGGCGATGTAGTCGCTGGCCGGGTCGGCCATCCACTGGTGGCCCAGGCGGATGAACTCGTCGATGTAGAACTGGTAGTTCGTGAACAGCACGAAGTTCTGGAAGTGCTCGGGCACGGTGCCGGTGTAGTGGCGCAGCCGGTGCAGCGAGTAGTCCACCCGCGGCGCGGTGAACAGCGCGAGGGGGTGCGGCTCGCGGGGCGCCGGCTCGTGCGTGCCGTTAGCGATGCCGTCGTCCATGGCGGCCAGGTCCGGCAGGTCGAACAGGTCACGCAGCCGGACTCGCCGCTCGGGCGTGATCGTGCCTTCGAGGTGGTCGGCCTCGGCGAGGGAGAAGTGCACGGGGATGGGTTGCGTGCCCAGGCCGATGTCGAGCGCGACGCCATGGTTGCGCAGCAGCAGCTCGAACTGCTCGCGGTAGTACGGCGCGAACAGCTCGGGCCGGGTGAGCGTGGTCTCGTAGACGCCCGGGCCAGCCACGAAGCCGAAGCTCAGGCGGGTGTCGGCCCGGGCGACGGTGTCGGTCTGCACGCGCACGCTGGGGTACCAGGCCCGCACGCGGCTGGCCGGCTCGCGCCCGGCCACGAACTCGTGCAGGTGGTGCCGCAGGTGCTGCACTTGCCCCTGGTAGATCGCCACCACCTGGGCCAGCGCGGCATCGGCATCGTGGAAGGACTGTCGGGGAGTGAAAGGCGCTTCGGTCATGATGCATTCTGGCGCTGTGCGCGCCGCTCCCGCGACCGCGGGCCGGCCGCCGTCAGGGTGTCATGCCGCTGCCGTGCCGGACCGGGTAAATTCGCGTAAAGGAGCGGATCGCGGGTCCCCCCGGGGTCCGGCCGGCCGCGTTGCATGCGAAAGGCGGCCCGTCGGCCGTCGCGTCCTGCGAGGAAACCCCATGACACGCTTGCGTCCCCTGACTGCCCTGGCCGCCCTGGCCGCCGCCCTGCCCCTGCTGGCCGCCGCGCAGGCCCCCACCGAGCCGCCGCCGGCGCCCACGATGCCGCCGGCCACCAGCGCCCCGGCGCCTGCCACGGCGCCGGCCCCGTCCACCAAGCCGCAGCGCCTGTCCTCGTCGAAGTTCCAGCAGGTCGACAGCAATGGCGACGGCAGTATCAGCCGCGAAGAGGCGGCCGCGGCGCCGCAGCTGTCTGGCCGATTCGACGAGCTGGACACCGACCGCGACGGCCGCGTCACGCCGGCCGAGCTGAAGGGATACGCCAAGACCCACCGCGGCAAGGGTGCGTTCGACAAGATGGACACCAACCACGATGGCGTGGTCACCCGCGACGAGGTGGGCACCAATGCGCGGCTGATGCGCAAGTTCGAGGCGGCCGACGCGGACCGCGATGGCCGGCTCACGCCGACCGAGGCGGACGCCGCCAAGCGCCGCTGACCCCGTGGTGCCGGCCGAGGGCAGCCCAGACGACACGGTCGTTCCCCGGCCGGCTCAGACGCCCCCGCCTGCGGGGGCCGGGGCCGCCTCACCCGGCCAGATCGATGCCTGGCTGGCGCAAGGCCGCCTGCAGTTGGCGCAGCAGGCGGCGGTGGCCCTGGCGAGCGCCCAGCGCGCCGCCCAGGCAGCGCGCGCCATCGACTACCAGCACGGAGTGCTCGGCGCGCTGCTGCTCTCGGCGCGCGCCCGCGCCCGCGTCACCACCGACCCGGCCGCCAGCCAGGACGAGCTGCAGTGCGCCCTGGCCCTGGCCGAGGCGCTGGGCGACGAGCAGGCGCAGGCCGAAGCCTGCCAACTGATGGGCAACCTGCACGCCGCCCGCGGCGCGCACGCCCCGGCACTGGACGCCTACCAGCGCGACCTGGTGCTGCGCCGTCGCATCGGCGACCGCCGCGGTGAAGCCGGTGCGCTGAACAACATCGGCCTGGTGCACCGGCGCATGGCCCAGTACCCGGAGGCGCTGGCCTACCTGCTGATGAGCCTGGAGCTGGCCGAGGGCCGCGGCGACCTCCGCGCGCAGGCCTACGCCTTCACCAACATCGGTGCGGTGCTGGCCGACATGGACGACACCACGCCCGCCCTGCAGTACCTGCTGCGTGGCCTGGAGACGGTGCGCGGCACCGACGACCGGGTGCTGGAGTCTTCCGTGCTGTGTGCACTCGGCCGGTTGCTGAAGAAGACCGGCCACCTGCAGGAGGCGCAGGCGCGCCTGCAGGAGGCCTTGCAGCTGGCGCAGCGCGATGGCCGGCTGGCCGAGACGGGCGAGGCCTTGCTGGGCCTGGCGCTGGTGCAGATGCAGCAGGGCGCGCTGCCGCGGGCCGAGCGGCTGCTGCTCGAGGCGTTGGGGCTGGCCCGGCGTGCGGGCGACCGGCTCGCCCAGGCCGAAGTGCTGCTCGCGCTCGGCCGCGCCCGCGGGCAGCAGGGGGAGGACGCGGCGGCGATCGAGCTGCTGGAGCGGGCACTGGCCCTGGCCACGCCGCTGCAGGCCGACCAGCTCGCCGGGCGCGTGCACCGCCTGTTGTCGGAGCTGCACGAGCGCATGGGGCGCTTCGAGCCGGCGCTGCGCGCCTTCCAGGCCTTCCATGCCTGCCAGGACCGCATCAGCGGCCTCGACACCCAGCGCCGCATCCGGTCGCTGCTCTCCCGCGCGGACCTGGAGCGCGCCCATCGCGACGCCGAGCTGCACCGCCAGCGCGGCGACGCGCTGGCCACGGCGCTGGACGCCGCACGCGAGTCCGAGCGGGAAAAGCAGGCGCTGCTCGCCCAGCTCGCCCGCCAGTCCGACCTGTTGCGCCAGCTGGCGCGCGAGGACGGCCTGACGGGCCTGGCCAACCGGCGCTGGCTGGACGCGCAATGGGCCCAGGAATGTGAGCGCGCGCGTCGCTACGGCCACCCGGTGGCGGTGGCCATGGTGGACATCGACCACTTCAAGTCGGTGAACGACCGCTTCTCCCACCGGGTGGGCGATGAGGTGCTGAGACGCGTGGCGCTGATGCTGCGTGACTCGGTGCGGCGGGGCGACATCGTCGGCCGTTATGGCGGTGAGGAGTTCGTGATCGTCTGGGTGGAGACCCCGCTGGCGCAGGCGGCCGCAGCCTGCGAGAAGCTGCGCGAGCGCGTGGCGGCGCTGCCGCTGCACGACCTGCACCCCGACCTGCGTGGCACCACCGTGAGCGTGGGGCTGGCTGGCGTGGACCGGCAGCCGCAGGACGACGCGCTGATGGCTGCGGCCGACGCGCAGCTCTACCGGGCCAAGGCCGAGGGCCGCAACCGAGTCTGCTGGTAGGGCCTATTGCGCCCATCGCGTCAAGCGCCCTGGCGCGGCATTCGGACCACATTCCCCCCACTTATCGGGGGCATGGCGGCCAGTGGAGCGGCCTATGATGGCTTCACCATGATCTCGATGCAGGGCGTCCCTTCCGTCCTGATTGCGAAGAACCAGTCCTGGGTTCGCAAGCAGGCACAGGCGCTCGTGCGCCACCTTCCCGCCAATGTGGAGCGGGCCGATCTCATCCAGGTCGGGCTGATCGCCGTGGCCCAGGCGGCCGTCACCTTCGAATGGGAAGGCGACCGCGACACGCCCGAGGCGCAAGAGGCCTTCGTGCGCTACGCACGCATGCGCGTCAAGGGCGCCATGCTCGACGAACTGCGCCAGATGGACTACCTCTCGCGCGGCGAGCGCCGCAAGATCAAGGTCATCCAGATCGCGCGGGAGCGCCACCGCCAGCAGCATGGCGCCGAGCCGTCGCCGAGCCAGCTCGCCGAGGCCACCGGCCTGGCCGCCGATGAGATCAACGCCCTGCTGCAGGCCGACCAGCTCGGCCGCCACCAGGTCAACCTCGACGGCGAGGACAGCGACGACGGGGGCGACCACAGCCACCGCTTCCACCCCGCCACGCCGCAGGAGGAAGTCGAGGCCCGGGTGGACACCGGCATCGTGCTGCGCCGGCTGGAGAGCTTCTTCGCTGCCCTGCCCGAGCGCGAACGCATGGTGATCGACGCCTACCTGGGCGTGGGCCTGACGCCGCTGGAAGTGGCCAAGTCACTCAAAGTGACGCCCTCACGCGTCTCGCAGATCTACCACTCGGTGGTGCGCCGCGTGGCGGTGCACTTCGGCAACGTGCCGCAGCGCGCGACCGACCGCTACCCCGACAAGTCCTCGGAGGAGTTCGCCGAGCTGATGCGCCGGCGCGAGGACGAGTTGCGCCGCACCCCCAAGGACGCCTGGAACGAGATGATGGAGCAGGTGCTGACCCGCTCCCGCACCGAAGGCCGCCCCCAGCCGGGCGACGAGGACTACATCGAGGTCACGCCCGGCACGCGCTGGGGCTGATCCGGCGGCAGCTCGGTGCAGACGCGGTTGCGGCCGGCGTGCTTGGCCGTGTAGAGCAGGTCGTCGGCGCGACGCACCAGCGCATCCACGCTGTCTTCGGCCCGCGCCTGCGCCACGCCCAGGCTCGCGGTGACCTGCACTCCGCCCGTGAAGGCGAGACCGGCCAGCGCCTGCCGCAGCCGCTCGGCCAGCTCCGCTGCCGGCGCCGCGGGGGTGGCCGTGGCCAGGACGAGGAACTCCTCCCCGCCCCATCGGGCGAGTGCGTCGGACAGCCGCAGCTGCGCCTGCAGCCGGCTGGCGACCTCCACCAGCACGTCGTCGCCGCGGGCATGCCCGCCTTCGTCGTTGATGCGCTTGAAGTGGTCCACGTCGATGAGGATCACCGACATGGGCGGCCCGCCTCGGCGCACCAGTGACATGGCCGCATCCAGCTGGCGGCCCATGGCCCGGCGGTTGAGCAGGCCGGTGAGCGGGTCGGTGGATGCCATCTGGCGCAGCAGATCCAGCTTGGCTTCGTTGCGGTAGGCCTCGGCCCGCAGCCGTGAGATGCCGATCAGCACGATGACGTAGACCACCTGGGCGACCGCCAGGTTGTTCATCATCGGCGGCAGGTAGGCCGGCCACAGGGCCATGTCGCCCCGGTGCACATGCCACAGGATGACGCCGAAGGTCGCGGCATAGACCACGGCCGACAGCCACAGCGCGCTGCGCATGGACAGGAAGACGAACGCCGTGCCGTAGGCCATGGGCAGCCAGTACAGGTTGCTCAACAGCTGGTATTCGTCCGGCGGCCCGTCGGACAGGAACAGCACATGCGCCAGGGCCACCGGCACGTACAGGTTGAACCCACCCACCGCGAGCCAGCGGGCCACGCCCGAGTGGCGGGGCGCCCAGGTCAGCAGCGCCGAGGCGACAGCCAGCAGCCCCAGCAGGCTGGGGTACAGCACCCGGTCCCAGGGGGCCACCTGGCCGAACGCGGATTCCAGCGCCCAGATGAGCGAAATGGCCAGGCAGCCGGTGAGCAGCAGCACCCTCAGCAGCGCGAGCTCCCGGTTCAGCCCGGTGGACCGAGGCGAGGCGGCGGCAGAAGGTAGGGGATCCTGGGTCGGCATGGCAGCGGCCAACGGCGAACGGGCCCGGCGCCGTGGGCCCCATTGTGCGGCGGCGCCATGCCGCCCGCGGCCCGCCTGCCTACGGACATACCCCGCGGAGTGTGTGGATTTACATGCTTCGGCGGTACTGGCCGCCCACCTCGAACAGCGCGGCGGTGATCTGGCCCAGCGAGCACACCCGCACCGCATCCATGAGCACTTCGAACACGTTGCGGTTGTCGATGACGGCCTGCTTCAGCCGCTGCAGCATGGCGGGGGCCTCGCCCGCGTGGCGGGTGTGGAAGTCGGCCAGGCGCGCCAGCTGCGACTGCTTCTCCTCTTCGGTGGAGCGGGCCAGCTCGATGTGGTCGGGCACGGGGTCGCCATGCGGGTTGCGGAAGGTGTTCACGCCGATGATGGGGTGCTCGCCGGTGTGCTTGAGCATCTCGTAGTGCATGCTCTCTTCCTGGATCTGGCTGCGCTGGTAGCCCGTTTCCATGGCACCCAGCACGCCGCCGCGTTCGGCGATCTTCTCGAACTCGGCCAGCACCGCCTCTTCCACCAGCTCGGTGAGCTCGTCGATGACGAAGGCACCTTGGTTGGGGTTCTCGTTCTTCGCCAGGCCCCACTCGCGGTTGATGATGAGCTGGATGGCCATCGCGCGGCGCACGCTTTCCTCGGTGGGCGTGGTGATCGCCTCGTCGTAGGCGTTGGTGTGCAGCGAGTTGCAGTTGTCGTAGATGGCGATCAGCGCCTGCAGGGTGGTGCGGATGTCGTTGAACGCGATCTCCTGCGCGTGCAGGCTGCGGCCGCTGGTCTGGATGTGGTACTTGAGCTTCTGGCTGCGTTCGTTGGCGCCGTACTTCTCCTTCATGGCCACGGCCCAGATGCGGCGCGCCACGCGGCCCAGCACGGTGTACTCCGGGTCCATGCCGTTGCTGAAGAAGAAGCTGAGGTTGGGCGCGAAGTCGTCGATGTGCATCCCGCGGGCGAGATAGGCCTCGACGAAGGTGAAGCCGTTGCTGAGCGTGAAGGCCAGCTGGGAGATCGGGTTCGCACCGGCTTCGGCGATGTGGTAGCCCGAGATGCTCACCGAGTAGAAGTTGCGCACGTCGTGGTGCACGAAGTACTCGGCGATGTCGCCCATCACCTTCAGGCTGAACTCGGTGGAGAAGATGCAGGTGTTCTGACCCTGGTCTTCCTTGAGGATGTCGGCCTGCACGGTGCCGCGCACGTTGGCCAGCACCCACGCGCGGATCTTGGCGGCCTCGGTGTCGGTGGGCTCGCGGCCGTTGTCGCCGCGGAACTTGTCCAGCTGCTGGTCGATGGCGGTGTTCATGAACATCGCCAGGATGCTGGGCGCCGGGCCGTTGATGGTCATGGACACCGAGGTGCTGGGGTTGCACAGGTCGAAGCCCGAGTACAGCACCTTCATGTCGTCCAGCGTGGCGATGCTCACGCCGGAGTTGCCCACCTTGCCGTAGATGTCGGGCCGGGCGGCCGGGTCGGCGCCGTAGAGCGTGACCGAGTCGAAGGCGGTCGACAGGCGCTTGGCCGGCATGCCCTCGCTCACCAGCTTGAAGCGCCGGTTGGTGCGGAAGGCGTCGCCCTCGCCGGCGAACATGCGGGTAGGGTCCTCGCCCTCGCGCTTGAAGGCGAACACGCCGGCGGTGTAGGGGAAGCTGCCGGGCACGTTCTCCAGCATCAGCCACTGCAGCAGCTCGCCGTGGTCCTCGTAGCGGGGCAGGGCGACCTTGCGGATCTTGTTGCCCGACAGCGTGGTGTGCACGAGGTTCGTGCGGATCTCCTTGTCGCGGATCTTCACCACGTACTCGTCGCCCGCATAGGCCTTGACCATGTCGGGCCATTGCGCGAGCAGGTGGCGGGCGTCGCCATCGAGCCGGGCTTCGCGCTGGTCGGCCAGCGTCTGCAGGGCCTGCGTGGGCGGCGCGTCGGCGCAGTCGGCCAGCATGCGCGCGCTCGCACGCAGCTGCTGCACCTCGCGCGCCAGCCGAGCCTGGGTGCGCGCGCGGGCCTTGTAGCCGCGCACGGTGTCGGCGATCTCGGCCAGGTAGCGCACGCGCTGCGGCGGCACGATGGGCGTCTGGTGCGTGCTGTGGCGGGTGTCCACGCGCGGTAGGCGGCCGTCCTTCAGTGGCAGGCCCCGCGCCGCCAGGCGCTCGCGCACGGCCTGGTACAGGGCCGTCACGCCGTCGTCGTTGAAGCGGCTGGCCATGGTGCCGAACACGGGCATGGTGTCGGGCGACACGCCGAAGGCCTCGCGGTTGCGCTGCACCTGCTTGGCCACATCACGCAGGGCGTCGGCGGCCCCCTTGCGGTCGAACTTGTTGATCGCCACGAACTCCGCGAAGTCGAGCATGTCGATCTTCTCGAGCTGGCTGGCGGCGCCGAACTCGGGCGTCATCACGTACATGGGCACGTCGACCAGCGGCACGATGGCCGCGTCGCCCTGGCCGATGCCGGAGGTCTCCACGATCACCAGGTCGAAGCCGGCGGCGCGGGCGGCGGCGATCACATCGGGCAGGGCGGCGCTCACCTCGCTGCCGGTGTCGCGCGTGGCGAGGCTGCGCATGTAGACGCGGTGGCCCTGGCTCCACGGGCCGATGGCGTTCATGCGGATGCGGTCGCCCAGCAGGGCGCCGCCGGACTTGCGCCGCGACGGGTCGATGGAGATGACGGCGATGCGCAGCGCGTCGTCCTGGTCCAGCCGGAAGCGGCGGATCAGCTCGTCGGTGAGGCTGGACTTGCCCGCGCCCCCGGTGCCGGTGATGCCCAGCACGGGCGCGGGACGGGCCTTCGCCGCGTCGTGCAGCGCGGCCACGAAGCCGGCGTCGGCACGGCCGTTCTCCAGCGCGGTGATGGCCTGGGCGAGGGCGCGCCAGGCCGCCTCGGTGTGGCCCTGCAGCGCGGCCACGTCCTTGGGCGCATGCACCGACAGGTCGGCGTCGGCGCGCATCAGCATCTCGCCGATCATGCCCTGCAGGCCCAGCCGCTGCCCGTCCTCGGGGCTGTAGATGCGCACGCCCAGGTCGGCCAGCGCGCGGATCTCGGCGGGCACGATGACCCCGCCGCCGCCGCCGAACACTTGAATGTGGGCCCCGCCGCGCTCGCGCAGCAGCTGCACCATGTACGCGAAATACTCGTTGTGCCCGCCCTGGTAGCTGGACACGGCGATGCCCTGCACGTCTTCCTGCAGGGCGGCCGTCACCACCTCGTCCACCGAGCGGTTGTGGCCCAGGTGGATCACCTCGGCGCCCATGCCCTGCAGGATGCGGCGCATGATGTTGATCGCCGCGTCGTGCCCGTCGAACAGGCTGGCGGCGGTGACGAAGCGCACCTTGTTCGTCGGGCGGTAGGCGGCCAGGGCCTTGGTTTCGGCGGACAGGTCGGTCATGGCGGGCAGCTCTTTACGTTTACGTAAACGTCAATTCTGCATGATGCGGCCGGGCCGTGTCGCGAGTCTGACACCGGTGGGCGGGATCGCCTCGGGGTTTACCCGGGCGCAAGCTGGCGAAGGAAACGCGCTGCTACGCTCGCGCCCCATGAGCTTCCTGGCCATCGACATCGGCAACACGCGGCTGAAATGGGCGCACTACGCCTCACCGCAGCCCGGCGCGGCGCTCCTGGCGCATGGTGCGGCCTTCCTCGAGACCATCGACGAGCTGGCCGAGAAGGAATGGAAGGCGCTGCCACCACCGCGCAGCATGCTGGGCTGCGTGGTGGCCGGCGAGGCCGTGCGGCGGCGTGTGGAGGAGCAGCTCGAGCTGTGGGACCTGACGCCGCGCTGGGTGGTGCCCGGCCCGCACGAGGCCGGGGTGACCAACGGCTACGACCACCCCGCTCGGCTGGGCGCCGACCGTTGGGTGGCGCTCATCGGCGCGCGCGGCCATGTGCTGGCGCGCGGGCCGGCCCGGCCGGTGCTGGTGGTGATGATCGGTACGGCCGTCACGGTGGACGCGCTCGATGGCGAAGGCAAGTTCCTCGGCGGCCTCATCCTGCCCGGCCACGGCATCATGCTGCGCGCCCTGGAAAGTGGCACCGCTGGCCTGCGCGTGCCCACCGGCGAGGTGCGGCCCTTCCCCGCCAACACCTCCGACGCGCTCACCAGCGGCGGCACGTACGCCATCACCGGGGCCATCGAACGCATGCACCGGCACCTGGCCGTGCACTGCGGCGAGCCACCCGTGATGCTCGTCACCGGGGGGGCCGGCTGGAAGGTGGCGCCCTACATCGACCTGCCGCACGAGCTGGTCGAGTCGCTCATCTTCGACGGTCTGCTGCAGATCCAGTCGCATCGTCTGGCGCTCTGACGCCGGACGGGCCCTCGCGCAGCTGGCGGATCTCCTCCCGCAGCGAGGCCATCTCGCGGCGCATGTCGTTCAGGATCTTGCGCTCCATGCGGCGCTCCTCGGTCTCCACCCAGCGGGTGGCGATGGCGGCGGTGACCAGGCTGAACACGCCATAGCCCAGCAACACCACGAACACCGCGAAGATGCGTGAGGCGGGCGTGGTGGGCACCAGGTCGCCGTAGCCCACCGTGGCCGCGGTGGTGAAGGCCAGCCACAGCCCGCTGGGCAGGTCGGGCGTGGTCGGCTCCAGCCACCAGAAGCCCATGCCGCAGGCCAGCAGCACGCCCAGCGACACCAGCAGCAGATAGCTCAGCCCGCCGCGCGTGAGCAGGTGCTGCAGCGTCCAGACCATGCGCACGAGGGTGAGGCCGGCCACCGCGAGCCGGGCCGACAAGGCCGGCAGCGAGTGCTCGCTGGTGGGCAGGGCCGCGGCCACGAGGAGCCCCACCACGAGCAGCAGGTCGGTGCGATTGGCCGCGAGGTGGTGGGCCAGGTCGCCGGTGCGCAGGGCCGTGTGCAGCACGGACGCGGCGAGCAGGGTGGCGGCGAGCAGGTACAGCGCGATCGCCACCGACGATGGCGTGTGCGGCAGCAGGTCCAGGTAGAAGGCGGGGATGGTGGCCACCAGCGCCAGCAACACCGGCCAGCGCCAGCGGCGCTCCACCTGCACGGCGCGGGCCGCCTCACTGGGCGGCCGCGCCAGCCCCCAGGGCGAACGGGGGGCCACGTAGGTGTGGGTGTCCAGGCTCAGGCGGCGTCGCGGCATGCGCCCAGCCTAGCGCCCGCGGCGCCGCGGGCGGCTTGATGCCTGTCAAGCGCGCCGCGCGCCCCCCGGTTGCGGCCTCAGAGGATGTAGCGCGAGAGGTCCTCGTTGCGCGCCAGCTCACCCAGGCGCGCGCTGACGTCGTCCGCATCCAGGGTCACCGTCTGGCCGCTGCGGTTCGGCGCGTCGTAGCTCAGTTCGTCGAGCAGGCGCTCGAGCACCGTGGCCAGGCGGCGCGCGCCGATGTTCTCGGTGCGCTCGTTCACTTCGAAGGCGATCTCTGCCAGGCGGTGGATCGCGGCCGGGGTGATCTCGAGCGTCACGCCCTCGGTGGCGAGCAGGGCCTGGTACTGGCGGATCAGGTTGGCATGCGTGCTGCCGAGGATCGCTTCGAAGTCGGCCACGGACAGCGGCTGCAGCTCCACCCGGATGGGAAAGCGGCCCTGCAGCTCGGGGATCAGGTCGCTGGGCTTGCTGAGGTGGAAAGCCCCCGAGGCGATGAACAGGATGTGGTCGGTCTTGACCATGCCGTGCTTGGTGGTCACGGTGGTGCCTTCCACCAGGGGCAGCAGGTCGCGCTGCACGCCCTGGCGGGACACGTCGGCGCCCTGGGCGCTGCTGCGCGTGGCGACCTTGTCGATCTCGTCGATGAAGACGATGCCGTTCTGCTCCGAGTTGGCCACGGCCCGCGCGCGCAGGTCGTCGTCGTTGACGAGCTTGGCCGCTTCCTCGTCGGTGAGCAGCTTCATGGCCTCGGCGATGCGCAGCTTGCGCGCCGTCTTGCGGCCCTGGCCCATCTGGCTGAACAGGCCCTTGAGCTGCTCGGCCATCTCCTCCATGCCGGGGGGCGTCACGATCTCCATGCCGCCCGGACGCAGATCGGCCAGCTCCAGCTCGATCTCCTTGTCGTCCAGCGCGCCTTCGCGCAGGCGTTTGCGCATCACCTGGCGGGCGGTGGAATCGCTGGCGGGCTCACCCGTGCCGAAGCCGGCGTGGCGCGGCGGCGGCACCAGCGCGTCGAGGATGCGCTCCTCGGCCGCGTCCTCGGCCCGCACGCGGGCCTTGGCAATGGCGGCGGCGCGCTCCTGCTTGATGGACACCTCGACCAGGTCGCGCACGATGGTGTCCACGTCCGTGCCGACGAAGCCCACCTCGGTGAACTTGGTGGCCGCCACCTTCACGAAGGGTGCGTCCGCCAGCTTGGCGAGGCGGCGGGCGATCTCGGTCTTGCCCACGCCGGTCGGGCCGATCATGAGGATGTTCTTGGGCGTGATCTCGCCGCGCAGCCCGGGCTCCACCTGCTGGCGGCGCCAGCGGTTGCGCAGCGCGATGGCCACGGCGCGCTTGGCATCCTGCTGGCCGACGATGTGGCGGTCCAGCTCGGAGACGATCTCGCGCGGTGTCATGGTCATGCTCATTCGAGGACCTCGATCGTGTGCGACTGGTTGGTGTAGATGCAGATCTCGCCGGCGATCTCCAGCGAGCGCTTGACGATGTCGCGCGCGGGCATGTCGGTGTGCGCCAGCAGCGCGCGGGCCGCGGCCTGGGCGTAGGCACCGCCGGAGCCGATGGCCACGATGCCCTGCTCGGGCTCCAGCACGTCACCGTTGCCGGTGATGATGAGGGAGGCCTCGCGGTCGGCCACGGCCAGCATCGCCTCGAGGTTGCGCAGGACCTTGTCGGTGCGCCAGTCGCGCGTCAGCTCGATGGCGGCGCGCACCAGGTGGCCCGAGTGCTTGTCGAGCTTGGCCTCGAAGCGCTCGAACAGCGTGAAGGCGTCGGCCGTCGCGCCAGCGAAGCCCGCCAGCACCTTGTCGTGGTGCAGCCGGCGCACCTTGCGCGCGCTGGCCTTGACGACCGTGTGGCCGAGCGTGACCTGGCCGTCGCCGCCCAGCGCGACCTGCCAGCGACCGTCAGGCAGCTGGCGCCGCACGCTGAGGATGGTGGTGCCGTGGAAGGATTCCATAGGGTGTGCAGGAGAAAGGCCGCCGAGCATGCCATGGCGCACATGGCGACACGGCGGCGAGGTTCAAGGGGGCGCGGCCCGCGGCCGCGGTGCACAGACGTGCGGGCCGGATCAGGCCTGCCGCAGCTGCGTCTGCACGTGCTCGGTGATGCCCATGGCACCGAACATCAGCGCCACCAGGCGGTTCACGTCGGTGAAGGTGATCTGCCGGCCCTCGGCCCGCTTGGCGATCACCCAGTTCAGCAGGTCGCCGGCGGCGACGAAATCGACGCGGATCAGCAGGGCGCTGTTGATGCGCACCACCTTGGTCTCGGCCAGCCGCTGGTCCAGGTGCTGCAGCAGCGCGGACTGGTCGCCCGCCAGCTGGCCGGAGATCTCGAGCGAGGCCACCTCCACCTCGCCGCGGCCGTCCGGGGCGTCCATCAGCGAGGTGATGACATCGCCCACCGACGACAGGATGGCCGATCGCGTGGTGGTGGCCGCGCCACTGACGCGCACGGTGCAGCGCGTGGGCTCCCAGCTCGGCGGCGACACCTCGTAGTTGACACAGTAGTCGATCGCCACGTCGTCGAACTGGTCCGGGCGGTTCACCAGCCGCAGGGCGTCCAGCCTGGCCAGCCAGAAGGCCGGGTCGGCGTCGCGCACGCCCACCGGGGCCGCCTCCTGCAGCACCTCGAAGAGGCGGTCGGTGGCCAGCCAGTGCAGGGTGTACTTCTCACCGGCCCAGCGCTGGAACAAGGCGCGCAGCGCCGCGGCGGCAGCCGGTTCCACCTGCTTGAGCTGCGTCCAGTCGAGCACCCAGGGCTGCGGCAGCTGCAGCAGCTGCGACTCCAGCAGCGCGAGGGCGTCGGCGTCCAGCCGGGCGGGGGCGATCCAGCCCACCTGGCCCGCGGTGCCGCCCGCGGCGCGCTGGGGCGCCGTGGCCTCGGCCAGCAGTTGCGGCAAGGAGTACCAGTGCGGCGGTGAGTAGCCGCACTGCTCGGCAAACGACAGCGACAGGCTCTCGAAGCGCTGCTGCTGCCCCGTGGCGCGGTACAGGTCGAACAGCACCATCCAGGTGTCGACGTGGGAGGCGCGCGGGCCATCGGGGCGGATGAGCTCGGACAGCACCCGCTCGCTGTGGGTGAAGTCGGCGTTCGCGTAGGCGATGACCGCCTCGTCCAACTCGGGGTCGTGCTTGATCTCGCGCACCTCCACCTCGGCCAGCCCGTCCAGCGACAGGCGGCGGCCGGGGGCCGGTGCGGGGGGCTCGGCGGCCGCGGCGGGCGCGGGGCCCAGGTCGAACTCCAGCGGGGGCAGGTCCGGCGGCGGCGAGGGCGCCGCGGCGCTCGCCTGCGCCGGGGCGGCAAGCGGCGTGTCCAGCGTGGGCACGGGCGCCAAGGGCGGCGCCGGCACGGTGCGCGGCATGGCCGACGGCGCCGGCTCCACCACGCCGGCCACCTGGCCCAGGTCGACCCGGCCCGGGCCCTCGCCCCGCATGTCCAGGGGCACCGTGGCGTCCGGGTCCAGCGGGTGGGTGAGCACCGGCGGGGCCGTCCGCAGCGGGGGCGGCGTCGCGGTGCCCGCGGCCACGCGCGTCCCGCCCAGGTCCACGGGCCGCGACGACAGGGCCACGCCCACCATCTGCTTTTCGATGGCGTCGATCTTGGCCTTCACGCCGGCGTCGGCCAGCAGCGAGGGCCGGCTGGACCGGGCGTCCACCTCGTCGAGGTTGGCGTTGGCCAGCGCGGCCGCCTGCTCGGGCGTGAGGCCTTCGCGGCGGATGCGGCGCAGCATGTCGAGCTCGCGCTTGCGCACGAAGTCGTTGCGCCGCTTGCGCTCGATCATGGCCTTCAGCTCGGCGCGGTCGGAATCCGCGAACTGGCTGAGGCGGCTGTCCTCGGCCCGCTGGATCAGCTCGCGGGCAGGCCCCGCGACCTTGCGCACCACGCGGCGCAGCAGGCTGCCTTCTCCGTCGTTGCCGTTGGACATGGGTGGCGGGGTGACGTCAGTCCCCGAACATCTTCTGCTTCATCTCGCGGCGCTGCTGCGCCTCGAGCGACAGCGTGGCCGTGGGGCGGGCCAGCAGCCGGCCCAGGCCGATCGGCTCGCCGGTTTCGTCGCAGTAGCCGTAGTCGCCGGCCTCGATGCGGGCCAGCGACTGCGAGATCTTCTTCAGCAGCTTGCGCTCGCGGTCGCGCGTGCGCAGCTCCAGCGCATGCTCTTCCTCGATGGTGGCGCGGTCGGCCGGGTCCGGCACGATGGAGGTGTCTTCGCGCAGGTGCTCGGTGGTCTCGCCGGCGTTGGACAGCAGGTCGTCCTTCAGCGCCTGCAGGCGGGCGCGGAAGAAATCGAGCTGCTTGTCATTCATGTACTCCGACTCGGGCATGGCCAGCAGCTCGGCCTCGGTCAGGTCACGGCCGGCCTTGGTCTTCCAGGCGCTGGCCAGCTTGGGGTCCGCCTTGGTGGCGGTCTTCACGGCATTCATGGGTTCGGGATAGGTCTTGGTCGGCGGTTTCGGCGGAGCGAAACGGTCGGTGAAGCTGGCGGTGGAGGGAGTGGGTGCCGCCACCGCACGGGGCGGGGCAGGCGCCCGGGAGGGCAGCTTCGGTGCCTGGGCTTTCACGGAGCTGGCGGCAGGCGCCGGCTCCTCGGCCCCGGCGGCCTTGGCGGATTTCGGCGCGGCGGCAGGCTTCCGGGCGGCCTCCTTCACGGGGGCGGCATTCTTGGCCGGGGTCTTGCTCACTGTCCGTCTCCTCACCACAAGGCATGGGATAGGGTGGTTATACCCCCAGTGCGGCGCGGCTTGTGGTGCATGCGCCACGCTTCGGGCGCGCGGATTGTAGCGACGGCCCGCCGCGGCGGCAGGGCCGTGCGCAGCCGTCAGGCCAGGCAGCCTTCCAGGCCCTGCAGGAAGACGTCGCGGGGCAGGTCGATGCCGATGAACACCATCTTGCTGACCTTGGCCTCGCCGGGGGCCCACTTGGGGCCCAGGTCGCTGCCCATGAGCTGGTGCACGCCCTGGAAGATCACCTTGCGCTCGCTGCCCTTGAGGTGCAGCACGCCCTTGTAGCGCAGCATCTTCGGCCCGTAGACCTGCACGATGGCGCCGAGGAAGTCCTCCAGCTTGGCCGGGTTCAGCGGCCGTTCCGCGCGAAAGACGAAGGACTTGACGTCGTCGTCGTGGCGGTGGTGGTGCGGGTGGTCGCAGTGCTCGCCGTGCTCGTGGTCGTGGTCGTGGTCGTGGTGCCCATGGCCATCGTCCTCGCTGAGGAAGTCGGGGTCGATGTCGAGCTTGGCGTTGAGGTTGAACCCCTTGAGGTCGAACACCGACGCCAGGGGCACATCACCGAAGTTGACCCGGCGCATCGGCGCGCGCGGGTTCATGTGCTTGAGCCGGTGCACGAGGTCGTCGACCTCGGTCTCGTCCACCAGGTCGGTCTTGGTCAGGAAGATCTGGTCGGCGAAGCCCACCTGGCGCCGCGCTTCCTGCCGGGTGTCCAGCTGCTCGTTGGCGTGCTTGGCGTCCACCAGCGTGAGGATGGAGTCGAGCAGGTAGCTCTCGGCCACCTCGTCGTCCATGAAGAAGGTCTGCGCCACGGGGCCCGGGTCGGCCAGGCCGGTGGTCTCGATCACCACCCGCTCGAAGTCCAGCTCGCCCTTGCGGCGGCGCATGGCCAGGTCGGCCAGCGTGGTGCGCAGGTCCTCGCGGATGGTGCAGCAGACGCAGCCGTTGCTCATCTGGATCACCTGCTCCTGGGTTTCGGTGACCAGGATATCGGTGTCGATGTTCTCCTCGCCGAACTCGTTCTCGATCACGGCGATCTTCTGCCCGTGGGCTTCGCTGAGCACGCGCTTGAGCAGGGTGGTCTTGCCGGCGCCGAGGAAGCCGGTGAGGATGGTGGCGGGGATCAGGGACATGGGCGGATCGTGCAGCAGACGGGGCGGGCCCGGAACCGGGCGCGCCGGGAAGGGGCCTGGACTCTGCGGGAGGGGCGAACCCCTGTCAAGCGACGGGGCATCCGGCCTGCCGCCACCGGTCGCCCGCCCGGTCTCCCGCCGGTGTCACCCGCCTCGGGTATCCTCATCCATTCCGAAATTGCCGGCACCCCCGTGTCCGAAGCTCCCCCATCCCGCCCCGCCCGGGGCCACGCGGGCCACCGCGGCCCCTCGGGCGATGCCCCGCGCGCTGACAAGCGCACCCTGTTCGAGCGCCTGGTGGAGTTCGTCCTGCCCGGGCCCGATTCCAAGGATGAGCTGATCGAGACGCTCGCCGAGGCCGAGCACCGCGAACTGATCGAGCCGCAGTCGCGGGCCATGCTGGAAGGCGTGCTGCGCATGGCCGACATGGTGGCCGGCGACGTGATGGTGGCCGCGCCCCGCATGGACGTGCTCGACATCGACGCACCCTACGACGAGCTGCTCGCGGTGGTGATCGACACCGGCCACTCCCGCTTCCCCGTCATCGAAGGCAGCCGCGACAACATCATCGGCATCCTGCTGGCCAAGGACCTGCTCAAGCTGCAGCGCGCGCCCGAGCTGAACCTGCGCACGCTGCTGCGCCCGGCGGTCTTCGTGCCGGAGAGCAAGGGCCTGAACGAGCTGCTGCGCGACTTCCGCACCAACCGCAACCACCTGGCGGTGGTGATCGACGAGTTCGGCAACACCGCCGGCCTGCTCACCATCGAGGACGTGCTGGAGGAGATCGTCGGCGAGATCGAGGACGAGTTCGACGAGGCGGACGCGACCGACGCCGTCTACACGCTGGCCGACGGCAGCCACCGGGTGGCGGGCGATGCCTCCATCGCCTCCATCAACGAGGCCTTCGGCGTGGCCCTGTCCGAGGACGATTTCGACACCATCGGCGGCCTGGTCGCCCACGAGTTCGGCCGCGTGCCGCGGCGGGGCGAGTCGGTGGACATCGGCACGCTGCGCTTCTCCGTGATGCTCACGCGCGGCGGGGCGGTGCGCTGGTTCAAGGTGCGCCGCCAGCCGGTGCCACCGGCGGCCGAGGCCGCCGAGGCGTGATCCGGCCGCCCCGGCGCGCCGCCCGGGCCCTGGCGGCGGGCGGGCTGCATACCGCGGCCTTCGCGCCGCTGGGAGCCTGGCCGCTGCAGCTGGCCGCCGTGGCACTGCTGGCCTGGCTGGTGCGCGCGGCGCGCCCGGCCGAGGCCGCGTGGCACGGCGCGGCTTTCGGCACCGGGTGGTTGCTGAGCGGGCTGTGGTGGCTCTACATCAGCATGCACGAGTTCGGCGGCATGCCGGCGCCGCTGGCGGCCGCGGGCGTGGTGTTGTTGTGCGCGGCGCTGTCGCTGTACGTCGCGGCCGGCATGGCGCTGTTCGCCTGGCGCCGGACGGGCCGGGCGCTCGCGGATGCGGCCTTGTTCAGCGCCTGCTGGCTGCTGGCGGAGCTGGCTCGTGCCCAGTGGCTGACGGGCTTCCCCTGGATCGCGGCGGGCTACGCGCACAGCGACGGCCCGCTGGCCGCCCTGGCGCCGTGGGTGGGCGTCTATGGCATGGGCGCGGTCGCGGCCTGGCTGGCATTCACCGCGCTGCAGTGGCTGAGGCCGGGGGCGGCGGGGCGGTCACCTGTGGCGCTGGGCGTCGCGCTGGTGCTGCCGCTCGCGCCGTGGCTGGCGCCCCGCGAGTTCACCGCGCCCGCCGGCACGCTCACGCTGAGCCTGCTGCAGCCGAACGTCGCCCAGGACCTAAAGTTCGACCCCGAGCGCATGGCCGGCCACATGCAGGCCCTGCAGGCCCAGGTGCGGGATGCGCGCGGTCAGCTGGTGGTCACCCCCGAGTCCGTGTTGCCCGTGCCGCGGGAACAGCTGGACCCGGCCTTCTGGGCCTCGATGACCGACCCCTTGCACGCGCAGCAGCGAGCGTTGCTGCTGGGCACCTTTCTCGGCAACGAGACCGTCGGCTATGTGAATTCGGTGGTCGGAGCGGCGGCGGGCGAGCCGGAGTACACGTATGGCAAGCGCCACCTGCTGCCCTTCGGCGAGTTCGTGCCGCCGGGCTTCCGCTGGTTCGTGGACCTGATGCAGATCCCGCTGGGCGACCAGGCCCGGGGCCGCAGCGAAGCGCCGTTCCGGGTGGCCGGCCAGGCCGTGCGGCCGCTGATCTGCTACGAGAACCTGTTCGGCGAGGACATGGTGGCCAGCGTCAGCACCGGGCCCGAGGCGGCCACGGTGCTGGTCAACGTGAGCAACCTGGCCTGGTTCGGCGAGCGGCTGGTGCAGGACCAGGACCTGCAGTTCTCGCGCCTGCGCGCGCTGGAGTTCCAGCGCCCCGTGGCACGCGCCACCAACACCGGCTCCACGGCCCTGGTGGACCACACCGGCCGCGTCGCCGCCCGGCTGCCGGCGCTCACGCGTGCCACGCTGGAGGTCACGGTGCAAGGGCGGCGGGGCGCCACGCCGTATGCGCGCTGGCTGGCCGCCGCCGGTCTGTGGCCGCTGTGGGCGCTGGCGGCAGTGTGCGTGCTCGTCGCGGGGCGCCGCCGGACGCGCTGAGCGCGCGGGCGGCGCCACGCGGGGCGGCCGTGGCCGGCTCGCCGCGGGCGTCAGTCGTGGATGACCAGCGCGCTGTCGCCCAGCCAGCCCGTGGTCACGGGGGCCTGCATGCGGCCGAGCACACGCACCGTGTTCGCGCCGGCCACCAGCCGCACCGGGATGGTGATCGACGGGCGCACCCAGCCATCGCTGCCGGCCGCGTTGTCCGGCGAGCAGAAGGCGTCCGCTGTGCCCACCGTGGGGGCCTGGACCACGCCGTTCACCTCGATGTCCAGGTGCACCCAGCCGTCGTTGGTGTCGGCGCCGTTGTCGGCCGAGCACTCGGCGGAGTAGGTCAGCACGTGCAGGGCGGCCTTGGTGGCGTTGAAGGTGAGGGAGGTGGCACCGGCGCTGTTCAGCGGCACGGGCGTGTTGTCCACCGAGTAGGTGAAGTTGTTGGGGCGCGTGGCGCCCAGCAGGACCTTGGCGGAGGCGGCCCCGGCGGCCAGCGAGAGCAGCAGGGCAGGGACGATGAGACGGGTGGTGTGCATGGCAGGCTCCTTGGTGGAAGATGGAATGGTTGCCGCCGGTGCCGGCCGCCAGCGACACACCCACTCTGCGCCTGTGCGAGGCCCGCACCGATCCCTACGGGCAGGGGCGAGGCCCCCCTCACTAGAATCCCCTGTTTTCACGCCGCCGCGCCGTCATGCTGACCTTCCAGCAACTCATCCTCCGCCTGCAGGACTACTGGGACGCCCAGGGCTGCGCCCTGCTGCAGCCCTATGACATGGAAGTGGGCGCGGGCACCAGCCACACCGCCACCTTCCTGCGCGCGCTGGGCCCGGAGCCGTGGAAGGCGGCTTACGTGCAACCCAGCCGCCGTCCCAAGGACGGCCGCTACGGCCAGAACCCCAACCGCCTGCAGCACTACTACCAGTACCAGGTGGTGCTCAAGCCGGCGCCGTCCAACATCCTGGAGCTCTACCTCGGCTCGCTGGAGGCCCTGGGCTTCGACCTGAAGAAGAACGACGTGCGCTTCGTCGAGGACGACTGGGAGAACCCCACGCTCGGCTGCTGGGGCCTGGGCTGGGAGGTCTGGCTCAACGGCATGGAGGTGACGCAGTTCACCTACTTCCAGCAGGTGGGCGGCATCGACTGCAAGCCCGCCACCGGCGAGATCACCTATGGCCTGGAGCGGCTGGCCATGTACCTGCAGGGTGTGGAGAACGTGTACGACCTGCAGTACGCACCCGGCATCAAGTACGGCGACGTGTTCCTGCAGAACGAGATCGAGCAGAGCACCTACAACTTCGAGCACTCCGATGTGGAGTTTCTGCTGCACGCCTTCGGCGCGCACGAGAAGCAGAGCCAATACCTGATGGCGCAGCAGCTCGCGCTGCCCGCCTACGAACAACTGCTGAAGGCCGCCCACACCTTCAACCTGCTGGACGCGCGCGGCGCGATCAGCGTGACCGAGCGCGCCGCGTACATCGGCCGCATCCGCAACCTGGCCCGGGCCGTGGCCCAGAGCTACCTCGACAGCCGGGCGCGCCTGGGCTTCCCCCTGGCCCCGCGTGCCTGGGCCGACGAGGTGGTGGCCCAGCTCGACGCCAAGAAGAAGGCGGCCTGACACCATGACCGCGATGACCCGACCCCTCCTGGTGGAGCTCTTCGTCGAGGAGCTGCCGCCCAAAGCGCTGAAGAAGCTGGGCGATGCCTTCGCCACCACCTTGTCCGCCAGCCTGCAGGCCCAGGGCCTGGTGGCGGCCGGCACGGCGGTGCAGGCCTATGCCTCCCCGCGTCGCCTGGGTGTGCACCTGGCCGCAGTGGCCGACAAGGCCGCCGACCGCGCCGTGCAGCAGAAGCTCATGCCGGTGGCCGTGGCGCTCGCTGCCGATGGCAGCCCCACGCCCGCCTTGCTGAAGAAGCTGGCTGCACTGGGCGCGGATGCCTCGGTGGTGCCGCAGCTCAAGCGCGCGCCCGACGGCAAGGCCGAGGCCCTGTTCCTGGACAGCACCGTGCCCGGCGCCACGCTCGCCGATGGCCTGCAGAAGGCGCTCGAGGAGGCGCTCGCGAAGCTCCCGATTCCCAAGGTGATGACCTACCAGCTGGAAGACGGCTGGACGGATGTGAAGTTCGTGCGCCCGGCCCATCGGCTGGTGGCGCTGCACGGCGCCGAGGTGGTGCCCGTCACCGCCCTCGGCCTGGCGGCCGGCCGCCACACCGTGGGCCACCGCTTCGAGGCGCTGCAGCCGGAGATCGCCATCGAGACGGCCGACAGCTATGCCGCCCAGATGGTGGAGCAGGGCGCCGTCATCGCCGGTTTCGCCGAGCGTCGCGCCGAGATCGCCCGCCAGCTGCAGGCCGCGGCCGCGGCCGTGGGCCTCACGCCCATCGACGACGCCGCGCTGCTGGACGAAGTGACGGCGCTCGTCGAGCGCCCGCATGTGCTGACCTGCCGCTTCGAGCGCGAGTTCCTCGACGTACCGCAGGAGTGCCTCATCCTCACGATGAAGGCCAACCAGAAGTACTTCCCGCTGCTGGACGCCCAGGGCCGGCTGACCGAGCGCTTCCTCGTCGTGAGCAACATCCGGCCGGCGGATGCGTCCGCGGTGGTGGGCGGCAACGAGCGCGTGGTGCGCCCGCGCCTGGCCGACGCCAAGTTCTTCTTCGACCAGGACCGCAAGCGGCCGCTGGAGTCGCGTGTGCCGGGTCTGTCCAAGGTGGTCTACCACGGCAAGCTCGGCAGCCAGGGCGACCGGGTCGAGCGCGTCTCGGCGATCGCCCGTGCCATCGCCGGCATGCTGGGCGAGGCCCATGGCGGCGAAGCGCTGGTGCGCCAGGCCGACCGCGCTGCCCTGCTGGCCAAGGCCGACCTGCTCACCGACATGGTGGGCGAGTTCCCCGAGCTGCAGGGCATCATGGGCGGCTACTACGCCCGCCACGACGGCGAGACCGAGGCGGTCGCCATCGCGGTGGAAGACCACTACAAGCCCCGCTTCGCCGGCGACGAGCTGCCGCGCAACGAGGTGGCGCTGGTGCTGGCCCTGGCCGACAAGGTGGAGACGCTGGTGGGCCTGTTCGGCATCGGCCAGCTGCCCACGGGCGACAAGGACCCCTTCGCCCTGCGCCGCCATGCGCTGGGCGTCATCCGCATGCTGGTGGAGCGCCAGCTGCCGCTGTCGCTGGACGCGCTGATCGCCGCGGCCGTGTCCGCCTTCGGGCCGCTCATCCAGGACCCGCGCGCCGCGCTGCAGACCTTCTTCGCCGAGCGCCTGGGCGGCCAGCTGCGTGAGCAGGGGTACAGCGCGCAGGAGGTGGACGCGGTGCTCGCGCTCGCGCCGCAGCGCCTGGCCGACGTGCGCCAGCGCCTGGACGCGGTGCGCGCTTTCGCCGCCCTGCCCGAGGCCGCGTCGCTGGCGGCGGCCAACAAGCGGGTGGGCAACATCCTGAAGAAGATCGAGGGCGATCGCCCCACGGTGCTGGATGCCGCGCTGCTGCGCGAGCCGGCCGAGCAGGCGCTGGCCGAGGCGCTGGCGCGCGTGCAACCGGCGGCCGACCGCCTGTTCGAGCAGGGCGAGTACGCGGCCTCGCTGCAGCAGCTGGCCGCGCTGAAGGCGCCGGTGGATGCCTTCTTCGACCATGTGATGGTGAACGCCGACGACGCGGCCTTGCGGGCCAACCGGCAGGCCCTGCTGGGCCGCCTGCACGCCGCCATGAACCGCGTGGCCGACCTGTCCCGCCTGGCGTCCTGAGACCCCGTTGCCGCAGCGTCACATGCCCCGCACCATGCAGGCCCCCAAGCTCGTCATCATCGGGCGCGATGGCATCCTCAACCGCTTCCGTGAGGACCATGTCAAGGAGCCATCGGAGTGGGAGCCGCTGCCGGGCGCCCTGGAGGCGGTGGCGCGGTTGAACCATGCGGGCTGGCACGTGGTGCTGGCGACCAACCAGTCCGGCATCGGCCGCGGCATGATCGACATGGCCTCGGTCAATGCCATCCACCTGCACATGATGAAGATGCTCGCTGCCAAGGGCGGGCGCCTGGACGCGGTGTTCTTCTGCCCGCACACGCCCGAGGACCGCTGCGAATGCCGCAAGCCGCTGCCCGGCATGATGCGCGACGTGGCCCGTCGCTACGGCCTCGACCTCCCTGACGTGCCCATGGTGGCCGACACGCTGCGCGACCTGCAGGCCGCGCACGCGGCCGGCTGCCCGCCGCACCTCGTGCGCACCGGGCGGGCCGCCCTGGCGTCCGACGCCGAGCTCGCCCAGTGGGTGGACGAGGTGCCCGGCATGCGGGTGCACGACGACCTCGCGGCGTTCGCCGCGCACCTGCTGCAGCAGGACTCGGCGAACCGCATCGCCGTCTGACCCCCTTTTCCATGCAACGACTCGGCTGGATCCTTCGCTCGGCGCTGTTCTTTCTCTGGATGGCGGTCACCGTGGTGCCCTGGGCCACCGTGGTGGTGCTCATCTCGCCGGTGGTGCGCGGCACGCGGCTGTACTGGGTGTGCGCGGCCTGGCTGGCCACCGCCATCCACGGCGCGCGTGTGATCTGCGGGGTGCGCCACCGCATCCAGGGCATGGAGCACCTGCCTCCCGCGTCGGACGCCACCGCCGGGGTGGTGCTCGCCTCCAAGCACCAGTCCACCTGGGAGACCTTCGCCTACCCGGCGCTGATGGCCCATCCGCTGTGCTACGTGTTCAAGCGCGAGCTGC
This sequence comes from Burkholderiales bacterium, assembly GCA_016213265.1. Taxonomy (GTDB): domain Bacteria; phylum Pseudomonadota; class Gammaproteobacteria; order Burkholderiales; family Burkholderiaceae_C; genus Ideonella. The sequence goes on along the minus strand of JACRBA010000083.1, from coordinate 30,505 downwards.
TGTGGATTCCGTTCTTCGGCTGGGCGATCGGCAGCCTGGACATGATCCACATCGACCGCAGCAAGCGGGCGCAGGCCTGGTCCAAGGTGGCCGAGCAGGGCAAGCGGCACATGGACGCGGGCAACTGGGTGATCATGTTCCCGGAGGGCACCCGCACGGCCCGCGGCGAGCAGGGCGTGTACAAGGCCGGCGCCTCCCGGCTGGCCGTCACCTGCGGCCGGCCCATCGTGCCGATCGCCGTCACGTCTGCCCGGTGCTGGCCGCGCAAGAGTTTTCTGCTGCGGCCCGGGGTGATCGACATCTCCATCGGACGGCCGATTCCGAGCGTCGGGCGCGAGCCCGATGAACTCATGCGCGAGGTCGAGGCCTGGATCGAGGCCGAGATGCGCCGGCTGGACCCCGAGGCCTACCGCGGCTGAGATGCGCTGCCGGCACGCGCCGCAGGCCGTCTGCGCTCCTACAATGCGCGCTCATGTCGCGCCGGGCCCCTGCAGCATCGCCCGAACAGCTCTCGCTGTTCGACGTGCCGCCGACCGCCGCCGCCGCTGATGCTGACGCCTCACCGGCTCACGCGCCCGACCTGCGCGCCTGCCCACCGGCAGCCGGCGCGGGCCGCCCCCTGACGCCGCCCACCGCGCCTCAACCCCCCGTCGTCGCCCCAGCCCCCGGCCGCCGCGGCGTGCACACGGCGCCGCTGGTGCACCGCCATCCGCGCGCCGACCGTGAGATCGTGCTCGGCGATTGCCGGGTGGGCTACCTGCTGCGCCGGTCCCGGCGCCGCTCCATCGGCTTCCTGGTGGGCCCCGAGGGCCTGGCGGTGAGCGCGCCGCGCTGGGTGGGCGTGGGCGAGATCGAGACGGCGCTGCGCGGCAAGGCCGACTGGATCCTGCGCAAGCTCGGCGAGCAGCAGGAGCGCCAGCGGCGCGTCGAGGCGGCCCGGGTCGAGTGGGGCGACGGTGCCAGCCTGCCCTTCCTGGGCGAGACGGTGATCCTGGTGCTGGATCCGCGGGTGGCCGGCGCCGTGCTCAACACCGATGCCCAGTCGCTGCCGGGCGTGCCCCGGCTCACGCTGCACATCGGCCTGCCGCAGACAGCCGAGCCGGCCCAGATCCGCGACGTGGTGCAGAGCTGGCTGCAACGGCAGGCGCGGCGCATCTTCGAGGAGCGCTGCGCCCACTTCGCGCCCCGGCTGGGCGTGCGCGTCGCGCGCCTGCGCCTGAGCTCGGCGCAGACGCGTTGGGGCAGCGCGACGGCCGGCGGCGTGATCCACCTCAACTGGCGGCTGGTCCACTTCGGCCTGCCGGTGATCGACTACGTGGTGGCGCACGAGCTGGCCCACCTGCGCGAGATGAACCACAGCCCGGCGTTCTGGGAGGTGGTGCGCTCGGTGATTCCCGACCTGGACGACCGCAAGGCGCTGCTGCGCGACCCGGTCTTGCCGGTGTTCGGCTGAACCATTTCCCCCCCAAAGGGGGATGGCGGGGCGGGCCCGGCGCGGGCACAGTGCCGGCCAATCGCTGTCATCACCGTTCACGCGAGGGAGCCCGGCCAGGGAGATCGGCCAGGCCCAAAGTCCTGAGGGGCCGGCCGGGTTCACCCGCCGGCCCCATTTCTTTGCCGCCCCGCCCTCAGGCGGCCGCGGCGGCGGTGAACCGCAGAACCCCGTCGCTGCCCGCCACCGGGCGCACCCGTCCGGCGCTCTGCAGTGCGTGCAGGTGGGCGATGGCCTCACCCATGGCGAAGGTGGTCTGGTGCAGGTCCAGCGGCCGGCGGAACAGCACCGGCAGCAGGTCGGCCGCGCTGCACGGGCGGTCGGCACACGCCGCCCAGGCCTCGCCGAGGCGCTCGTCGTGGTGCGCGACCAGCTGGTCGATGCGCTCGTGCAGGCCGGTGAACGGGCGGCCGTGCGAAGGCAGCACGAGCGTGTCGGCCGGCAGCGCGCGCAGGCGCTCCAGCGAGGCCAGGTACAGCGGCAGCGGGTCGGCCTCGGGCTCCAGGTCGATCACGCTCACGTTGGTGGAGATGCGCGGCAGCACCATGTCGCCCGAGATCAGCACCCCGGCCGGGGCGCTGTGCAGCGAGATGTGCTCGGGCGCGTGCCCGTGGCCCACCAGCGCCTGCCAGTCGTGCTCGCCGATGCGCAGTGTCTGCCCGTCCATCAGGCGGCGGAACGCGGCCGGCACGGTGGGCACCATGGAGGCGTAGTAGCCGCGCCGGGCGCGCACCTTCTCCAGTGCCTGCGGATCGGTCAGGCCGTGGTGCGCGAAGAAGCGCGCCGCCGCGTCGCCGCCGAATCCCGTGGTCTGCTGGCTGGCCAGCCGGGCGGCGTTCCAGTCGGTGGCGCTGATCCACAACCGGCAGGGCCGGTCCGGCGTGCTCCAGCGCTCGCACAGCCAGTCGGCCAGGCCGATGTGGTCGGGGTGCATGTGGGTGACGATCACCCGCAGCACCGGCAGGCCGTCCAGCCCGGTGGCGAACACCTGTTCCCAGGCCTGGCGGGTCGCGTCGGCCGCGATGCCACAGTCCACCACGGCCCAGCCCTCGCGGCCGTCCGCGTCGCGGTCGCGCAGTAGCCACAGGTTGATGTGGTCCAGGGCGAAGGGCAGGCCGGTGCGCACCCAGCGGATGCCGGGGGCCACCTCGATCACCTCGCCGGGCGCCGGCAGGCGCTCGCCCAACGGATAGTGCAGGCGGCTCTCTTGGGGGTTGCTCATGCGGTCGCGTAGACTGACGTTTACGTTAACGTCAGTCTAACCATGAGTGCATCCGCCCGCCCGAAGACGGGCTCCGCCGCGCCGGAGCAGGGCGCGCCCACCTTCACCATCACCGAGCTGGCGCAGGAGTTCGACATCACGCCCCGCGCGATCCGGTTCTACGAGGACGTGGGGCTGCTGGAGCCGGCCCGTGCCGGGCGCCAGCGGGTCTACACCCACCGTGACCGCACGCGCCTGAAGCTCACCCTGCGCGGCAAGCGGCTGGGCCTGTCGCTGCAGGAAGTGAAGCAGCTGGTGGACATGTACGAGTCTGGCAGCGACGAACGGCCGCAACTCGAGGCGTTCCTCGGCGTGCTGGCCGAGCACCGGCGCCAGCTGGAGCAGCAGCTCGACGACATCCAGGTGACCCTGGCGGAGATCTCGCAGCACGAGGCGCGTTGCCGCGCCCTCATCGGCGCCGGTGCGGCCCGCGCTGCCCGCGCGCCGGCCACGAAAAAGTCGCCCGCAGGCGGCCGAGGCAGGGCTCGGGGCGCCTGAGCGCCCCGGGGCCGATCAGCGAGACATGTCCGCCTCGCCGCCCAGGCGCGGCGCCGCGATCCGCTGGGTGGGCGCGCCCAGGGTGCGGGTCTTCAGGTTGTCCAGGGTCACCGCACCATAGGTGCCCAGGCCCACGCCATTGGCGAAGGTCATGCCGTAGTCGTAGCTGTACGTGGCTTCGGGCGTGCCGTCGTTGTTGGTGTCGATCTCCATGGTGGCGATCGTGCCGTTGACGCGGGCGGTCAGGCGTGCGCTGGACGAGGCGGGCAGGCCGTCGAGCGAGAAGAACGCGCCGCCGCCGTTGTTGCCCACGTAGAACGCGCCGTGCGAGAAGTTGCCCGTGCCGTCCTGCGTCTGGATCTTGATGAAGGCGTTCATGCCGCTGGCGGCGTCGCCGATGGTCACGGCACCGTACTGGGTGTCGACGCCGTTGAGCTGCACCAGCACCGAGCCGGCGTTCTTGTTGGCCGAGGGGGCGAAGGTGCCGAGCGCCATCATGTCGCCGGCCAGCTGGTTGTCGGTGATCCACAGCGAGCCGCTGACCATGGTCCAGTCGCTGCCGAGATCGGTGCGGTTGAACTTATCGGGGGCGGCCACGGCAGCGGCGCAGGAGAGGGCCAGCACGGAGGCGATGAGGACACGAGGCTTCATGGGGGACTCCACAGGAGTTGATGGAATGGTTGGTCTCGGTACAGCGCGGCCAGTGTGGCCACCTCCCCAGGCCGCCCCCATCCCCTGAGCGTGGGGGAGCAGCCGGTATGATTGACGTTTACGTAAACGTCAACCCGTCAGCCTGTCCCGCCGCGCGGGAACGCCCGATCCGTACACTGGCCGGCCCTGCCGCTGCCACGCCGAGCGCCCATGACCAACGACCTCGACGAACTGTTCAACAACAACCGCCGCTGGGCGGAATCCACCGAGGCCCGCGAGCCCGGCTTCTTCAGCCGCCTGCTGCAGCAGCAGACGCCGCAGTACCTGTGGATCGGCTGCGCCGACAGCCGCGTGCCCGCCAACGAGCTGGTGGGGCTGCTGCCCGGCGAGCTGTTCGTGCACCGCAACGTGGCCAACGTGCTGGTGCACTCCGACCTCAACGCCCTGTCGGTGATCCAGTTCGCCGTGGACGGGCTGAAGGTGCAGCACATCATCGTGGTGGGCCACTCGAACTGCGGCGGAGTGAAGGCTGCACTGCACGGCCTGCGCCTGGGCCTGGTCGACAACTGGCTGCGCCACGTGCAGGACGTGCGGCAACAGCACCGTGAATGGCTGGACACCGTGCCGGCGGAGCGGCAGGTGGATGCGCTCGTGGAGCTCAACGTGCTGCACCAGGCGCGCAACGTGTGCACCACCACCGCGGTGCAGGACGCCTGGACGCGGGGCCAGTCCGTCGTGGTGCACGGCTGGGTGTACGGTCTGCACAACGGGCTGCTCAACGACCTGAACATGACGGTGGGCGGCCCGGCGGACGTCGACCCGGCCTACGAGGCCGCACTGGCCGGCATCCACCGCCGCTACGCCGCCACCTGAGCGTCACCCTGCGAGGCCGCCATGCCGGGCACCCTGTTTCCCCAGCAGCTCACCGACAGCCGCGCGTTCGACATCGCGCGCACGATGCTGGATGGCTTCAACAAGCACTACCGCCTGTTCCGCGAGTCGAGCCGCAAGGCGAAGCAGCGCTTCGAGCAGGCCGACTGGCTCGGGCAGCAGCGTGCGCAACGTGAGCGCATCGAGTTCTACGACCGCCGCGTGGAGGAGAACGCCGAGCGGCTGCAGGCGGAGTTCTCGGCCGGTGCCTTGCCCATGGACGTGTGGCAGCAGGTCAAGCTGCACTACATCGGCCTGCTGACCAACCACCACCAGCCCGAACTGGCCGAGACCTTCTTCAACTCGGTGACGACGAAGATCCTGCACCGCAGCTACTTCCACAACGACTTCATCTTCGTCCGCCCGGCGATCTCCACCGAGTACATCGAGAACGACGAGCCGGCCGCGGCGCCCACCTACCGCTGCTACTACCCCACCCGCGAGAGCCTGCGCGACGAGCTGCTGCGCATGGTCAACAACTTCCAGCTCGAGCGGGCCTGGGACGACCTCGAGCGCGACATCGACTGCGTGCACCGCGAGATGATGAATCGCCTGGGCGAGGACTTCCGCCCGCGGGCGAACTTCCAGCTCCAGGTGCTGTCCAGCCTGTTCTATCGCAACAAGGGTGCCTACGCGGTGGGCAAGGTGGTCAACGGCTTCACCGAGCTGCCATTTGCCCTGCCGATCCTGCACGACGAGCACGGCCGGCTCACGGTCGACACAGCGCTGTTCGGCGAGGACGACCTGCTGCTGCTGTTCAGCTTCGCGCGGGCCTACTTCATGGTGGACATGGAGGTGCCCTCGGCCTTCGTGCAGTTCCTGCGGTCCATGATGCCGCGCAAGCCGCGCTGGGAGCTGTACAACGCGATCGGCCTGCACAAGCAGGGCAAGAACATCTTCTACCGCGACTTCCTGCACCACCTGCGGCACAGCTCGGACAAGTTCCGCATCGCGCCAGGCATCAAGGGCATGGTGATGCTGGTGTTCGACCTGCCGAGCTTCCCGTTCGTCTTCAAGGTCATCAAGGACTACTACCCGCCGCAGAAGGACACCACGCGCGAGCAGATCCAGGGCAAGTACCTGTTGGTGAAGCAGCACGACCGCGTGGGCCGCATGGCCGACACGCTGGAGTTCAGCAACGTGGCCTTCCCGCGTTCGCGCTTCGAGGACGAGCTGATCGAGGAGCTGCGCAAGTACTGCCCCAGCCTGCTGGAGATCTCCGACCGCGACGGCGACGGCCAGACCGAGGTCATCATCCAGCACGTGTACATCGAGCGGCGCATGATCCCGCTGAACATCTTCCTGGCCGATGCCACGCCAACGCAGATGGAGCATGCGGTGATCGAGTACGGCAACGCGATCAAGGACCTCGTGGCCGCGAACATCTTCCCCGGCGACATGCTGTGGAAGAACTTCGGCATCACCCGCCACGGCAAGGTGGTGTTCTATGACTACGACGAGATCGAGTACATCACCGATTGCAACTTCCGCCGGGTGCCGCCCCCGCGCAACGAAGAGGACGAGATGTCCGGCGAGATCTGGTACGCGGTGGGCCGCCACGACGTCTTCCCCGAGACCTTCGGCCCCTTCCTGCTGGGCAACCCGCAGGTGCGCGAGATCTTCATGAAGCACCACGCCGACCTGCTGGACGCCGGCTTCTGGCAGGCGCACAAGGCGCGCATCCAGGCCGGCCACGTGCACGACGTGTTTCCCTACGACCCCGAACGCCGCTTCGCCGCGCAGCGCGCAGCGGCTGCCCTTTCGACCTGACCAGGAGAACTGCCATGTCCACCCAAGACCCCATCGTCATCGTTTCGGCTGCCCGCACGCCCATCGGTGGCCTGCTCGGCGACTTCTCCTCGCTCGCCGCCTGGGAACTGGGCGGCGTGGCGATCAAGGCGGCCGTCGAGCGGGCCGGCGTGCCCGCCGACGCCATCGCCGAGGTGCTGATGGGCAACTGCCTGATGGCCGGCCAGGGCCAGGCGCCCGCCCGCCAGGCCATGCGCCGCGCCGGCCTGCCGGACGCCACCGGCGCCGTCACCCTCAGCAAGATGTGCGGCTCGGGCATGCGCGCCATGATGTTCGCCCATGACATGCTGGCGGCCGGCTCGGCCGAGGTGATGGTGGCCGGCGGCATGGAGAGCATGACCAACGCGCCGCACCTGATGTTCGCCCGCAAGGGCGTGAAGTACGGCGCCGCGCAGCTGTTCGACCACATGGCCATGGACGGCCTGGAGGACGCCTACGAGCGCGGCAAGGCCATGGGCGTGTTCGCCGAGGCCTGCGTGGCCAAGTACCAGTTCAGCCGCGAGGCACAGGACGAGTTCGCCATCGCCTCCACCACCCGCGCCAAGCAGGCCAACGAGGACGGCAGTTTCGACTGGGAGGTCGCGCCGGTCACGCTGCCCGGCAAGGCCGGTGACGTGGTGGTCAGGCACGACGAGCAGCCCTTCAAGGCCAAGCTCGACAAGATCCCCGGCCTGAAGCCGGCCTTCAAGAAGGACGGCACCATCACCGCCGCCAATGCGTCCAGCATCTCCGACGGCGCGGCCGCGCTGGTGCTGATGCGCGCGTCGACCGCCGAGCGCATGGGCGCGAAGCCGATCGCCCGCATCGTCTCGCACGCGGTGCATGCGCAGGCGCCGGAGTGGTTCTCCACCGCCCCGGTGGGCGCCATCGACAAGGCGCTGAAGAAGGCGGGCTGGCAGGCCGGCCAGGTGGACCTGTGGGAGGTCAACGAGGCCTTCGCCGCGGTCACCATGGCGGCCATGGCGGAGTACAAGCTGCCGCACGAGATCGTCAATGTGCACGGCGGCGCCTGTGCGCTCGGCCACCCCATCGGGGCCTCCGGCGCGCGCATCGTGGTGACGCTGCTGGGTGCGCTGAAGAAGCGTGGCCTGAAGCGCGGCTGCGCGGCGCTGTGCATCGGTGGCGGCGAAGCCACCGCGCTCACCGTCGAGATGCTCTGATCGCGCAGCCATGGGCGAGTCGCTCGGCATCCACGACCTGGCCCTGTTCACGCTGGCGGTGTTCCTGCTGAACGCCACGCCGGGCGTGGACATGCTCTACACCGCCAGCCGCACGCTCACAGGCGGCTGGCGTGCCGGCGTGGCGGCCTCGCTGGGGGTGTGCGCCGGCTGCGTGGTGCACACGCTGGCGGCGGCCTTCGGTCTGGCGGCGCTGATGGCCGTGTCGGCCTGGGCGTTCGCCGTGGTCAAGTGGGCCGGCGCGGCCTACCTCGTGTGGCTCGGCGTGGGCATGCTGCGTCAGGCCTGGCATGGTGCCGCCGGTGCCTCGACGGCCGCGGCGGCGCCCGCCCCGCTGGGCGCGGTGTTCCGCCAGGGCCTGCTGACCAACGTGCTCAACCCCAAGGTGGCGCTGTTCTTCCTGGCCTTCCTGCCGCAGTTCATCGCGCCCGATGCACCGCACAAGACGCTGGCCTTCCTGGCGCTCGGCGCCTGGGCCATCGTGCAGGGGCTCGTGTTCCTGCTTGCGCTGGTGGCCGTGACGGCGGCACTGCGCCGGCTCGGCGGCTCGCCGCGGCTGGCGCGCGCGTTGAACGCGGCCGGCGGACTGCTGTTCCTGGGGCTGGCCGCCCGCCTGGCCCAGGCGGAGGCGAAATGACATGACGACATCCACCGTGCTCATCATCGGCGCCTCGCGCGGCATCGGCCTGGCACTCGCGCGCCAGTACCTGGCCGAGGGCGCCCGCGTGTTCGCCACTGCCCGCAGCGACGCCGGGCTGGCGGCGCTGCGGGCCGAGGGAGCCCGCGTGCTGAAGCTGGACGTGGCCGACGCAGCGAGCGCCTCCGGCCTGGCCTGGCAGATCGACGGCGAGGCCTTCGACACCGTGGTCGTCAATGCGGGCGTCTATGGCCCGCAGACCAGCGGCCTGCAGACGCCCACCCAGGACGACTTCGACCAGGTCATGCACACCAACGTGCTGGGGCCCATGCGCGTCATCCCCCAGCTGGCCGATGCGCTGGCCCCGGGCGCGCGCCTGGCCGTGATCTCCTCGCGCATGGCCTCCCTCGGCCTGCGCAGCAACCCCTCCGGCTGGCTCTACCGCGCCTCGAAGGCCGCACTGAACTCCGTGCTGAAGGACGCCTCGCTCGGCCTGGCCGGCCAGGCGATCTGCGTGGCCCTGCACCCCGGCTGGGTGCGCACCGACATGGGCGGCGCCGACGCCGACCTGGAGGTGGACGACAGCGCGCGCGACCTGCGCGCCACGCTCGCCCGCCTCACCCCCGCCGACAACGGCGCATTCCTCAACCACGACGGCCAGCCGCTGGCGTGGTGACCCACTCCTGAGAAGACACCCATGCTGTTGAGCGAAGACCATCGCGCCGTGCAGGACGCCGTGCGCGCCTATGTGCAGGACGCCATCGCGCCGAACGCGGCCCGCTGGGACAAGGAGCACCACTTCCCGGCGGCCGAGCTCAAGGGCCTGGCCGGCCTCGGCTGCTACGGCGTGGCCGTGCCGCCCGAGTACGACGGCGCGGGGCTGGACTACCTGGCGCTCGCGCTCATCCTCGAGGAGATCGCTGCCGGCGATGGCGGCACGTCCACCGTGGTGAGCGTCAACAACTGCCCCGTGTGCTCCATCCTCATGGCCTTCGGCAACGAGGACCAGAAGCAGCGCTTCCTCAAGCCCCTGGCGCGCGGCGAGATGCTGGGCGCCTTCTGCCTGACCGAGCCGCACGTGGGCTCGGAGGCGGGCGGCCTGCGCACCACGGCGGTCCGTGACGGCGACGACTACGTGCTCAACGGCGTCAAGCAGTTCATCACCAGCGGCAAGCACGGCGACGTGGCCATCGTGATGGCCGTCACCGACAAGGCGGCCGGCAAGAAGGGCATCAGCGCCTTCCTCGTGCCCACCGCCACGCCGGGCTACACCGTGGCCCGCATCGAGGACAAGATGGGCCAGCACAGCTCGGACACCGCCCAGATCCTGTTCGAGAACTGCCGCGTGCCGGCGGCCAACCGCCTGGGCGAAGAGGGCCAGGGCCTGAAGATCGCGCTGTCCGGCCTCGAAGGCGGGCGCATCGGCATCGCCAGCCAGAGCGTGGGCATGGCGCGCGCGGCGTTCGAGGCGGCGCTGCGCTACGCGAAGGAGCGCGTGGCCTTCGGCCAGCCCATCTTCGAGCACCAGGCGGTGCAGCACAAGCTGGCCGACATGGCCACGCAGATCGAAGCCGCACGCCAGCTCATCTGGCATGCGGCCAGCCTCAAGGACGCCGGCCAGCCCTGCCTCAAGGAAGCCGCCATGGCCAAGCTGTTCGCCAGTGAGATGGCCGAGCGGGTGTGCTCCATGGCCATCCAGGTGCACGGCGGCTACGGTTACGTGAGCGACTTCCCGGTGGAGCGCATCTACCGCGATGTGCGGGTGTGCCAGATCTACGAGGGCACCTCCGAAGTACAGAAGATCCTCATCGGCCGCGCACTGGCCTGAGGGACTTGGCGGACTCCGTGACATCGGCGCGGCCGGCCCGCGCCGCCATGGCCCGCTGGCTGGTGGCGCCGGGTTCGCTGTCCGCCCGCCTCGCCCGGGCGGCGCCGCCGGTTCGCGTGCACCTGCGCGCCCAGGGGCGGGCCTCGGCTTGGCCGGGCGAAACGGCGGCGCTGGGCCTGCCCGCGAACGCCGCGCTGGTGGTGCGGGAGGTGCTGCTGCATGCCGGCGGCCGGCCCTGCGTCTTTGCGCGTTCGGCCACCTCGGCGCGCGCCGCGCGTGGCACCTGGCGGGCGATCCACGGCCTGGGCCAGCGGCCGCTGGCCGAGCTGCTGTTCTCGCGGCGGGACGTGCGCCGCACGCCGCTGGCCGTCGCCTGGCTGCCCGGCGCCCACCCGGAGGCGATCGCCGTGCGACGAGCCTGGGCCCGGTGTGCGAGTGGCCCGGCCCCGGCCGGGGGGTGGTGGCCGCGCGACTCGGTGTTCTGGCGCGGCGGCCAGGGCCTGCGCGTGGCGGAGTACTTTCCGCCCGTCAGCCTGGCGTGGCTGGCGCCCGATGCGGCCCGGCGCTGGCCCGGGCGGCTCAGGTCCGGGCCGGCAGCACGAGGGTGAAACAGGAGCCGGCGCCCGGCTGGCTGCGCACCTCGATGTGGCCACCCATGGCCTCGGCGAGCTGACGGCACAGCGACAGGCCCAGGCCCGTGCCTTCCACCACGCCGCGCTGCGCGCCCAGGCGGTCGAAGGGCGTGAACAGCCGCGCCAGCTGGGCCTCGTCCAGGCCGGGGCCCGAGTCCTCCACCGCCAGCGCCAACCAGCCCGTGCCTCGCGCCTCGATGCGCAGCCCCACCCGGCCGCCCGGGCGGTTGTACTTCACCGCATTGGACAGCAGGTTGCTGAGCACCTGGCGCACGCGTTTGGGGTCGGCGAGCACCACCCACGGCCGGCTGCGGTCCAGCCGATCGTCCAGCCGCACGTCGGACTGGGCGGCGCGCGCCGCCACCATGGACCAGCCTTCCTCGGCGGCCCGCACGAGGTCCACCGAGGCGGTCTCCACCCGCAGCTGGCCGGTCTGGGCGCTGGACAGGTCCAGCACGTCGTCCACCAGCGACAGCAGATGCTGCCCGCTGCGCAGGATGGCGGCCACCCAGGCGTGCTGGCGCGGCGGCAGCGAGGGGTCCATGTCCAGCAGCTGCGCGAAGCCCAGGATGGCGTTCAGGGGCGTGCGCAGCTCGTGGCTCACCCGCGAGAGGAAGTGCGTCTTCGCGCGGCTGGCCGCCTCGGCGCGGTCGCGCTCGCCGCGCAGGGCCTCGGCCTGCTTGCGCTCGCTGATGTCGGTGTGGGTGCCGATCATGCGCAGCGGGCGCCCCTGGGCGTCGCGCGCGATCACCATGCCGCGCGAGAGCACCCACTTCCAGCGCCCGTCCTTGCAGCGGATGCGGTGCTCGTTCACGTACGCCGGCGTCAGGCCGGCGAAATGCGCGTCGCGCGCACGTCGCATCTCGTCGAGGTCATCGGGGTGGGTGCGGCTGTCGAGCTCCAGCGCCACGTCGGCCAGTTCGCCTTCGGCGAAGCCGTACATCTGCAGCAGGCGCGGCGAGTACAGCTCGTGTCCGCTCTGCACGTACCAGTCCCACACGCCATCGCCGGTGGCTTCCAGGGCGAGCTTCCACATCGCGTCGCGCTCGCGGCTGCGCTGCAAGGCGTGCTCGGCATGCACGCGGGCGGTGATGTCCTCCACCGTGCCTTCGTAGTACAGCAGCGTGCCGTCGGCGCTGCGCACCGCGTGGGCGCACTCGCTCACCCACAGCCGCTGGCCCGTGGCGTGTGCAGTGACCTCGCTGACGAAATGGTCGACCCGGCCGTCGCGGGCCAGGCGTTCGCCGAACAGCGCCCGCCGGCCCGGCTCCACATACCAGTGGTCGCTCACCAGGGCCAGCAGCTCCGCTTCGCTGGCGCAGCCGTTCATGCGCACCAGGGCGGGGTTGGCCCGCACCAGCCGGCGGTCGGGGCAGGCCCGGTAGGCGCCGATGGGCAGGAACTCGAACAGTGAGGCGAAATGGTCCGCGGAAGGGTCGTCGGCGGGCGTCATGAAAAAGCGCCGTGGGCGGGCGACTGCAGCGGAAATGGGCGAGGCCGACGCGGGCGTCGACGTGCCGATTTTCGCAGCCCTGGCCGCGCCCCGCTGGCGCTCAGCGGCGAGGCAGATACAGCCGGTCGGAATAGGTGGCCAGCCACTGCGGCCGCAGGGCCACGAAGATGGCCACGACCATGCCCGAGAGAAAGGCGTCGCCCCAGGCGGCCAGCCAGCGCCCCACGGCCAGGTCGCCGGCCAGCATGCCCGCGGGCACGCCGTGCCAGGCCATCTGGGCCCAGCCGGCCAGGGCCAGGGCCAGCAGGCTGGCGAAGAACCCGCGGCCGAGGATGTAGACGAACAGGTGGTGCGGCAGCCAGCGCCGCACGGCGGCCCCCAGGCCCAGCGCCAGCGTGGCCGGCACGATGCCCAGCCACACCAGGCGCGACAGCGCGACCGCCCAGGGCAGCTCACCCAGCCAGCCGGCGATCAGCGCCACGGGCAGCAGCGACAGCACCGCCAGCGGCCAGCCGGCCATGCACAGCAGCAGGCAGGCGCCCGACAGCGGCTGCGCCATGGGCACGCGGGCCAGCGAGTCGGCACTCCACAACATGGGCATCACGGCCCACCAGGCCAGCCACGGCCAGGGCAGCGGCCCCCCGGCCAGGGCGCGCCAGGGGCGCGCCAGCAGCGCCAGGGCCACGGCCAGGGCCACGAGCAGCGCTTCGGCGACAACGGACATGCGCGGCATGCTAGGCGGGCGGCGCCCAAAGGGCATGACAAGCATCAAGGTGGCCAGGGCGCGCGCATGTCTGGTCGGCCCCGGCCTGCCGGTGCGATTTCGTCGTATCGTCCGGCCGATGAAGGCCCCCATCGACTTCTGGTTCGACTTCTCCTCGCCGTACTCGTATATCGCCAACGAGTGGGTGGATGCGCTGGCGGCGCGCCACGGCCGCACGGTGCGCCGCCACGCCATCCTGCTGGGCGTCACCTTCGCGGCGGCCGAGCTCAAGAGCCCGGTCTCGTACCCGATCAAGCGCGAGTATTCGCTGCGCGATTTCGCCCGCTCGGCGCGCCTGGAGCGGGTGCCCTACGTGCAGCCGGCGGAGTTCCCCATTCCCACGCAGAACGCTGCGCGGGTGTTCTGGTGGCAGCACGACACGGTGGGTGGGGATGCCGCCGCCGCCTGGGCGCGGGCCGCTTTCCGCGCCTACTTCACCCGCGGCGCGGCCTTGCATGACCCCGCCGCGCTCAAGGCCCTGGCGGCCGAAGCCGGGCTGGATGCCGGCGCCGCCGAAGCGGCCTGGAACGACCCGGTGTGGAAGGCCCGGCTCAAGCGCGCCAACGACGAGGCCATTGCCGCTGGCGTCTTCGGCGCGCCCTTCTTCGTGGCCGACGGCGAGCCCTTCTGGGGCAACGACCGCAAGCCCCAGCTCGAGCGCTGGCTCAGCACCGGCCCGTTCTGAGGCGCCCGGCCGCCTCGCGGGCCACCCGCCGCGGCCTCACAGCGCGCTGATCGGCCCGGCGCGCTCACAGCGCGCTGATCGGCACCGCGCTACAGAGCGCTGATCGGCACCACCGTGCGCTCGGCCGGCGCCGCCGCGGCGGCGGGCGCTTCGCCGCGCTCGAAGCGGCCCAGCAATTCGGCCTGCATGGCGCGCGCCGTGGCCACGTTGGCCAGCTTCACGTGGCCGTAGCCGCGGATGCGTTCCGGCAGGCGTGCCAACGCGACGGCCGCGGCGTGGCTGTCGGCGGTCAACCGCGGCAGCAGGGTCTGGCGCAGCAACTGCTCGTAGTCGGCGGCGAGCTGGCGCTCGATCCGGCGCTCCTCGGTGTGGCCGAAGGGGTCGGCCCAGGTGCCGCGCAGCCAGCGCGCGCGCGCCAGCCAGCGCAGGCCGCCCATCAGCCACGGGCCGAAGCGCATCTTGCGCGGCCGGCCGTCCGGGCCGCGGCGGGCGAGCAGCGGCGGTGCCATGTGGAAGCGCAGCGTGCCCGTGGTCTCGAACTGCTCGGCCAGCGCCGCCTGGAAGCGGCCATCGGTGTACAGCCGCGCCACCTCGTACTCGTCCTTCACCGCCAGCAGGCGGGCGAACTGCCGCGCCACCGCCTCCGTCAACGGGGTGGCGCCGCCGGGCAGCCCGAGCGCCACCTCGCGCGCATGGACCTCGTCCACCAACGCGCGGTAGCGCCGCGCCAGGGCGGCGTCCTGGTAGTCGGTGAGGAACGCTTCGCGCCGCTCCACCAGGCCGCCCGAGCCGAACAAGGTGTCGGCCACGGCATCGGCCCGCGGGCCGCCCGCCAGGCGCTCGATGGCGGCCGGGTCCACGGCGGCGAGCCGCCCGAGCGCGAAGGCCACCTTGTTGGCCTCCACCGCCACGCCGTTGAGCTCGATGGCGCGCATCAGCGCGGCCTCGCTCACCGGCACCAGCCCGCGCTGGAAGGCCGCACCCAGCATCACGATGTTGCTGGGCATGGTGTCGCCCATCAGGCGCTGCGCCAGCGCCTGCGCGTCCAGCGTGGCCACCTGGGGTTCACCCGCGGCGTGGCGCAGCTTGGCCAGCAGCGCCGGCGCATGCAGCGAGGCATCGGGCTGGCGCACGAAGGCGGCGGTGGCAATCTCATGCGTGTTCGCCAGCACGACGGTGCGGCCGTGCTTGACCGTGCCCAGCGCATCCGCCGAGGCGCCCACCACCAGATCGCAGGCCAGCAGCACGTCGGCCTGCTGGGTGTCGATGCGCACCTGGTTGAGCAGGTCGGGCGTGGGCGCCACGCGCACGAAGCTGAGCACGGCGCCGCCCTTCTGCGCAAAGCCCATGAAATCGAGCACCGAGCTCTGCTTGCCCTCCAGGTGGGCCGCCATGGTGATGAGCGCACCCACGGTGACCACGCCGGTGCCGCCCACGCCGGTGACCAGCATGTCGAAGGGGCCGGTCCAGTCCCACGGTGCCGGGGCGCCCACCCGGGCGATCTCGCGCGCCAGGTCGTCGGCGGTGAAGGCGGCGCCGGCGCGTTTCTTCAGCGTCGCGCCTTCCAGCGTCACGAAGCTGGGGCAGAAGCCGTTGAGGCAGGAGTAGTCCTTGTTGCAGGAGCTCTGCTCGATCTGGCGCTTGCGCCCCCAGTCCGTTTCCACCGGGATCACCGACAGGCAGTTGGAGGCCTGGCCGCAATCCCCGCAGCCCTCGCACACCGCCTGGTTGATGAACACACGCTGCGGCGGATCGGGGAACTCGCCCTTCTTGCGGCGGCGGCGCTTCTCGGCGGCGCAGGTCTGGTCGTAGATGAGCAGGGTGACGCCGGGCACCTCGCGCAGCGTGCGCTGCACGGCGTCCATCTCGGCGCGGTCGTGGAAGGTGGTGCCCGTGGGGAAATCGCCGTGGTGGCCGGCGTACTTGGCGATGTCGTCGGAGACGATGGCGATGCGCTTCGCGCCTTCGGCCTCCACCTGCCGCGCGATCTCGGGCACGCTGATGCTGCCGTCCACCGGCTGGCCACCCGTCATGGCCACGGCGTCGTTGTAGAGCAGCTTGTAGGTGATGTTCGTGCCCGCGGCGATGGCCTGGCGGATGGCCAGCAGGCCGGAGTGGAAGTAGGTGCCGTCGCCGAGGTTCTGGAAGACGTGCTTCTCCTTGGTGAAGCGCGAGTGGGCGGCCCAGTCCACGCCCTCGGCGCCCATCTGGATGAGGCCGGAGGTGCCGCGCTCCATCCAGCTGGCCATGAAGTGGCAGCCGATGCCGGCCAGGGCGCGTGAGCCCTCGGGCACCTTGGTGCTGCTGTTGTGCGGGCAGCCCGAGCAGAAGTAGGGCTGGCGCCGCACGCCATCGGCCTCGTTGTGCAGCAGGCCGGGCATGAGGAAGTCGACCACGCGGTCGCGGCGGTCCAGCGCGGGGTTCAGCCGCGCCAGCCAGTCGGCCACGGTGGGCATGATGCGCGAGGGGCGCAACTCGCCCAGCGCCGACAGCAGCGGCATGCCGCCGGGCGTCGTCTTGCCCGCCACACGCGGCGGCTGTCCGCCGGCGCCGATGGGCTGGCCGTAGAGCAGGTCCTTGAGCTGGCGCTCCACCACGGGGGCCTTCTCCTCGATGACGAGGATCTCCTCCAGCCCCCGGGCGAAATCGAGCATGCGCGTGGGCTCCAGCGGGTACACCAGGCCCACCTTGTAGACGCGCACGCCGGCGGCGGCCAGGGCGTTGGGGTCCAGGTCGAGACGGCGCAGCACCTCCATGAAGTCGAAGTGCGCCTTGCCCACGGTGACGATGCCCAGCGTGGCCCGCGGGCTGGACACGATGTGCTTGTCCACCGAGTTGATGCGGGCGAACGCGCGCACGGCGTCCAGCTTGGCGGCCAGGCGCTCCTCGAGGCCGAGCGAGGGCAGGTCGACGTTGCGCACCTGCAGCGAGCCCACCTGCGCCGGAGGCTGCCAGTCCACGGGCAGGCCGAAGTCCAGCGGCATGGCGTCCAGGTCCACCGTCATGCCGCTTTCCACCACCTCGGAGATGGCCTTGAAGCCCACCCAGGCGCCGGAGAAGCGCGACAGCGCCCAGCCGTACAGGCCGAACTCCAGGTACTCGGCCACGTTGGCCGGGTGCAGCACCGGCATGCTCCAGGCCTGCATGGCCAGGTCGCTCTGGTGCGGCATGGACGAGCTCACGCAGCCGTGGTCGTCACCGGCCACCACCAGCACGCCGCCCTGGGGCGACGAGCCGTACACATGGCCATGCTTGAGCGCATCGCCGGCCCGGTCCACGCCGGGGCCCTTGCCGTACCAGAGTGCGAAGACGCCGTCCACGGTGCGCTGCGGATCCAGCGCCACCCGCTGCGTGCCCAGGCAGGCGGTGGCGGCCAGGTCCTCGTTGATTGCCGGCAGGAACTGCACGGCCGCGGCATCGAGGAACTTGCGTGCCTTCCACATCTGCTGGTCCACCATGCCCAGCGGGCTGCCCCGGTAGCCCGAGACGAAGCCGGCGGTGTGCAGCCCGGCCATCTCGTCCAGGCGCTTTTGCATCAGTGGCAGGCGCACGAGGGCCTGGGTGCCGGTGAGGAACACGGTGCCGCGCGCGGCGGCGAGGTTGTCGGCCAGGGCGTAAGGGCGCAGGGCGGGGGCGAGCGGGGCGGAAGTGGACATGGCGTGGCCTGACCCAGGTCAAGAGGTCCGGCGATTCTGCGCGGCGCGGGGAAAAGAGGCGTGCCTCATGTTCACCTGTTTGGCCTCCGGCGAGCTCAGGCGTTCTCAGGAAGGCAAAATCGGGAAATGATTGTTCTCGACCGCGTGATGCGCCGCATCATCGACAGCCTTCAACGAGAAGGACGCCAGAGCGTTCAGCAGCTCGCCCAGGCGGCGGGCATGTCCGCCACGCCGGTGTGGCGCCGCGTGAAGGAGCTGGAGCGCGCCGGGGTGATCCGGCGCGAGGTGGTGCTGATGGACCGCGAGAAGCTGGGCCTGGCCATCTGCGTCTGGGCGCACGTCTCGCTGGTGCGCCACACCGACGGCGCGGTGGAGGACTTCGAGCGCCTGGCGCTCACCAGCCCCGAGATCATGGAGTGCGCCAGCATCACCGGCGAGGCCGACTACGTCATCAAGGTGGTGGTGCCGGACATGAAGGCCTACGACCGTTTCCTGCAGGAGCGGCTGTTCAAGCTCAAGGGCGTGTCCAGCATCCGCACGAACGTGGTGCTGCGCGAGGTGAAGTACGAGACGGCGCTGCCGCTGCCGCCCGGGCCCGCCTGATCACGGCCCCCCCTGCGGCGCTCTCGCGATGGCACGGCAGGGCCGTGCCTCAGTCCGCGTCAGGTGCGGCGGGCTCGGACGCCGCTGCAGGTGGCTCCACCGGCTGACGCAGCATCGCGTCCAGGGTGTCGATCAGCGGCACCCATTCGGCATCGGCCTTCCAGGCCTGGTGCAGGAACTCGCCCTGCGCCTCGGTCCAGAAGGGCGCGTGCGGCAGCAGCACCTCGTTGGGCAGCGGGCGATGCGTGGCCACGAAGCGCTTGATGGACTCGTCGTCGCTGGCCAGCCCCAGCTGGGCAAACAGGTCGTTGAGCGTCACGTTGGCGGTGTGCATGGACAATCCTTGGTAACAGGCCTCCGCGCGCCCGGTGATATGGTGCGCGCCCTGACGAAGCCTCAGGCCGGCCGCTTGGGCAAACCCCGTGCCGGCCGACGTTGCGCATGCCTGCCTCCCCCAAGCCCTTGATGTCCCCGTCTTCCGGTGCGGGCACGGTCGCCACCCTCGGCGCGCGGCCCGTGCCGGCCGTGTCATCGCGCGCCATCAGCCTGCCTGCGGGCTGGATCGACCTGGCGCGTGCGCTCGCTTCGCAACTGATCGTCTGGCACCACTTTGCGCTGTACGGCCCGCTGTGTGATGCCGCGGCCGAGCTCGCGCCCGCGGTGTTCGAGACGCTGGCCGGGCAGGCTAGGCTGGTGGTGCAGCTGTTCCTGGTCATTGGCGGCTTCCTGGCCGCCTCCTCGCTGTGGCCCGACCCGGCGGCGGCGCCGCGCGTGGCCTGGCGGGAGCTTCCGTCACGTGCCTGGCAGCGTTACCAGCGGCTGGCGCGCCCGTACCTGTTGGCGGTGGCGGCGGCCATCGTGGCGGCGCTGGTGGCGCGCCAGCTCATCGACCACCCCACCATCCCCGCGGCGCCGGAAGGCTGGCAGCTCGTCGCCCATCTGCTGCTGTGGCAGGACATCCTGGGCTTCGACTCGCTCTCGGCCGGCTTCTGGTACGTGGCGGTGGATTTCCAGCTCTTCGTGGCCTGGGCGGCCCTCGCGGCGCTGGCCGGCGCGCTGGGCTCGCGGCTGGGTGCCGCCGGCCGGCGGTGGCTGGCCCTGGCGCTCGTGGGGGCGGTGGTGGTGGGGTCGCTGGCCGTGTGGAACCTCGACGCGTCGCTGGACGTGTGGGCACCGTACTTCTTGGGCGCCTATGGGCTGGGGGCCCTCGCGTGCTGGGCCCGGCGTGCCGGGCGCTGGCGCAGCGTCGGCGCCCTGGGGCTGCTGCTGCTGACCGCCCTGGCCCTGGTGCTGGCGTGGCGCAGCCGCATTGCGCTGGCAGGTGCCACCGCGGTGGCGCTGGTGATGCTGCCGCCTTCGCTGCCGCGCCTGGCTGGCGGGGCGGTGCGCCGCGGCATCACGTTCCTGGCGCGCGTGTCCTACCCGTTGTTTCTGCTGCACTACCCGGTGTTGCTCGTGGTGGGGGCGCTGGTGCACGCGCTGTGGCCGGGCGACGCGCTGGCGGCCGCGGCCGGCCTGCTGCTGGCCTGGGCCGCCAGCCTGCTGGCGGGCGCCGCGCTGCAGCGCGCCACCGAGGGCGGCTGAGGGCTCAGCCGGCCGAATCCAGCGCCCGGCGCACCGTGGCCTGGAACGTGCGCAGGGCCGCCAGCTCCGCGTCGGGGGCCTGCAGGCCCGTCCAGAGCAGGGCCGAGATTGCGCCCGCCGTGGCGTCGATGTCGATCGGCTTCGGCGCCGCCTCGCCGCCCTGGGCCACCGCTTCCCACAGGATGTGCTCCATGGGACCCAGCACCATGGGGCGCAGCAGGCGCAGCGGCAGGTCGGTGCGGAACTCGCCGCTGGCCTGGCCGCGCGCCAGCAGCTCCATCAGCGGGGCCGTGTAGCGCCGCTGCAGCGGCAGCAGCGTCTCGCCGAAATCCTGGCCCTTGCTGCGCCCTTCGGACAGCACCAGCGCGCACAGACCCGTGCCCTGGATGAGGAACAGCCGCAGGTGCGTGCGCACGAACCAGTCGAGCTGCACGCGCGCGGGTTGGTCCCGGGGCAGGCCCGCCTCGATGGCCGCGATGATCTCGTCGTACCAGTCGGTGATGACCTGCACGCACAGCTCGCGCTTGCCGTGGAAGTAGGTGAAGACGGTGGCCTCCGAGACGCCCAGGCGCTGGGCGATCTCGGTGGTGGTGGCGCGCTCGTAGCCCTTTTCGGCGAAGACCTCGCGGCCCACGCGCAGGATGTCGCGCATGCGCTGCTCGCCGCGCGTGCCCGCAGCCGCACGGCGCGGCGGGCGGGGGGTGGCGGGGCGAATCGGGCGGTCGGGCGGCACTGAGTTGAGTATCACTCAAGTTCTTCTTGCCGCGCAAGCCTTGGGCTGCTAGATTCGCGCCTTGTTGAGATTGACTCAAACCGCTGCAGGAGACCGGCCGATGTTCGAATCCACCTTCACCTTCCCGCTGGGCGAGGACATCGCCGCCTTGCGCGAGGCCGTGCGCACCTTCGCGCAGGAGCAGATCGCCCCGCGCGCGGTGCAGATCGACCGCGACAACCTTTTCCCCGCCGACCTGTGGCGCAAGCTGGGCGAACTCGGCGTGCACGGCCTGACCGTGTCCGAGGAATACGGCGGCACCGGCATGGGCTACGTCGCCCACATGGTGGCCATGGAGGAGATCAGCCGCGCCAGCGCATCGGTGGGCCTGAGCTACGGCGCGCACTCCAACCTGTGCGTCAACCAGATCAAGCGCAACGGTACCGACGCGCAGAAGGCGAAGTACCTGCCCAAGCTCATCAGCGGCGAGCACGTGGGTGCGCTCGCCATGAGCGAGCCGGGCGCCGGCTCGGACGTGGTGAGCATGAAGCTGCGCGCCACGAAGAAGGGTGACCGCTACGTGCTCAATGGCAGCAAGATGTGGATCACCAACGGCGGCGACGCCGACACCCTGGTGGTCTACGCCAAGACCGAGCCGGAGATGGGGGCCCGCGGCATGACCGCGTTCATCATCGAGAAGGGCTTCAAGGGCTTCAGCAAGGGCGAGCACCTGGACAAGCTCGGCATGCGCGGCTCCAACACCTACCCGCTGTTCTTCGACGACTGCGAGGTGCCCGAGGAGAACGTGCTGGGCGGCGTGGGCAACGGTGCCAAGGTGCTGATGAGCGGCCTGGACTACGAGCGCGTGGTGCTCTCCGGCGGCCCGCTGGGCATCATGGCGGCCTGCCTGGACGTGGTGGTGCCCTTCGTGCACGAGCGCAAGCAGTTCGGCCAGAGCATCGGCGAGTTCCAGCTCATGCAGGGCAAGCTGGCCGACATGTACTCCACCTTCCAGGCCTGCCGCGCCTATGGCTACGCCGTGGCCCAGGCCTGCGACCGCGGGGACCACGCCCGCACGCTGCGCAAGGACGCCGCGGGCGTCATCCTCTACACCGCCGAGAAGGCCACCTGGATGGCCGGCGAGGCGATCCAGGCGCTGGGCGGCGTGGGCTACACCAACGAGTACCCCACGGGCCGGCTGTGGCGCGACGCCAAGCTCTACGAGATCGGTGCCGGCACCAGCGAGATCCGCCGCATGCTGATCGGCCGCGAGCTCTTCGCCGAGACCTGCTGAGGCCGCCATGGCGACGCTCGTTTCCAAGCTCAACCCGCGCAGTGAAGACGCCAAGGCCAACGCCGCGGCCATGCGCGCCCTGGTCGATGACCTGAACGCCAAGCTCGCGAAGATCGCCCAGGGCGGCGGCGAGGCAGCGCGCGCCAAGCACCTGGCGCGCGGCAAGCTCCTGCCGCGTGAGCGGGTGGAGATGCTGCTCGACCCCGACACGCCGTTCCTGGAGATCGCGCCGCTCGCCGCGCTGGGCATGTACCCCGAGAAGGACGGCCAGGGCGGCACGCAGGACGCCGCGCCCGCCGCCGGCATGATTGCCGGCGTGGGCCGCATCGGTGGCGTGGAGTGCGTCATCGTGTGCAACGACGCCACGGTCAAGGGCGGCACCTACTACCCGCTCACGGTGAAGAAGCACCTGCGGGCGCAGGAGGTGGCCGCGCAGAACCGGCTGCCGTGTGTCTACCTGGTGGATTCGGGTGGCGCCAACCTGCCCAACCAGGACGACGTCTTCCCCGACCGCGACCACTTCGGCCGCATCTTCTACAACCAGGCCAACCTCAGCGCCCAGGGCATCCCGCAGGTGGCGGTGGTGATGGGCTCGTGCACGGCGGGCGGCGCCTACGTGCCGGCCATGAGCGACGAGACCATCATCGTCAAGAACCAGGGCACCATCTTCCTGGGCGGCCCGCCGCTGGTGAAGGCGGCCACCGGCGAGGTGGTGAGCGCCGAGGACCTGGGCGGCGGCGACGTGCACACGCGGCTGTCGGGCGTGGCCGACCACCTGGCGGAGAACGACCTGCACGCGCTGGCGCTGGCCCGGCAGGTGGTGGGCAGCCTGAACTGGAAGAAGGAGGTGCCGGTCGCCCTGCGCACCCCGCAGCCGCCGAAATACGCGGCCGAAGAGCTGCTGTCGGTGATCCCCACCGACACGCGCAAGCCCTTCGATGTGCGCGAGATCATCGCCCGCATCGTCGATGGCAGCGAGTTCGACGAGTTCAAGGCGCGCTACGGCACCACGCTGGTGTGCGGCTTCGCCTGGATCGAGGGCATGCCGGTGGGCATCGTCGCCAACAACGGCATCCTCTTCGCCGAGAGCGCCAACAAGGGCGCGCACTTCATCGAGCTGTGCTGCCAGCGCAAGGTGCCGCTGGTGTTCCTGCAGAACATCACCGGCTTCATGGTGGGCCGCAAGTACGAGAACGAGGGCATCGCCCGCGCCGGCGCCAAGATGGTGACGGCGGTGGCCTGCGCCAACGTGCCCAAGTTCACGGTGATCATCGGCGGCAGCTTCGGCGCGGGCAACTACGGCATGTGTGGCCGCGCCTACTCGCCGCGCTTCCTCTGGATGTGGCCCAACGCGCGCATCAGCGTGATGGGCGGCGAGCAGGCCGCCAGTGTGCTGGCCACCGTCAAGCGCGACGGCATCGAGGCCAAGGGCGGCCAGTGGAGCGCCGACGAGGAGGAGGCCTTCAAGGCCCCCATCCGCCAGCAGTACGAGGTGCAGGGCCACCCCTACTACGCCAGCGCCCGGCTGTGGGACGACGGCGTGATCGACCCGGTGGACACGCGCCGTGTGCTGGCGCTGGGCCTGTCCGCGTCGCTCAATGCACCGATCCCCGACGCGAAGTTCGGCGTCTTCCGGATGTGAGGCCACGGCGTCCATGACCACCACCCTCGACATCCGTCGCCCCTCGCCACACGTGGCCGAGGTCTGGCTGAACCGGCCGGAGGTGCGCAATGCCTTCAACGACAGTGTCATCGCCGAGCTGACGGCGGCATTCCAGGACTTTGCCCAGGACGCCTCGCTGCGCGCAGTGATGCTGGCCGGCCACGGCAAGGCCTTCTGCGCCGGCGCCGACCTGAACTGGATGCGCGCCATGGCCGACTACTCCTGGGAGCAGAACCGCGCCGATGCCCAGGCCCTGGCCGACATGCTGTGGGCCATCCACCGCTGTCCGGTGCCGGTGGTGGGCCGCATCCACGGCGACTGCTACGCGGGCGGCGTGGGCCTGGCCGCGGTGTGCGACATCGTCGTCGCCGCGCAGGGGGTCAACTTCTGCCTGAGTGAGGCGAAGCTCGGCCTGCTGCCGGCCACCATCGGCCCGTACGTGGTGCGTGCCCTCGGCGAGCGGGCGTCGCAGCGCTACTTCGTCACCGCGGAGCGCTTCGACGCGGGTGTGGCGCATGCGCTGGGTTTCGTGCACGAGTGCGTGCCCGCCGAGCAACTGGACACGCAGGTGCAGGCCATCGTGGCCGCGCTCGTGGCCAACGGCCCGGCGGCCGTGAAGGCCTGCAAGCGGCTCGTGCAGGACCTGGCCGGCCAGCCCCTCACCGACGAGCTGCGTGCCGACACGGCGCGCCGCATCGCCGACATCCGCGCCAGCGACGAAGGCAAGGAAGGCGTGCAGTCCTTCCTGCACAAGCGCAGCCCCGCCTGGCTGGGCTGAGGGCGGCTGCGGCGCCACATGGACACCACCCAGCTCGCCGCCCTCGCCGCCGCCCTCGGCTGGGCCAGCGGCCTGCGCCTGTACGCGGTGGTGTTCCTCACCGGCGCGGCGGGCTGGCTGGGCTGGGTGACGCTGCCGGGCGGCCTGCAGGTGCTGCAGCAGCCGCTGGTGCTGGGCGTGTCGGGCACGCTGCTGGTGGTGGAGTTCCTGGCGGACAAGCTGCCGTGGGTGGATTCGGCCTGGGACGCGGTGCACACCTTCATCCGCATCCCGGCCGGGGCGGCGCTGGCGGCCGGCGTGTTCGGTGCCGAGTCCGGCGCGTGGACGGTGGCCGCGGCGCTGCTGGGCGGCAGCCTGGCCGCCACCGCGCATGCGGCCAAGGCCAGCACACGCGCCGCGGTGAACACCTCGCCCGAGCCGTTCTCGAACCTGGCGCTGTCGCTGGTGGACGACGTGGCGGCGCCTGCCATGGTGGCCCTCGCCTGGGTGTCGCCAGCCGTGTTCTTCGTGGTGCTGGCCCTGGCCCTGGTGGCCATGGTGGCGCTCATCGTGCTCATGTTCAAGTTCACGCGCGGCCTCTTCGGCCGGCTGCGCCAACACTTCGGCGGCCCGTCGGCGGGCGCCTGATGGAGACAAGGACCATGTTCCACAAGATCCTGATCGCCAACCGCGGCGAGATCGCCTGCCGCGTCGCCGAGACCGCGCGCCGACTGGGCGTGCGCACGGTGGCGGTGTATTCCGACGCGGATGCCGGTGCCCAGCATGTGCGTGCCTGCGACGAGGCGGTGCACATCGGCGGCTCGGCGGCGCGCGACAGCTACCTGCAGTGGCAGCGCATCCTGGACGCGGCGAAGGCCAGCGGCGCGCAGGCGGTGCACCCGGGCTACGGCTTCCTCAGCGAGAACGAGGACTTCGCCCGCGCCTGCGCCGAGGCAGGGCTGGTGTTCATCGGCCCGCCGCCCGCGGCCATCGCCGCCATGGGCAGCAAGTCCGCCGCCAAGGCGCTGATGGAGAAAGCTGGCGTGCCCCTGGTGCCCGGCTACCACGGCGACAACAACGACCCAGCCTTCCTCGCCGCCCAGGCCGAGCGCATCGGCTACCCGGTGCTCATCAAGGCCAGCGCCGGTGGCGGCGGCCGCGGCATGCGGCGCGTGGACCGGGCGGAGGACTTTGCGGCCGCACTCGCCTCCTGCCAGCGCGAAGCCCAGGCCAGCTTCGGCGACGACCATGTGCTGGTGGAGCGTTACGTCACCAAGCCGCGCCACATCGAGATCCAGGTGTTCGCCGATGCGCAGGGCCAGTGCGTGCACCTGTTCGAGCGCGATTGCTCCGTGCAGCGCCGGCACCAGAAGGTGCTGGAGGAAGCGCCTGCGCCTGGCATGAGCGAGGCGCGCCGCGCCGAGATGGGCGCCGCCGCCGTGGCCGCCGCGCAGGCGGTGGGCTACGTGGGCGCGGGCACCGTGGAGTTCATCGCCGAGGAGGTGGGCGACGGCGACTTGCGCTTCTACTTCATGGAGATGAACACCCGGCTGCAGGTGGAGCACCCGGTGACCGAGGCCATCACCGGCCACGATCTGGTGGAGTGGCAGCTGCGTGTGGCCGCGGGCCAGCCGCTGCCCGTGCGGCAGGACGAGCTGAAGATCCACGGCCACGCGATCGAAGCGCGCATCTGCGCCGAGAACCCCGACGCGGGCTTCCTGCCGGCCACGGGCCAACTGGCCGTGCTGCGCTGGCCGGCGCACATCGCCTTCCGCCGCAACGTGGACATGGAGCGCTTCCATGAGCCGGCGCCCGTGCGCGTGGATGCCGGCGTGCGCGAGGGCGATGCCATCAGCCCGTTCTACGACTCCATGATCGCCAAGCTGATCGTCTGGGGCGAGAACCGGGCCCAGGCGCTGGCGCGGCTGGATGCCGCGCTGCGCGACACGCACATCGTGGGCCTGTCCACCAACGTGGCCTTCCTGCGCCGCGTGGTGGCCAGCCCCTCGTTCGCCACGGCGGACCTGGACACGGCGCTCATCGAGCGCGAGCGCGCCGCGCTGTTCGACGCGCCGGGCCTGCCCCTGCCGGTGGCGGCGGCCGGCGTGGTGGCGCAGGCGCTGGCGGCGGAAGCCGCGCTGGAAACGTCCGATCCCTGGTCGCGCCGCGATGGCTGGCGCATCCATGGCGGCGCGCGCCGGCGCTTCGACCTGCGCCAGGGCAGCACGTCCCATGTGGCGGTGCTCGAGCGACTGCACGACGGCGCGTTGCGCCTGACGTTAAGCGATGCCTCGTGGCCCTTCCAGGCCCGGCCGCTGGGCGGCGACCGTCACGACGTGGTGCTGGGCAGCCAACGCCTGACGCTGTCGGTGTACCTCGTGGGTGAACGCGTGGCGGTGTTCGGTGAAGCCGGCACGGCCGAGCTGCAGGAGATGGACCCGATCGCCCATGCCGGGGACGCGGCCGGCGGCGCTGGCCGTCTCACTGCGCCGATGCCCGGCAAGGTCATCGCGCTGCACGTGCAGGCGGGCGACGCCGTGAAGGCCGGCCAGGCCGTGGCCGTGATGGAGGCGATGAAGATGGAGCACACGCTCAGCGCGCCGCGCGACGGCACGGTCGCCGAGTTGCTCTATGCCGTGGGCGACCAGGTCAGCGAGGGCGCCGAGCTGCTGCGCCTGGCCGACTGACACGCCCGCCACCTGCTGCACCGAAGGAGAGCGTCCCATGGCCCTGCCCACCCACGTGAAGATCGTCGAGGTCGGCCCGCGCGACGGCCTGCAGAACGAGAAGCAGCCCGTGCCCACCGAGGCCAAGGTGGCGCTCGTGCACGCCCTGCAGGACGCCGGCCTGCGCGAGATCGAGGTCACCAGCTACGTGAGCCCCAAGTGGGTGCCGCAGATGGCGGACAACGCGCAGGTGATGGCCGCGCTGCAGCGCCGCACCGGTGTGCGCTACGCCGTGCTGGTGCCCAACCTCAAGGGCTGGGAGGCGGCCATGGCCGACCCGGCACACCGCCCCGACGAGATCGTGGTGTTCGGGGCGGCCAGCGAGGCCTTCAGCCAGAAGAACATCAACTGCTCGGTGGCCGAGTCCATCGAGCGTTTCGCCCCGGTGGTGCAGGCGGCGCGGGCCGCGGGCGTCAAGGTGCGCGGCGCCATCTCCTGCGCCGTGGGTTGCCCCTACGAGGGCGACATCGCCCCCGAGCGCGTGGACCTGGTCGCGCGCCTGAAGGCGCAGATCGGCGTGCAGCACGTGGGCGTGGCCGACACCAACGGCGTGGGCACGCCCCACCGCGTGCAGCGCGCGCTGGAGGCGGCGCTGCGCCACTTCCCGCTCGCCGAGGTGAGCGGACATTTCCACGACACCTACGGCATGGCGCTGGCCAATGTGTACGCCAGCCTGGAGCTGGGCGTGTCCACCTTCGACACCAGCGTCTCAGGCCTGGGCGGCTGCCCTTACGCGCGCGGCGCCACGGGCAACGTGGCCACCGAGGACGTGGTCTACCTGCTGCATGGCCTGGGCATCGACACGGGCATCGACCTGGACCGCCTGATCGACGCTGGCGTGGCCATCCGCGCGGCGCTGGGCCAGACCACCGGCTCGCGCGTGGCGCGCGCCCTGCTGGCCCGGCGGCCCTGAGGCGGCGGCCGGCCCCTCAGGGGCGGCCCACGACCAGCGCCAGCCCCACCTCGCCCTCAGGCGCCCAGGTCAGGCCGAAGAACATGGGCCCGATGCCCGTGTCGGCGCCCACGTACAGGCTGCTGCCGGTGCGCCAGCGGTCGAGGTCCACCGCCTTGCGAGAGGCCCAGGCATTGCCCACCTCCAGCGTGGCGCCCACGTACAGGCCGCGAGCGAACACGGGCGGCTGCGCGAGGCGCATGTAGCCGTTGAGCCGGCCGAAGGCCACCGCGTTGCCCGCGATCTGCTGCGGCCGGTAGCCCGAGAGCTGGTGGAAGCCGCCCAGCGTGTACTGGCCGACGATGGCGTTGCCCCGCGCATCGCTGCCCTGCAGACGGCCGAGCACGGACAGCGTATACGGGCCCCACGATCGGGCCGCGGTGAGTTCGCCTTCCACCCGGGCCAGCGTCTGGTGGCCCTCGTACTGGCGCTGCCCGACTTGGGCTTCGGCCTCCAGCCGGTAGCCCGCCTGCGGAAACCAGGCGTAGTCGAGCTGGTCGATGACGACGCGCGCGCGCACGGCCTGCTCGTTCCACGTCTCGTTGCGCGTGGGGCCCTGGTAGTCGGCCGCGAGCAGGGTGGGCTCGGTGCGGCCGGTGTGGTGCACGATGCCCAGTCGCAGCTCACCCAGGCTGCCCCAGGGCTGGCCCAGGTCCACGCCGATGCGGCCGGTGGTGCGCCGCAGCTGGCCGACCTCGGGCCCGGCGTCGGCGGCGTACAGCGAGAGCATGCGGCGCTCGGCCTCGGCCCAGCCCGCCACGAACCAGTCGTTGGCCAGGCCGATGGTCCAGGCCAGGGGGTGGTAGAGCTCGGTGCTCAGCCGGGGCACCTCGCCGATCTGCAGCGTGTTGCGCCACTCGGTGCCGTTGTCGGTGAGCCAGTGGCGGTTGTGGCTGAGGGTGATGTTGAACGCGCTGTGGCCGTCGAAGTCGGTGGACAGGCCCAGGCCGATGCGCAGGTAGTTGGGGCCCCAGGGCTTGTCCTCGAGGTCGAAGACCAGCCCGGTGGCGCCCGAGGGGGTGCTGAGCAGGCGGTAGTCGGCACGCAGGTAGTCGCCGCTGGCCGCCAGACGGCGCGCGTCGTCGGCGGCCTGCTCCGCGTCAAAGGCCCGGCCGGGTTGCGACAGCAGCTGGGCCTCGAAGCGGGCGGGGTTGGTGAGGGCCGTGCCCTCGAAGCCCACGAAGTCCAGCGCCGGTGGCAGGGTGTCGGGCTGGTGGCGGTCAGCCAGCCACTGGGCGTAGTCGGCGGGTGAGAGCCCGAGCGCGGCCAGGCGCTCGGTCTGCGCCTGGGCGCTGGCCATGCCGAGTGTGATGAACTCCGGCGCGCGTTCGAAATCGCCCGCAGTGAGCTCGCCGAGGTCGGGCGCGATGAGCAGGTCGCGGGTGGGGTCCAGCGTGGCCAGGCTGCGCTGAACGTTCTGCTCGGTGAGGATGTTGATCATCTGGGCCGTGAGCCCCAGCGCCGAGCCCAGGGTGTCGCGCCGCGCCAGCGGGGTGCCGATGTTCACCACGATCACGACGTCGGCGCCCATGGCGCGGGCCACGTCCACCGGCACGTTGTTCACCAGGCCACCGTCGCCCAGCACCCGCCCGTCCAGCTCGGTGGCCGGGAACACGCCTGGCACGCTCATGCTGGAGCGCAGGGCCAGCGCCAGGTCGCCATGGTCGAGCACCACGGCCTGGCCGCTTTCCATGTCGGTGGCCACGGCACGGAAGGGAATCGGCAGGCGGTCGAAGTCGCTCACCGTGCGCACGGGCAGCGTGTAGCGGCGCAGCAGCGTCTCCAGCCCGCGGCTGCTCACGGCGCCCTGCGGCATGCGGAACTCGCCCTCGGTCGTCAGCCCCAGCTCCAGGCCGCTGCCGACGCTGAAGTCCTCCTCCTTGCGCCGCTGTGAGAGCTCCTGACGGTCCACGCGCGTCTCGAAGAGCCGGTTCCAGTCCACCCGGCCGAGCTCGCGTTCGATCTCGCCCGCGGTCATGCCGCTGGCGTACAGACCGCCGATGATGGCGCCCATCGAGGTGCCGGCGATGGCGTCGATGGGCACGCCCTGGCGCTCGAGCACCTTCAGCACGCCGATGTGGGCCAGGCCACGGGCGCCGCCGCCCGACAGCACCAGGCCGATGCGGGGGCGCTGTGCGAGCGGCGGCGCCTCGGCGGGCGCGGCGCTCGCCGCCGCGCCGAGCACGCACATCAGCAGGGAGATCAGGCGATGACGCATGGCTGCATTGTTGCCGGCGCGGCAAAGAAAAAGGGCCACCCGGAGGTGGCCCTGTGTGCGAGCGCGGGGTGCGCAGGCAGGACTTACATGTCCATGCCCATGCCGCCCATGCCACCCATGCCGCCGCCGGGCATGGCGGGGGCTTCTTCCTTCGGCGCCTCGGCGACCATGCACTCGGTCGTCAGCATCAGCGACGCCACGGACGCGGCGTTCTGCAGCGCGGTGCGGGTGACCTTGGTGGGATCCAGGATGCCCATCTCGATCATGTCGCCGTAGGTGTCGTTGGCGGCGTTGAAGCCGTGGTTGCCCTTGCCGGCCAGCACGGCGTTGATCACCACGCTCGGCTCGCCACCGGCGTTGGCCACGATCTCGCGCAGCGGGGCCTCGATGGCCTTGAGCACCAGCTTGATGCCGGCGTCCTGGTCGTGGTTGTCACCCTTCAGGTCGCCCAGCGACTGGCGGGCACGCAGCAGGGCCACGCCACCGCCGGCCACGATGCCTTCTTCCACGGCAGCGCGGGTGG
>JACRBA010000082.1 GCA_016213265.1 Burkholderiales bacterium | reverse complement strand
GGCTGTCGGACAGCCGGGTGCCGCGCTGGCTGACGAACAGGGCCGGTTCGTCCGGCCGCGCCAGCCCGCTGCGCATCGCGAGCCAGGCGGCCAGCGCCTGGCGTGCCGCGCCGCCCACCCGCGCGCGCGCAAGCGCTGAGCGCAGTTCGCGCTGGCGCTGCCCACCGGTCGCCCTGAGCCCGTCGAAGGGCCCAGGCACACCGATCACTTGCCCGACGAGTGCATCAGCGTGATGGTGCTGCCGCCGCCTTCGCTGGCGGCCGTGACGTGCACCTGCATGCTTTCCTGCACCGGCTTGTCGCGCACGATCATGAGCTGCAGCTCGCCGTTGCTGGACGAATCCACCACGGTGGCGCCTTCGCCGCGGCCCTTGAGCTGGCCGCGGTACCACTCGGCCACCTTCTGCGGCTCGGCGTCCGAGCTCAGCTCCACGGTGGCCATGGTCATCTCGCCGTTGCGCATGCGCGTGCCCTTGTCGGCCACCGGCTGGGCGCCCGGGTAGAAGGGCAGGCCGAGCTCCTGCTCGGTGACCTTGGCATTGCCCATCTCCATCTTGAAGGCCTTGCCGTTCTCGTCGGTGCCCTCAGCGGTGACGCCGCCGGAGGACAGATCGACCTTGGCGTTGCCACCGTTCTGGTTGATCTGCGCCTCGATCATCTTCTCGGCGGCCTTCTCGGAGGCCGCCTCGCTGACGCTGTCGGCCACCTTGCCGCAGCCGGCGAGCAGGCCGGTGCAGAGGGTGGCCGCCAGGGCGGTGGTGAGCAGGGCGGTGCGGGGCAGGCGGGTGGACATGGGTTCTCCTCCAATGGGGTGTCGTGGCGAAATTGTCCGTGCCCGCGGGGCAGCGGCGGGCGCGTCGCCCCTGCAGATTAGGGGTGGCCGCCGCTCGGCCCGCCGCCGGCCCAGCCCATCGCGCCGTTGGCACCCTCCGTCGCATGGCCAGGGGGGCGCGGCCACGGGCCGCACAGAATGCCCGCGGCCGCCCTGGCCGGAGGAGAGTCCCGTGCGATATGTGTCCCTGCGTACCGCCTGCATGGCGGCGTGTCTGGCCGCTGCCACCCTGGCCGCGTCGGCGGCTGCCGGCAGCCCGTCTTCCCCCCCGGCCGAGGCGCCCGCGTCCGCGGCGGCTGGCACGGCGGACGCCACGGCACCCGCCATCCGCCCCGTGGACGACGCCTGGCGCGCATCGCTGCCCCTGGACGCGCAGGCGGCCACCCGCGCCTACCTGGACCGCCTGTCCCCGGAGGCCAAGGCCCGGTCCGATGCCTACTTCGAGGGTGGCTACTGGCTGCTGCTGTGGAACATGCTGCTGGGCGTGGCCATCGCCGCGCTGCTGCTGTTCACCCGCCCCTCCACTGCCGTGCGCGACTGGGCACGCCGCGTGGCGCCCTGGCGCTGGCTGGCCGACGCCATCTACGGCGGCGCCTACGTCGCGGCCGCCACGCTGCTGTCGTTCCCGCTCACCGTGTACCAGGGCTTCGTGCGCGAGCACGCCTACGGCATGGCCACCCAGGGCTTCGGCGCGTGGCTGGGTGAGCAGCTCATCGGCCTGGCCGTGGCCGTGGTGATGACCGCCTTTGGCGTGGCGGTGCTGTACGCGGTGCTGCGCCGCGCGGGTGAACGCTGGTGGATGTGGGCCACGGGCGTGGCCGTGGGCCTGATGGCGGTGGGCGTGCTGGTGGGGCCGGTGTGGATCGACCCGTTGTTCAACACCTACCGGCCTGTGGAAGACGGGCCGGTGAAGCGCGCGGTGCTGGCCATGGCGCATGCCAACGGCGTGCCCACCGACCAGGTGATGGAGTTCGACGCCTCGCGCCAGACCACGCGCGTGAGCGCCAACGTTTCGGGCATCGGGAGCACGGCGTCCATCCGCCTGAACGACAACCTGCTGCGCC
This sequence comes from Burkholderiales bacterium, assembly GCA_016213265.1. GTDB lineage: Bacteria > Pseudomonadota > Gammaproteobacteria > Burkholderiales > Burkholderiaceae_C > Ideonella. Next base: position 28,594 of record JACRBA010000082.1, on the reverse strand, counting down.
GCTCCAGCGAAGCCGAGATCCGCGCCGTGATGGCGCACGAGATCGGCCACTACGCCATGGGCCACGTGCCGCAGACGCTGCTGCAGTTCGGCGTGCTGCTGTTCGCGGGCTTCGGTGCCTCGGCGTGGGTGATGCACCGGCTGCTGCGCCGCTATGGCGAGCGCTGGCGCCTGCCCGGCGGCGCCGCCGCGGTGGCCGACGTCGGCTCGCTGCCGCTGCTGGTGGGCGCCCTCACCGTGTTCATGTTCCTCGCCACGCCCGTGACCAACACCATCGTGCGCACCATGGAAAGCCACGCGGATCTCTGGGCGCTCAACCTCGCCCGCGAGCCGCACGGCGAGGCCGAGGTGCTGCTCAAGCTGGCCGAGTACCGCAAGACCGAGCCGGGCCCGTGGGAGGAATTCATCTTCTTCGACCACCCCAGCGCGGCCAGCCGCATCGGCATGGCGATGCGGTGGAGGGAGCAGCAGCTGCCCTGAGGAACCAGAGGGAGGCAACCAGTGGATGCCGTGCAGCAGGGCCGGTCGGGGACCGAGGCGAACTTGGCCGTACCGGTCGGTTCAGACTGCTCCGCATCGTTCGCTGGCGGCGGCCCTACTGGCCAGTAGCGCCGCAACCGGACCTTCGAGCGCACACAGCATCTCCGACCGAAGTGCCGTCGAGACCGGTCGCTCAGTTTGCAGCGCCAGAGATCCGGACGAATGCGACGAAAGATGCTTGAAGTGATCGAGCGCTTACCGGTTGATTGGTATCCTAAACCTACAAAATTTGGATGCGGGGAGCGTATGGCGTGGACCGAAGAGGCGCCTTTCCAGGCGCTGGCACTGACCGGAGGAGGCTACAGAGGCCTTTTCACGGCGCGGGCACTGCAGGAAATAGAAGATCACATCGGGGAACCTATCGGCTGTCGATTTGACCTCTCGTATGGCACCTCGATTGGCGGAATCATCGCGCTGGCCGTGGCGTTCGAAGTCCCCATGCGGAAGGTGGTCGAAGCCTTCGAGAATTCAGGCGAGAGGATCTTCCCGCCGCGGGAGAAACCGACTGGCAATTGGGGCAAGGGCAAGGACATCTTTGATCACCGGAGCAAGCCTCGATACCGGTCGGATGACCTGAGGGACGTGATCACCAGCCTCATCCCCGAGAACGCCACACTCAATGACGCCATCCACGCGGTGGGCATCCCCGCGGTGAACGTCACCACCGGCAAGCCCCAGGTCTTCAAGACCCGGCACAAGGCGGAGTGGACGCGCGACTGGAAGTACAAGGTGGTGGACGTGGCGCTGGCCACCTCGGCCGCCCCGACATTCTTCGAGCTGGCCGAGGTCGATGGCCAGCGCTATGCCGACGGCGGGCTGTACGCCAACGCGCCCGACCTGTTGGCACTTCACGAGGCCGAGCACTTCTTCGGCGTGCCCAGCACCGCCGTCCGCATCCTCAGCGTCGGCACCACCACCAAGATGTACTCGCTGTCCTTCGATTCCGGACGCGAGCTGGGCGTCTTGGATTGGATGGACGACAACCGCCTGTTCTCCGTCACGATCTCTTCGCAGCAGCAACTGGTGGACCAGCTGATGCAGCACAAGCTGAAGGATCGCTACCTGCGGCTCGACGCGTTGCCATCGAACGAGCAAGCCAAGGACCTCGGCTTGGACGTTGCGACAGAAGCGGCACGACGCACGCTTACGGCCCTGGGCAAAAGGGCGGCAAGCGACGTCCTCAACACCAAGTTGGCGCCGTTCCTGGAGCACAAGCCCCAGATGGTCCTGGTGCGGGGCAGCTGAGGTGGGGAGCGCCAGCTCGCTGTTCAACGGCGCCGGTGAACAGACCCTGAACAACCGCATCAGCCCCACGGAGCAGCAGCGCGAGTTCCTGCGGACCAGCTGGAATGAGCTGGCTGAGCATCTAAAGGTGTCGCTCAAGGCCAAGCACGGCTACACGATCTCCACGTGGCTGCAGGGCTCCTACAAGTACGGCACCCTGATCAAGCCCGTCCACCCGGATGAGGAGTACGACGTCGACCTGGGCGTCTACTTCGAGTGGGGAAAGGGCGCCGAGATCGAACCGATGGCCGACCAGTTGCGTCGCTGGGTCCAGCAGGAACTCGTCGACTACCACCCCCAGTGTCCGACCATGCGGTCCGTGGCGGAGCCCCCCAAAGAGCGTTGCTCGCGGGCATCGTACGAGCACCAGTTCCACATCGACACCCCCGTCTACCATCTCAACACCGACACCGACAAACGGCGCCTAGCTTGCCTGACCAAGGGGTGGGAGGACAGCGATCCCAAGGCATTCTATAAGTGGTTCCGGGACGCGCGCACAGGCGGCCAGCGGGACCAACTGCGACGCTTGATCCGCTACCTGAAGGCCTGGGCCGCGCTGTCGTTCGATGACATCCCGGATTCGCGTCCGACCTCGATCCTGCTCACCGTGCTGGCAACCGAGGCCTACGACGACATCGGTCTCTCCCTCCTGTTCGGTATCGAGGACGACGACGCCCTGATCTCCGTCATCAAGACGATCCACGACCGGCTGAACAAGGACCGCCGCGTCCAGAACCCGGCGACCAGGGCCGACGAGGACCTGAACCGCATGAGCGTGGAGGCCTGGGCGTCCTTCCTGCCGCGGCTCGACGCGCTACTGGACATCGCCCAGCGCGCCGCCGAGGCGGAGGGCGAGCCGGCAGCGGCCCTGATCTGGTCCGAGGCGTTTTCTTTCCTGATGCCGCTGCCGGAGGTGGACGAGGTCGACCTGGTGGACGAGCAGACGTCGCGGGCGCTCATGCAGCTGCCCGACATCGACATCGCGGTCTACACGGGGAGCGGGGATCAGCGCCGCTTCGTGGCCAACCACCGCAACCAAGTGGCCGGGGTCGCCAAGGGATGCTCGCTGGTGTTCTCCATCGCCAACCCCCACATCCTCCCGCAGTTCGCCACCGTCGAATGGACGGTGCGCAACAAGGGGCAGGAGGCTGAATCCATCAGCGACCTCGGGCATCGCAGGATGGGAATGGGCCTGTTGCGGGCCGAAGAGCGCACGCGCTACCAAGGCACTCATCACATGGACTGCATCATCCGCGTCAATGGTCAGGTCTACGCGGTGCGCCGGGTGCCGGTCACCATCCGCGACGTTCACCACGTTCACACGGCGCTGCAGCCCTCGTACAGGCGACTAAGCATGAGGCGCCGCCGCTGATTCGCATAGCGCGCACAAGGGTGCTGTGGCCACGGGGACTAGATCACATGCGTCATTGAGCCGATTCACTCATCCGACATAGGGCCTGAGTAGCTGTCGTTTGCCGTCGCCGTGGGCCATCTCCACGTGCAGGCCACGCCGGCCTACGATGACCGCCAGCAGGGGCCGCTTGTCGGCCCGCTTACTGGCCAGCTTCTTCCACTCGTTCATGTCAATGTCTGAGGGGACGGGCATGTCCTGCGGGTGGGTGTGCCACTCGCCGATGTAGCGGATCGTGCCGCCGCTGGAACGCCAGAAACGCTTGGCCACCGCGCGGTGACCGAACGGCAGCCGTTCAAAGAGGTAGCGGAGCTGACGGTCCAGGCGCGTCGGCTTGGTGGCCAGCGTGACCAGCAGGCCCTTCTCATGAACGGTGCCCAGCAGCACGCCGCCGCTCTCCGGCAGATCACCCACCTGGACGTGCCGCTCAAACATGCCCAAGACCTCGTCGGAAAAGTTCAGCAGCAGGCTACCGTCGTCCAGCGTCCAGTCGCTCATGTGGCGCATGCGGGGCATCCTTCGTACCGTGAGGGCGAGCAGTCCTTGAAATGGACCTCGCGTTGCAGATCGAGCACCCGTGTCCGGAAGCTGGGGGACTCGGCGCCGTCCAGCCAGGCCTGCACCATCTCCATGGCCAAGGCGGCCGCCTGCACGGACGCGGTGGCGGGGAAGGGGACGTACAGGCCTTCGCAGCCGTGCCCCTTCATGATGACCTCCGGCGGCACGTCAAACACGCGGTACTGGTCCTTCAGGGGCGGCTGCGAGACGCATCGCGCACAGGCGTGCTCGGGCTTGGCCTTCAGCAGGGCGCGGACGGCCGCGCCGGCTCCCTCGACCCAGGCCGCCAGGAACGGCACCTTCTCCGCGTACTGCCAGGTTAGCCAGTCGGTCAGGCCCTGTTCGCCGGTGGCGTCGATCAGCAGGTCCAGGGGTCCCAGGTGCGCATCCTTGACGTCGCCCACTACGGCCACTGCGGCGATGCCGGGCGCGACGCGCCGGAGTTCCTCGCACATCGCCTCGGCCTTCTTCTTGATCAGGGCGTTGAAGCCGAGCCGATGGCGGCCGAGGTTGCCGGGCTCCATCGACCCCATGTCCACTAGCGTTAGCTTGCCGCCAACCGTGCCCGCGCCGGCCTTGGCCAGCATCTCGGCGAGGTAGCCCCCAATGGTCCCGCAGCCGACCAGTCCGATCTTGAGCCCGGCCAGGGTCTTGGAGCCCGGCAGGTTGCGCTCGGCGAGGTAGTGGTCGTCGATGCGGCAGGCGGAAACTCGGTGGATCGGCAGCCGGTAGAGAGTTTCGCGCAGCGACGGCTTGTTGCCGATGCCGGCGGGATCCAGCTGCAGGTACACCTCGACGCCGTACTGAACTTGGGGCGAGTCGATCAGGACCAGTGCGCTCGTCGCCTTCGCCCGAAACAGTTCCAGGAGGCGCTGTTCGATCTTCCTTCTGCACCGCGGGTCCAACGTGTTCTGCCACTTCAGGAACTCCTGGACCGTCTTGGGTGGCCAACGGTCCTGGAGCGGCATGGGCCGTGCTTTGGTGTGCACGAGGAACGCCTTCAACTCGGTCTTGGGCCGCTCGAAGCCGATGGCTTCAAACTTGGCGTGGGTCCGCTGCGTGTCGTCTGTAGCGACGCTGACCTTCCCGCCGTAGGTGTAGGCGTTCAGTCCGCCGGGCCGGCGTTCCGCGACGTCCAGCATGCACCAGCGGTGGCCCCAGGTGATGTGGAATTCCTCAGCCAGGTCCTCGACCATCTTGCCGGCAAGGATGTCTTCCAGGACCTGCTCGGCCCGGTCGAGGCAGGCCATCGTCTGCTGTATTGGGCTAAAGGAGTCAAAGATGACCGAGCCCACCGCCAAGTAGCACAGATAGCCGTCCGCACTGAGGTGCGGCTGCAGTTCAGGGCGCCCAGGTGGAACCGGTGTCAGCCAGATGCGGGGGAAATCATCGAGCGCGGGCGAGATCGCCAGCTCGCACGGATAGTTCTTCGCCTTTAGGCACAGTTCGCCGGCGTACCTCAACCAGCCTTTCCCGTCGCGCTTCAAGTACGAGAAGCCGCGTCTTTGCAGCGCGGCGGTCAGGTCCGGGATCGCGACCCTCTGAAATTTCATCCAGCGCGCGTCCGCCCGACCAATTCGTTCGGGCCGGCGATCGCCGGAGAGGCTGCGATGGTGGCCGCCACGGCCGAAGCAGCGGCGCCCACCTTGACGCGATCAGGACGGTCTGGGAAGCGCGGGCCGAATAACCCCTGCATCCAGGTGCACGCCTGCGCAGCGCTGCCTGCGTCCAGCGCCGCCTGCAGCCGGCGGCCCAGATCCTCAAACTGCAGTGCCGCCTCTTCAACCATGTCCACCTCATCGTCAGAGGCGCGCAGGCGGTCGGTCAGTGACTCTTGCGGGTTGATCGGGTTGCTGACACCCCTGCGCAGGGCCGTGGGCAGCTGTTTGACGACGTCAAGCAGCGCTTGGTCGTCGCGACGGTCCTGCTTCACGAACAGCGGCGCCGCCGCGGCCATCAGCAGGATTGAGCTGGGGCCGCCGGACTTCCAGGTCCAGTCGCGGTACGCCTTGAGGTAGCGCACGACGCGGCGCAGCTGCTCGCCTCGGGTCTCGACCTGGTCGACAAACCATTCCTTCACCGGCCGGGGGTCGGAGTGCATCCAGCCCTCCACGCGGTGGGCCAACAGCACCTTGGTGGAAGGCAGCTCGTCCCAGCTCTCAATCGTGGCCTCGGAGAAGGCGTGGATACCATCCATCGCAGCGCGCCGGATGTTCTCGGCCTTGACGAGGGTCTCGAACTCCTTGTCCGGGATCGCGTACAGGGGGATGTCGATGTGCGCGAGGTCGCTGATCTCCACGCGGATGCAGGTGGGCTTGCCAGAGAGCTTCCAGCCTTTCTGCTTCACTAGGTCGGCCAGGGCCTTCTCCGCTACGCCGAAGAAGACGTCTGCCGCCAAGCTGGGGCTGTCGGTCAGGGTCAGGAAGCCAAGCGGCAGGTAGCAGCCATCATCTATGTCCGCTTGCTGGGGCTCCTGTGCCGGCGCATTCAGCGTCTTGTAGGCCCAGGAGCCCTGGGTGAAAAAGCGCGGCTGCGGAACCTTGCCGGGGTGGCCTTCCGCCGCGTATATGCGGGGGATGCCGTCGCGCAGCGCCATCCGGACATCGTTCTTTGCCTCTGCGATGTCCTTGCGGTCGTCGTCGCGTAGGTTCAGGTTGCCGAAGAGGCAGGGTTCGAATTCGACTTCAGTGTAGAAAAGGGCGCTCAGATTCAGCATGGATGGTCGGAAGTGAGGTGGACCGCGCTACGCGCGTCGAGTCGCGTCGCCTGCGGGCGTCGAGCCACCCGTTCCACCCTTCAACCGGCAAGCCGGCTACTGCTCCAAAGCGCGCTGAGGAAGTCGACAACGGTGCAAGTATGTACGATGTTAGGATTTTCAATGATTGCCCGCGTCGATATGGGGTTTGTGCGTATAGGGTGTGAAGAGTGCCCAGGGACTGAGCCGCTCCTGGGAAACATGCCCCACACCCATGATCGACGGATAGTCGTTTGAGCACGGTGGAGACCTTGCTGTTGACTTCCCCTCAAGCCTTCAGCGCAGAGCAACTGGTGCGGCACGCCGCCGCCAAGCTGGCCGGCGATTTCGCCGGGCTGGGCGTGGTTTTCTACTACTCGCTGGCGGCGCTGCCGCACTTGCAGCTAGAGGTCGTCGGCGATGGACGTTTCGACCTGCCGGTTGTGGGGCTTGAGGCCATTGGCGAACTGCTCGCCCGGACCGCACGACGGTCATCGCCGTGGCATGACGGCTTCCATTTGGTGCATGCGGGCTCTGGGGCGCTGACCCACCTGTGCCAGTTCATCGCGCCGCCGCTACCTGGAGCGGCCGATGCCGCGCCGCGGGCCGGCGGTGCCCGGCACATGACGGCGCTGCTGGCCTCAAAGGTGGCAGGCGTCGCGGCCGTGGGGCTGCTGACCCACGAACGCACGGCTTCCATCTATGAAGCCGGCCGACTGACCTTGAGCGAGACCTTCTGATGCTGCCCGTGAGCCTGACCTATGACGACCTCCTGCGGCTGCTCAAGTACTGCGGCGGCGTCGTGCTGTTGGTGTGCGGCGTCATCATTTTGTCCCGCCTGCCAGAACTGCAGGCGCACCCGGCGGAAGTCATCTGGCGGAGTGCGTCCACCGCTCTGGCCGTGCCGCCATTGCTGCTCTGGGCACTGTCAAAGGTGGAGTGGAAGCACCCTCGCATCGCCAAGCTCATGGGCAAGCGCATGGTCCACGGGCTGTGGTGGGGTGAGCTGAAGTCCGAGTTCAAGGCGTCGGAGAACGCTGATCCGCTTCCGCCTATTCCCATAGCGTTCGTTATCAAGCAGAGCTACTTTTTCTTGACGATCCAGTCGTACACGCCCAGCCTGCCGGCCGAGTCCACGATGGAGAGGATGGTTGTTCAACCACGGAACTCGGTGGGGCAACTGCAGTACGTCTTCGAGATGCGTCGACTGCAGGATGCCGAAGACAAGATCACCGTCGGCTATGGGGACCTCAGGCTCACGTCGAGCGACACCCGGCTGGAGGGCTACTACTGGACCAACTCGCCCACTCGGGGCCACATATCGCTGGAGCTCCTGACGCGGGAATGCAGCGGCATCGACTCGTTCTCCGATGCCGAGAAGGTCCGCGGAGAGTCGCTGAAGATCTAGTATTCGACTGCCGTCTAGCCACGTCCGAGGGCCTTCGCCATCGCACACTGTTTGGATCGGGCCGGTAGCGTCGGGACAAGAACAGAGACAGTGGTCGTTTGACCGATTTGGCCTGCGTCAACTACCGCACCAATAGCGGTCAACGAGGAAGGGCAACCGTTGCCGTCGCATGACCGCAACGCTACAGAGGGCGTGCGTTGAGGGCGGCAGGATGGCGGACTGCAACCGCTGCAAAGCGGCCACCGCCGCGACCGGGGGCCAGGCCTTGCACTACCGACGGGGTCGCCGCTGCTCTGCATCCTGTCGCTCACTCCTGCAGCCTGTCGCATCCCCCGCGACGCCCTGGCGGGCAGCCCCTACAGTGTCTTACATCACCAAGACACCACGGGGTGTGCCAATGACCACCTGGGATGACCGACAGCCGATTTACCGGCAGCTTGCCGACCGCCTGGCCGGTGCGCTGCTGGACGGCGAGCCGCCGGAGGGCGAGCCGATGCCGTCCGTGCGGGCCCTGGCCGCGCGCTTCATGCTCAACCCGCTCACGGTGGGCCGCGCGCTGCAGGCGCTGGCCGACGACGGCCTGCTGGACAACCGACGCGGCGTGGGCCTGTTCGTGCGCTCCGGCGCGCGGGACCGGCTGCGCGAGCTGGAGCGCGAGCGCTTCCTGGCCCACGAGTGGCCGGTGCTGCGCACCCGGCTGCGCCGCCTGGGCCTGCGCCCCGCCGACCTGCAGCTGAACGACCTGCGCCCGGACGACACCGCCGGCGACGACACGAGGAGGACCGCCTGATGACCGCGCACCAAGACCCCCTGATCCAGGCCCGCGGCCTGGGCCTGCAGTACGGCCGCAAGCGCGCGCTCGACGGGCTGGATTTCACCATCGGCCGCGGCCGGGTGGTGGGCCTGCTGGGCCACAACGGCGCGGGCAAGACCTCGCTGATGAAGGCGCTGGTCGGCCTGGCCGACCACGAGGGCTCGCTGCAGGTGCTGGGCATGCAGCCGCGGCGCGACCGCGTGGCGCTGCTGCAGCAGGTGACCTACATCCCCGACGTGGCCATCCTGCCGCGCTGGGCGCGGGTGGAGCAGCTCATCGAGCTCATGGCCGGCCTGCACCCGCGCTTTTCCGCCGAACGTGCCCGCACGCTGCTGCGCCGCACCAGCGTCAACCCGGCCGACAAGGTGAAGTCGCTCTCGCGCGGCATGGTGGTGCAGACCCACCTGGCGCTCATCGCCGCGGTGGACGCCAGGCTGATGATCCTGGACGAGCCCACGCTCGGCCTGGACGTGCTCAGCCGCAAGGCCTTCTACGAGATGCTGATCGACGAGTGGTGCGACGGCGAGCGCAGCGTGATCATCTCCACCCACCAGGTGGAGGAGATCGAGGGCCTGCTGTCCGACGTGATGATGCTCAACGAGGGCAAGCTGGTGCTCGACGTCCCGCTGGCCCAGATCGACGAGCGCTTCGTGGCGCTCAAGCACGACCCGCATGCGGCCGAGGCCATCGCCGCCGCGCACCCCATCCTGCGCTACCGCCAGCAGGGCGAGCCGGCCGCGCTGTTCGACGGCCCGCCGCCCGAGCAGGTGGCCGCGCTGGGCCGCCCCATGCGCCCCAGCCTGGTCGACCTGTTCGTCGCGCTGACGCGCGCCCCCGAGATCAACCCGCAGCGTTGAAAGGCCCCGCCATGACCGCGATGTCCACCTTCCCCACCCTGCTCAAGCGCGAGTGGATGCAGCACCGGCTCGGCTGGTGGCTGCTCGGCGCCGTGCCCCTGGCCGTGATGGTGCCGCTGATGCTCTTCGGCGAGATCCGCATGGGCAATGACCGCCCGTCGTCGCCCGAGACCGTGGCCCTGATGATCGGCGCGGGCTACACCTTCTTCGTCATGGTGCTCGTGCTCGGCGCCGTGGCCATCCAGGCCCCCGGCCTGGCCCGGCGCGACCAGCAGGACCGCTCGATCGAGTTCTGGCTGTCGCTGCCCATCGGCCATGTACCGGCGCTGGGTGCCACGCTGCTCATGCACTGGGTGCTGCTGCCGCTGCTGGCGCTGGGCCTGGCCGCCGCGGGCGGGGTGGTGGCGGCGCTGATCGCGGTGGTGCGCGTGAACGGCGTGGATGCGCTGGTGCACATGGAAGGCGCCGCCCTGCTGATGCTGTGGCTGGCCGTGGTGGCGCGCATGGCGCTCGGCGTGGTGCTGGGCGCGCTGTGGCTCTCGCCCTTCCTCATGGGCGGCATGGCGGCCTCGGCCTGGCTCAAGCGCTGGGGCGTGCCGGTGGTGGGCGGTGGCCTGGTCCTCGTGGCCGTGCTGATGGCCAACCTGTACGGCCAACCCTGGCTGCTGGACCAGCTGGGCGCGCAGCTTGAGCACTTCGGCTGGGCGGTGGTGCCCAGCCAGCAGGGCGGTGATGGCATCGAGCAGATCCCGTTCCCCAGCGAGGGCGCGCCCGCACTCGGCGGCTGGCTCTGGCAGGACACGCTCATGACCCTGGGCGACCTGGCCTCGGTGCGCTTCGTGGCGGGCCTGGCCATCGCCGGCGCAGCGTTCGCCCTGCTCGTATTGAAGCGCCGCCGCGGCTGAGCGGCACCCCGTTGCGGTGAGGCCTTCGACAGGCTCAGGCCGAACGGACCTCTCCACCGTTCGGGCTGAGCCTGTCGAAGCCCCGGCAGCAGGCCGGCGCCACCCCGCCCACGGCGCCAAGGCGACAATCACGCCATGAAAGTGATTCGCCTGCGTGAAGGCAAGGAACGTTCGCTGCTGCGGCGGCACCCCTGGGTGTTCGCCGGCAGCATCGCCAAGGGCCAGGCCGATGCCGGCGAGACGGTGCGCCTGGAAAGCCACGACGGGCGTTTCCTGGCCTGGGCCGCATTCAGCCCCAGCTCCCAGATCCGCGCCCGCGCCTGGACCTTCGACGAGAACGAGCGCGTCGACCACGCGTTCTTCAAGCGGCGCATCGGCGCCGCCGTGGCGCTGCGCCAGCGCCTGGCGGTGGCGAGCGACGGCGTGCGCCTGGTCCACGGCGAGGCCGACGGCCTGCCCGGCCTGGTGGTCGACCGCTACGGCGACCTGCTCTCGGCGCAGTTCTCGTCCGCCGGCACCGAGCGCTTCAAGCAGACCATCGCCGACGTGCTGCTGCAGGCCACGGGCTGCACCCGGCTGTACGAGCGCTCCGATTCCGGCGTGCGCGGGCTGGAAGGGCTGCCGCCGGTGACCGGCTGGCTGCGCGGGGCGGACGTGGCGGGGGGCGACACCACCGTCACCATCCGCGAGCACGGCTGGCAGCTCACGCTCGACGTGCACGAGGGCCACAAGACCGGCTTCTACCTGGACCAGCGGGACAACCGCGCCCGCCTGGCCGACTGGGTGCGCCGCTTCGGCTGCCGGCGCGTGCTGAACTGCTACAGCTACACCGGCGGCTTCAGCGTGGCCGCGCTGGCAGGCGGCGCCGAGCAGGTCACCAGCGTGGATTCGTCCGCGCCGGCCCTGGCCCGCGCCACCGCCCACGTGGCGCTCAACGGCTTCGACCCCGCGCGCCACCGCGCGGTGGACGCCGACGTGAACGCCTTCCTGCGCGAGGCGCTGAAGAACGGGGAGACCTACGACGCCATCGTGCTGGACCCGCCCAAGTTCGCGCCCACGGCCTCGCACGCCGAGCGGGCCGCGCGCGCCTACAAGGACATCAACCGCCTGGGCCTGAAGCTGCTGGCGCCGGGCGGCCTGCTGCTCACCTTCAGCTGCTCGGGCGGCGTGGGGGCCGAGCTGTTCCACAAGATCGTCGCCGGCGCCGCCATGGACGCCGGTGTGGACGGTGCCATCCTGGCCCGCCTGGAAGGCGCGCCTGACCACCCCACCACGCTCATGTTCCCCGAGGGCGAGTACCTCAAGGGCCTGGCCATCCTGAAGAGCTGAGCCCCGGCGGGCCGCCGCGCCGGCCCGGGCAGACCCTGCCGCATGCGCGGTGTTTGCGCCCGTGCGGCTTGCGGCGGGCCGGCGGCTGGCCCACCATGCGGGCTTTCCAGCGTGGTGGTCCTGCACAGGGGGTCTGTCCATGGAGGTCGACGCGGTCGAGATGTCCGAGGTGCGCGCGCCGCACCCGGTGTCCCACGAGAAGCGGCGTGGCCGCAGCGCGCAGGCGTGGTTCGAGCGCCTGCTCGCGCGGGCCGACATCCGCGTGGGCGGCGAGCGCCCCTGGGACATGCAGCTGCTGGGCCCGAACGTGGCCGAGCGTGTGCTCGCGCAGGGCACCGTGGGGCTGGGTGAGAGCTACATGGACGGCCACTGGCGCGCCGAGCGGCTCGACGAGTTCTTCCACCACCTCGTGAGGGCGCAGATGACGCTGCGCGAGCACGGGCCCGCCGCCGGCACCCGGCCACCGGTGTGGCACCTGCTCAAGGCGCGCTGGCTCAACCGGCAGACGCGGCGCCGCGCGTTCCAGGTGGCCGATGCCCACTACGACCTGGGCAACGACTTCTACGCCGCCATGCTGGACGCCCGCATGACCTACACCTGCGCCTACTGGGGGCAGGGGGCCACCACGCTGGACGCCGCGCAGGAGGCCAAGCTCGAGCTGGTGTGCCGCAAGCTCGGCCTGCAGCCCGGCATGCGCGTGCTGGACATCGGCTGCGGCTGGGGCAGCTTCATGCAGTACGCCGCCGAGCGCCACGGTGTGCAATGCGTGGGCGTCACGGTGTCCGCCGAGCAGGTGGCGCTGGGCCGCGAGCGCTGCGCCGGCCTGCCCGTGGCCTTCCACCGGATGGACTACCGCGACCTGCCTGCCCGCCTGCCGGCCCTGCTGCCGTCTGTGGGGCCCGGCGGTGGCCACCGCTTCGACCGCGTGGTCAGCCTGGGCATGTTCGAGCACGTGGGCCACAAGAACTACGCCGCCTTCATGGACGTGGCGCTGCAGGTGCTGGCGCCCGACGGCCTGTTCCTGCTGCACACCATCGGCCGCAACGAGCAGGGCGAAGGCACCGACCCCTGGATCGACAAGTACATCTTCCCCAACGGCGAGCTGCCCACGGTGGCGCGCATCGGCCGGGCCTGCGAGCAGCGCTTCGTGGTGGAGGACCTGCACAACTTCGGCGCCGACTACGACCGCACGCTGATGCACTGGTACACCAACGTGGAGGCGGCCTGGCCGCGCTTTGCGGACCGGCTGGGCGAGCGCTTCCACCGCATGTGGCGCTACTACCTGCTGTCCTGCGCCGGCGCGTTCCGCGCGCGTGACATCCAGCTGTGGCAGTGGGTGCTCTCGCCGCACGGCGTGGCCGGCGGCTACCGGCGGCCGGCCTGAGGCGAGGCCCGCTGCCGACTCAGGGCGCCTGCACGCGCGGGTCGAACTTGGCGCGCTCCAGCGCGAAGAAGGTCTTCACGTTGCGCACGTTGGCGTCGGCGGTGAACAGCCGCTGCGTGAAGACGTGGAAGGCGGGCATGTCGGCCGCCCAGGCCACGAGCACGAAATCGGGCCCCGGCGACACGCGCCAGCATTGCTGAACTGCCTCATCGGCCACCGCACGCGCCTGGAAGGCGGCCTGGGCCTCCGCACCCTGGCGGTCCAGCGTCACCTCGCAGATGGCGCTCAGGCCGCGGCCGGCGAAGCGGGGCGCCAGCAGCGCGGTGAAGCGCTCGATCACCCCGGCCTGCTGCAGGCGCTTCACGCGCCGCAAGGTGGTGGCCGGCGACGCGCCTACGGCCTCGGCCAGGGCCTGGTTGGTGAGGCTGGCGTCGCGCTGCAAGGCGTCCAGCAGGCGCCAATCCAGGCTGTCCAGAGAGACGGAAATCTCAGCATCTGCCGGATGATTGGAAGAAGATTGCATGACTCCTCCACTATGACAGAAGCTTGCGCAGTCGTCTCCAACTTGAAAGCCTTCGTCATGGCGGTGTGCCTAAGATTACCCGCATCCCAGAACGCGGAGCCCTCCCCATGTGCGGCATCGTCGGCGCGGTCAGCGCCCAGAACATCGTCCCCGTCCTCGTCCAGGGCCTGCAGCGCCTTGAGTACCGGGGCTATGACTCCTGCGGCGTGGCCGTGCACCAGGCCGGCGCGCTTCGCCGCAGCCGGTCCACCGCCCGCGTGGCCGACCTGCTGGCGCAGGTGCAGGCTGACGAGGTCATCAGCGGCACCGGCATCGCCCACACCCGCTGGGCCACCCACGGCGCGCCGGCGGTGCACAACGCTCACCCGCACTTCTCGGGCCGTGATGCCGCCAGCCCCCGCATCGCGCTGGTGCACAACGGCATCATCGAAAACCACGACGAGCTGCGTGCCGAACTGCAGGCCAAGGGCTATGTCTTCGAGAGCCAGACCGACACCGAGGTGATCGCCCACCTGGTGGACCACCTCTACGACGGCGACCTGCTGGAGGCGGTGCAGCGCGCGGTGGTGCGCCTGCGCGGCGCATACGCCATCGCCGTGTTCTGCCGCGACGAGCCGCAGCGCGTGGTGGGCGCGCGCGAGGGCTCGCCCCTGGTGCTGGGCGTGGACGAGGCGGGCGGCGCGCGCTTCCTGGCCAGCGACGCCATGGCCCTGGCCGGGGTGACCGACCGCATCGCCTACCTGGAAGAAGGCGACGTGGTGGACCTGCAGCTGGGCAAGCACTGGGTCACCGCGCGCGCCGCGGGCGACACCGCCTTCCGCCCCGTGCAGCGCGAGGTGAAGACCGTGCTCGTGGCCAGCGGTGCCGCCGAGCTGGGCCCCTACCGCCACTACATGCAGAAGGAGATCTTCGAGCAGCCGCGCGCCATCGCCGACACGCTGGAGGGCGTGGAAGGCATCACCCCCGAGCTCTTCGGCGACGGCGCCTACCGCATCTTCAAGGAGGTGGACCGCGTCCTCATCCTGGCCTGCGGCACCAGCTACTACGCCGGCTCCACCGCCAAGTACTGGCTGGAGAGCATCGCGAAGATCCGCACCGATGTGGAGATCGCCAGCGAGTACCGCTACCGCGACAGCGTGCCCGACCCGAAGACGCTCGTCGTCACCATCAGCCAGAGCGGCGAGACGGCCGACACCCTGGCCGCGCTGAAGCACGCCCGCTCGCTCGGCATGGCGCACACGCTCACCATCTGCAACGTGCCCACCAGCGCCATGGTGCGCGAATGCGCCCTGGCGTACGTGACGCGCGCCGGCGTGGAAGTGGGCGTGGCCAGCACCAAGGCCTTCACGACCCAGCTGGCCGGCCTGTTCCTGCTGACGCTGGCCCTGGCCCAGGTGCGTGGCCACCTGAGCGACGAGCAGGAGGCGGCCCACCTCAAGGCCATGCGCCACCTGCCCGTGGCGCTGCAGGCCGTGCTGGCGCTGGAGCCCCAGGTCATCGGCTGGGCCGAGGCCTGCGCGCGCACGGAGAACGCGCTGTTCCTCGGCCGCGGCCTGCACTACCCCATCGCCCTGGAAGGCGCGCTCAAGCTCAAGGAGATCAGCTACATCCACGCCGAGGCCTACCCCGCCGGCGAGCTGAAGCACGGCCCCCTGGCCCTGGTGACCGCCGAGATGCCCGTGGTCACCGTGGCCCCCAACGACACCCTGCTGGAGAAGCTCAAGAGCAACCTGCAGGAAGTGCGCGCCCGCAAGGGCGAGCTATTCGTCTTCGCCGACGCCGACACCCGCATCGAGCCCAGCGAAGGCCTGCACGTCATCCGCATGCCCGAGCACTACGGCCCGCTCAGCCCCATCTTGCACGTGGTGCCGCTGCAGCTGCTGGCCTACCACACCGCCTGCGCGCGCGGGACGGACGTGGACAAGCCGAGGAACCTGGCGAAGAGTGTGACGGTGGAGTGACCGACCCCGCGGCATCAAGATCGGCCAACGACGCCAGCAACAGCTTCGGGTTCTCGCGGCACAGTGGCCCCAAGAGCTCTGCCCGCAAGACGGCAGCCCTCAATGCGCGGTGCCGAGCCAGCCCTCGTCCATCAGCCGATGCCACGCTGAGCCGATGTGCTCGGGCCGCATCAATTGGCGCTTTCGCTCGTTCCATGCGTGAACCGCGGAGACCGCATCGTCGATCGATTGCACACCCGGCTCGCGTGTTGCCACCCAATGCACCGAGGCCAGCAACTCCATGCCGTAGGAGGACTGGTAGCCCTCGATCAGGCGCCCCACCCGGGCCACCTGATCTGCTAGCTCTGCATGAGACTGCTCGGCGATGAAGGCTTCGGCTTCGGCCAGAGCGTCCTCAGTGGGTTCGATCTCAGCCTCGACCACGCCGTCGCCCAGACCACGGATGAAGTGGCCCTCCATGGTGTTCAGCGCGTGGCGGAGAGTGTCGGAATATGGGCCGTAGTGATGCTTCACGAAGGGCAGGCTCAATGGCCCTCCTGCTTCTTGAAGGAAGTACGCAAGCTTCTGAACCTCGATCTTCGACAGTCCATAGTTAAGCGCGCGGTAGGTGTCCAAGACCTTCACGATGGCAGCACGCCCTGCCGTCATCCTGGGGCGCTTCGTCCGCACTTCCATGGACTTCGGGTCCGGCGCGCCGCCAGGCTCAAAGAGTCTGACCTCGACTTCGGGCAGCGCTTCGAACGCACGTTCGATCAGCGGGCGGACGTCTGACCATTCCAGCCCTCCGTTTCCGCAGCCCAACGGCGGCACGGCGATCGACCGGATGTCCAGGCGGCGAACCTGCGCTACAAGATCAACCAGCCCGTCCCGGATGAAATCGATCTTTGAGGCGCCGCGCCAGTGGTCTTTGGTCGGGAAGTTGATGATGAAGTTGGGCTTCACCAGAGCACCGGAATCGAACACGAACATGCGCCCCGGGCGCACCTGGCCGGCCTTGCAGGCGGCTGCGTAGGCGCTGAAGTTCGCCGGCCACTTGTTTTTGAACTGAAGGGCAATGCCTTTGCCCATCACGCCCACGCAGTTCACCGTGTTGACGATCGCATCCACGTCGTCTTGCTTGAGCAGGTCGCCCTGGGTCAGCTTGATCACGATGAAGATTTCCTAGAAGTACCAGCTCTGCATGACATCGACCCTCAATGGTACGCCCGCCGCAGCAAGAAGACGCTGAACCTGCGTCTGTCGCTGGGCATCGATCACGCCCAGGCGGGTCATGCAGGTCAGCGGGGCATGGTCCCGAACCAGGAACTCCGCTTGACGCCGTTCCATCCGATCTGCATAGCGTGCGTCAGCCGGCCGGCTTTGCCAGAACTTGCAGAAGCCGTCGAGCTGCGGCGCTTCGGTGATCAGGTCCCAGGCGACGGCGGTGTCCAGATGGGCGAGGTCTGTGTACGGCGTGCTGAATGCCAGGGTCGCATTGCGGTCGTAGAACACGAAGGCATGACCCAAGGCAGTCACGTTCTCCACCGTGGTCTCGAAGTGCACAATGTCGGCCTGCCGCCATGGGCAGCCTGCCACGCGGCCGCCATTGATCGCGAAGAGCATGGGCGATCGAGGGGCGAAGTAGAAGGGCACGAAGTCATGCAACAGGCCGCCCGGAGGATTGGGTACTGCCCGAACGGCGCGTGCGCCTTGAGCACCGGCATGAGCGATGTTCTGGTAGTTGATGCCGGCCGCAGCTCCGCCGTTCTTCGACAGGAGCGCACCCCTGGCCAGAATGGCAGGAAGGTTGGCAATGGCCGTGATGTGGAAGAGCCGGGTTGGCCGAGGGGCTGGCACGTTCACGCTCCGATCGGTGGCGACCCGTTCGATTCCGCGGCGCCCGCAGCGGTCGCCGGAGCGCGCCCCTCGTAGGCCATCAAGATCAACGGCTTCGCGGCGTCTAGATCGGCCTGCGACGACAGCGACAGCTCGAGGTCACCCGTGCCCCAATGCCCCTTCTGGCTGACATCCTGGCCATTCGGCGGCATTGGCACCACCTTCGTGGGCTCCAGGTGCAAGTACAGCAGCAGGCGGTTCTTCTGCGGCACCACGGTGGCGAAGTTCTTCAGGCGCTTGAAGGCCACGTAGAGCTTGAGTTCCTTGCGCTGCACGTCGTCCCCCAGTGAGAGTACGTGCCCCTCCAGCGACGCCACCAACTCGCCGAGGTGCGGCGGCAGCAGCGGCAGCCAGTCGGCATAGGAACGGTCGCCGCCAGCGCCTTTGGCGTTACCGGGCTCCGCCGCCGGCGCAGCTGCCGTCTTGGATGGCTTCGCCGCCTTCGCACCTGGGGCCTTCCCGGCGTTGGCGCTGGCCGCGTTCGCCAATTCCAGCAGCAGCAACTCGTCGCCGAAGCGCCGGTAGCGGATCAGCTCGATGTTGCGGTTGATCTGCTGGACGGCATGCCCGTCGTACTTGGTGAAGTCGGCTGCGATGCATACCAGCCGCGGCGCGGTCCAGTCGATGGCATCGGCCGCGGGCTTGCCCAGTTGATCCATCACCAGCAGCTTGAATTCGGCCTGGTGGTCCATCAGCCAGTCCAGGTAGAACAGGCCCTGGTTGATGACGTTCTCGCCGACCGAGCGCTTGTACTCCAGGATGACGGGGCAGTTGTTCTCGTCCAGACCCAGTGAGTCTATCCGGCCTGCGTGCGTCTTGCCGGTGGAGTACTCGGTGGCCAGGAAGCGGATGCCGAGCAGGGTGTCGAGGTTGGCTTCGATCAGCGTCTGCAGCGGCTTCTCCAGGTCCGAGGCGTCGCCCTGAAGTTCGACGGCCATGCCGGCCTGCAGACGGAATAGCTTGATGTCGCTCATGCCGCGGCCCCCAGCTGCTCGACCGGTGCGCAAAGCTCCCCGTAGCCGAGGAAACGCAACTGCGCCCGCGCCGCCGCCGCGTACGGCTGGCTCGGCTCGGTCAGGCGCTGAAGCAGATTCAACTGGCCGCCGATCGGCATGTGATTGGCCATGAACGCCGCCGCATCTGCATCCGAATCGGCGGCGACGAGTGCCTTCTCTACCTGATCCACCAAGTCCTGCACCAGTCGCATGGTGCGCTGGCGTGCTGACACCAGACCGGGGAGGTCCAATCCGAGCAGCTTGACCGTGTTGCTGACGCGCATTCGCTCGTACTCGCCGCGGCAGAGCCTGGTCGGCCCCATCTTGCCGGTGGCCGTGACTTCGATGAGTCTCACGTCGGCCACGCGGGCTGGGTCGAGCAGCACCGGTCGCTCTTCGGCAACGCAACGATCATCCCATGTGGCCCGCTTGCTGCGTTGCATCAACGGGAACCATGCACCCTTGCCGACGGATTCGTCAGTGTCGTCATCGCGGTTGATCTGATTCGACCGCTGCGCCGCGAGCCTGAAGTTGTCCCATGAGAACGCGAGCCAGGGGTAGCCGTCGTCGGCTTCTGTGTCGCTGCGCTTGGCCTGCTTCTTCGGTCGGTAGTGGTCCACGTCCTTGAAGGACTGGACGCAGTCGCTCTCCGAGTACCAGCACTTGCCGTACGACATCTTGGCCAGGTAGCGAGCGAACCCGCGCCAGACATGCGACTTCTTCTCGATGTATGCCGCACGCTGCTCCGGGGGCAACGCCTCCAGCTCGGCCTGGGCACGCTCGGCGACGCGCAGCACCTTCTCCGGAATAAGCGCTGAGTCTCGGCGAACGTAGATCACGGCTTCGCCTCCACGGTGGTCAGCTGCTTGATTAGTTCCTTCATCGCCCGCTGCCGCGCTTCCACATCGGCTGGCGTCAATGGCGGCCGGTCTGCATAGCGAAGGTCGTGCCATGCACGCAGGAAGTCTTGGTACAGCGGCTCGCGGTCCTCGTTCAGGAAGCCGAGCCGTGCGAGCTGGTCGTTCAGCTCGATGAGGCGGCGTTGCTGCGCCTCGCTGCGGTCGGCAAGTTGCACCAGCTCGTTGCGCTCGTCCACCAGGCGCTGGGTGTCGACGTCCAGGCTGGTCGCCAGGCCGAAGATCTCGGTCAGCGTGGCTGTGAAGCCCATGCCGCGCGGGTCGGCGTAAGGCGCGGCGGCAGTGACTCGGCCGTCTTCAGCCTGGGCGATCACACGCACCTCATCGCGCGACAAGGCTGAGATGGTCAGCGGGTTGTGCGACGTCAGCACAATGTGGCAGTGATCCTTCTCAGCCGCGATGCCCGTCCAGTCTTCGATCAGCTTCAGGTAGCTGTGCTGCCAATGCGGGTTGAGGTGCGTGTCGGGCTCGTCCAGCAGGAAGAGCGCGCGCTTACCGCGCGAGACGCGAATCAAGCCCAGCACCATCAGCAACTGCCGCTCGCCGTCGGACAGGTCGGCAAAGCCCACGTCGCCGCTGGTGTCATTGCTGCGCGTCACCCAGACCTGGATCTCGCGCACCACGTCGGAGATGTCCATGGCCTCCAGGGCATAGAACATCTCGCGCTCGTTCTTGAACTGCTGGGCCAGTTGATGCAGGCGCGCCAGCGATGGCAGGAAGGTAGCGAACTGCGGCTCCACCTGCTTCTTGTCGCGGTAGTCATCGACCGCGTTGCCTTCCAGCGCAAATGGGTGAAAGGCCAGTTCCTTGAAGCGGCGTGCAGCGCGGCCAGCGGGCCCACCGGCGCCCCACAGCTCTTCAGCGCTGGTCTTGCGGCCCTTGGCGAACCAGGGTTCGCGGAACAGCGCCAGCAGCGAGTGAAATCCGGTGATGCCCAGGCGGCCTGCGAGTTCGGCGGTGACCTTGGGGTCCGGGAACGCGAACAGCGCCATCAGCGCCAGCACGCCATGGATGGGCCGGCAGTAGAAGAGGCGCCGGGCTTCCTGTGCCTTGGCGACCTTGCCCTCGTCGTCTTCGAGCTTGATGTCGTCGTAGTAGCGCCGCTGGTGGCTGTCGAACAGCGCTTCCAGCCGGCGGCTGCCGCCGGAGTAATAGCCAAACACCAGGTCTGGAAACCACTCGGCCTTGCGTTTCTCGAACTCGGTGCGCTTCACCTCCTTGCCGTTGACCCGAATCGCGGGCTCGTCGGGGAAGTTGCTCAGGCACACGCTCGGCGGATTCGGCACCGCCGGGCCCTGGGGCTGGATGCGATAGGTCACCCGGTAGCGAAAGCGCGGCTCGTTGCGCCGCAGGTCCACCCAGCGGAAGACCTGAGTGACGGCCTCGATGAGGTTGGACTTGCCCGCGCCGTTCTGACCGATCAGCACCGTGGTGAGCTGGCTCTCATCGAAGTCCAGCTCCAGGCCGCGCAGGTTCTTGTAGCCGTCGATGCTGACCTTATCCAGCCGCATGCCCGGGCTCCAGCGTAGTCTGGTTGTCTTTCACGTGGCCTTGCGCCACTTCCCAGGCCAGCTGCTTGTAGAAGTCGGCCAAGGGCAGGTCGGCCACCTTGAACAGTGCTTCAGCGCTGGCTGGCGTGCCGATGCGTCGCAGGTGCCAGGCCAGGTAGGGCTGGCCCATCACGTCGTCGTCCTGGCGGCTCTTGGTCATGGTGGCAGTTTCCTTGGGAGCACGGGGCGGGCGGCCGCGGCGGGGTGTGGGGGCCACGGCGACGCTTGCAGGCGCGTTGCGTTGGGCGGCGATGCGCGCCAGCAGCGCGCTGGCAGGTTCGTCGTTGGGATCTTGAGGGACGAGTTCGCCGCGGAACGCCTTGGCTAGGGTTAACGGGGCGAGTCGCTGCGAGTGCCGTAGCGCATCGACATACCTCGTTTCTATGCGGTCGGCGATAGCGAGCAGGGCCTTTCCTTGGCGCACGATCTCGCGCTGCTCGGCCAGGTCGGGCGTGCGGATGACGACCTCATTCAGCACGGACAGGTTGATGTTCTTCTGTGCGGTGGCCGGCGCGAGCGCTTCGATATCGTCTTTGACGACGTCGATCGACCACTTCACGAACAGCGCCTCGCACTTCTTCGGGTTTGCGATGAAGCCGACCACGCTATCCGGAAAGCACGCGGGGTAGGTCAGGAGCGCTGTGTCCGCGATGTTCGCGGCGATCGTTATGCACAGCGTGCCGGCAGGCCAAAGGCGACTCTGCTGTAGGCCCAGCTCGCTGTAGGTCTGCCGGTGCTGGATGATCAAGCCGCCCGACTGGGCTACGTCGCCGGTTTGCACGAATGGGTACGGGCCACCGTAGAGGCGCGGGTCGTTCCGAGGTCGATGTTTCGACTTCCCGCGAGCCAGCTCGCCGAGAGCCGTGAGCGGCATCGGAGTCCAATCGGACGACCAATCGCAACGCGAGCGCTCATCGCGCGTCAGCTCGCCCGAAGTCGCTGCACGAAGCACCGCCTGCCGAAACCGCTTGAGCAATACCGGAATGGCCTCCAGGCGGTCCTGGCAGGCTTGGATGCGCGCCAGCAGGGTATCGAGTTGGTCGGCGATGCGGGTCTGTTCAGGAAGTGGGGCAATCCTGAAGGGCAGGGTTGCCGCTGCCGCGCCCGAAAGCTCCTTGAACGTCGTGCCCGTTGCGATGGCCTCCGCCTCGGGCTTGAGGTGCTTCAGCTGCCAGTACGCGAATCGAGGATCGATCTCCGCGGGCAGCACGAAGCTTTTGAACCCCTGGTTTGTCGAGATCTCGTTGGCAGCGATGGCCACGTAGCCGATCGGTGCCCGGCTGGAGAAGAGCACGGTGCCTTTAGGCATCAGCGTTGCACCGCAACGCGCGAGGCCGGTTTCGGACAGGTCGCGCGCGCCGCGCGAGATGGACTGACTGCGATATCCGCTCAGGTCGGCCGGCGTTACCCAGGGAATCCCATCGCCCGTAGGTGCGAAGTTGTCAGGGTCATGCGATGGGGGCGTCCCGCCTCCCACGACGCGCGCCACCGATCCAATCGGTGCAACGTCCCAGCCCTCTGGAAGTGCTGCGGTCACCGATGCGTCTCCGAAAGACCTGCAGCTTCCTCGTCCTCTGCGAGCTGATCTTCGAACGGGCTATCCGGGTCCTCTCCCAGTTCCTCAATCAGTGCGCGCAGTTCAAGAACGGCCGTGTTGAGTTCGCGCAACGCGAGCCGGGCAACTGCGGCAGGCTCATCGCGCAACTGAAGTGCGGTGTCCGCGCTCTCGTCCTTCAGCCAGCTGATGTCCAGGCTGTCGCCCCGCTGCGCGACCTGCTCGCGCGTGAAGCGTCGCCAGCGGCCCGCCTCGCCCATGTCCTTGCGCGAGGCCAGCGCAGCCGGGCCTCCGCGTGGATCGCTCCCGAACACGTCCTCGAACTTGTCGCGCGGCTGGCTGGCCGGCGCATCGACTGGCGTGCGGAAGTAGTCACGCGTGAAGGGCGTGCGCTTGCCGAAAGCAGGCATGTTGGCCCGCATGTCGTACACCCACACTTCCTTCGTATTGCCCTTGTCCGCTTCACCGCGGGTGAAGAACAGCACGTTGGTCTTCACGCCCTGGGCGTAGAAGATGCCGGTGGGCAGGCGCAGGATGGTGTGCAGGTTGCACTTGTCCATCAGGTCGCGCCGGATGTCGGTGCCGATGTTGCTCTCGAACAGCACGTTGTCGGGCAGTACCACGGCGGCCCGGCCGCCAGGCTTCAGCGCACGGTAGATGTGCTGCAGAAAGGCGAACTGCTTGTTGCTGGTCTCGAAAGTGAGGTCACCCCGCGTCGGCAGGCCACCGCCCTTCTTGGTTCCGAAGGGCGGGTTGCTGAGGATCAGCGTGGCTGGCGGCAGCCCTTTGTGGTCGTCGCTCAGCGTATCGCCGTAGGTCACGCCGCCTTCGATGCCGTGCAGCAACATGTTCATCAGCGCCAGGCGGTGGGTGTCCTGCACCAGTTCCATGCCGTGGAAGGTGTGGTGCCGGTACTTGCGTTGCGCTTCGTCGCTGAGGCTGTCGAAGTCGTTGTGCTGGCGCAGGTAGTTGTTGGCCGCAATCAGAAAGCCGCAGGTGCCGGCGGCCGGGTCTTGAATGACGTCGCCCAGCTGCGGCTGCATCACGGTGACGATGCTGTCGATCAGGTGGCGCGGGGTGAAGTACTGGCCGGCGCCGCTCTTCTTCTCGCCGGCATTGCGTTCCAGCAGGTCTTCGTACAGGTCTCCCAGGTCATCGCGGTCGACGCTGTACCAGTCGAGGCTGTCGATGTCGGTCACCAGCTTGCTCAGCGTGGCCGGCTTGGTGATAAAGGTGTTGGCATTGGCATAAATCTCTTGCACGGCGCCGCGGCCGTGCAGCCCGTAGTCCAGCAGCATCTCCTTGTAGGTGTCGAGCCGCTCGGGTGCCGAGGCGTTGAGCAGGTCGTCCCAGCGCGTGCCGGGCTGCTCAACCGGGGGCTCGGACTTCCTGGGCCGCTTCCACACCTTGAGGCGTTCCTCCTGCCCCGTCTCCTTCATCATCTTCAGGAACAGCAGGTAGGTCAGCTCGCTCAGGTACTGGTGGTAGGTGACGCCGTCATCGCGAAGCACGTGGCACAGCGACCAGAGCTTGGCGCCAATGTCGAGGGCGGCGGTGGGGTTGGACATGAGTTGTTGTTCGGGCGAAGTCAGCGGTTGGCAGATTCGGGCGGCAAGGCCCATAGCGCGTCGTTGAAGGCATCCAGCACGGGCTGGAGCTGGCCGTTGAAGACCTTGTCCAGTCGGTTGAAGCCTCCGCCTTCGCGCTTGAAGATCAAGTCGGGGTCGTCGATGGCGGAGCGGTCCACCAGTACGTTGGCCTTGGTCTGCGCGGCAATGCGCTTGAGCCAATCGCGCTGTGGTGTGCTCCAGGGCTTGCCTGCGGGTGGGTGTGCCAAGAGGTGCTGCAAAGCACGGTCCACACGCTCGGCGTACGGGACCAACGCATCACCGATGGCCGCCTGGCGGATGTAGCCAACGATGCGGGCGGCGATGTCCTGGTTGGTGAGCTCGCGCCAGGCCGAAGCCAGGTTGGCTTCCGTGAAGCCTGCCCGGTCCAGCGCCAGCACCAATTCGCGCAGCTGCGCGCGGGTCAGCTCGCGCGGGCGCGTTAGCACGGTCACCAGCGCGGGGATCTGGTTGCCCTGGGTCTTGATGAATTCACTGAAAGCGCGGATGTAGTCGTCGGGCTTCTTGCCCTTGCCGTAGCCGCGCTCGGCGCGGTCGAAGGCATCGGCGTGCTCGGACACGAACATCTCGCGTTCGGGGCCGTCGCTGCGCCGGTCGAGTAGTTCACCCAACTCTGGGTTCTGGACAAACCAGGCCGCCACGTCGGCCAGCGGCATGGCCTTGAGATTCTGGACGAACGCCTGCACCGGCATGCCGGCCTTGGCCTCGAAATCTTGCCGGTGTTTGTCAGTCAGGTGGCGCTTCTTGGCCTGCAGCTTGGCCAGGAACTGGTCGCGCGCCAGCTCGGTGGCGGACTCGTCCTTCAGCGTGGCCAGTTCCTGTGCCAGTTGGGCGAAACTGATCTTCGGGTTCACTGCCACGGGCTTCATGGCCGTCATGTCGCCGATGGCCTCGAAGATGCGGACGGCGTCGAACACGCGGAACGAGTCCTTCACGTCGGTGCCCCCGAAGTCGCACAGCCGCGTGGCGCGGCCTAGCATCTGGTCGAACAGGATGCGGCTGTTCACCTGGCGCAGGAACACCAGGTTGCAGATCTCGGGCACGTCCACGCCGGTGGTCAGCAGGTCGACGGTGACGGCCACATTGGGCAGCCGTTCGTTCTTGTAGCGGCGGATCAGCTGCAAGGGCTTGTCGGCCGCGCCGGTGATCTTGATGACCGTGTCGTCTTCGACGGCGCCGTACTGGGCGGCGAAGGCCTTCTTCAGCAGGTCCACCACCATGTCGGCGTGGCTGTCGCTGACGCAGAAGATCAGCGTCTTGCGGCGGGAGGCTGGGTCCAGCTCCTGTGCCAGGTAGGTGCATACCACCTCGTTGAAAGGCCGCGTGATGACCTTGCGGTTGAAGTCGTCGACCTTGAGCTTGATTTCGTCGGGCGTCTTGAACAGCTCGATCTGCTGCCGGCCGGTGTTGTAGACCTTGACCTCTTCGCCAGCCATCCAAGCAATGCCATTGTCAGAGAGCAGCGTGTGCAACTGGATCGGCGGCTCGTAGTCCACCAGGTAACCGTCGACCACGGCTTCGCGGTAGCCGTAGGTGAAGACCGGAGCCCCGAATATCTGCGTGGTGTGCAGCGCGGGCGTGGCGGTCAGGCCAACTTTCACGGCATCGAAGTAGTCCAGCACGCGCCGGTACTTGGAGACGTAGTCGTCATAGCCACGGAAGCTTAGTTCGGTGTCGGACAGCTCGCGGTCCAGCAGGTAGCCCCGGTGGCACTCGTCGACGATGACGCAGTCGTATTGGTCGATCGGCGGGGGCGCCTCGCCGTCTCTGGGGTAGAGGACACGTTGCACCATGCCTTGCACGGTAGCCAGGTGCACAGCGGTGTCCTCGTCCGGCGCCTGGTCTTCCAATTCCTTGATGCCGAAGATGTCGGCAAAGGTCTGCAGGCGTTCCATTCGCGTGTCCTTGAACGCGTTGGCGGCCTGCTCGCCCAGGGCCGAGCGGTCCACAAGGAACAGAATGCGCCGGAAGCGTTTCGCCTTGAGCAGACGGTAGATCAGCGCGATGCAGGTCTTGGTCTTGCCGGTGCCTGTGGCCATGGCCAGCAAGATGGCGCGCTGGCCGTCACGGATGCTGGCTTCGGTGGCCAGGATGGCGCGCTGCTGGTAGGGCCGCAGTGGGAAGCCGTAGTCGAAGGGTGACTGGGCCAGTTCGGCGTGGGCGCGAGCATCGTCGCGCTGCAGGAGTGCGCTCAGGCCCCCTGGGGTGTACCAGCCGTCGAGCGCATGGCCAAGGTTCTCGGGCCGGCGCACGTCGCAGAACCACACACCACTTTGCTCGGCCAGCTGCCGCAGGTAAGGGCGGCCGTTGGTTGAGAACACGAAGGGGATTCGGAACTCGCCTTGCGCGCCGAAGTTGGTGGCAGGCAGTTCCACCTCGGGGGAAGGTCTGAATCCTCGGCTGTAGCGCTTGGCTTGCTGGAGCGCGCCGGAGACGTCGATGTGCCTGCGTTTGGCCTCGACGATCGCGATCGGAGCCAGGCCGACGAACAACGCGTAGTCGGCCGGCCCCGTCTCCGTGGGCCACTCGGCAATGGCCAGGTTCTGACCGCGCTTCGGCCGGGTACCTTTGGCAAAGGTGAGCTGCTCGGAGTCCACCGTCCAGCCGGCGGCGGCCAGTTGCTCATCGATCAGCCTGCGCGTGTCTCGCTCGCTGATCTGGAGGGACGCCGCTGCCGTGTTGGCTGCCGCCACGAACTTCGCGATGGCTTGCGGCGGTGCCGCTGCAGCCTGGGCCTGTAGGGCTTGCAGGCGTTGCAGCAGTTCCGCCTTGGTAGCCTCGGCCTCGGCGGCCATGGTCTCCCAGAAGGCACGGTCCTGCTCTGCTTGCTGGGCTTGGGCTTGCACCTGATCGAGCGTCTGGGTCGCGTCCTGTTGCGCCGCCCGGTACCGGGCCAGCTCGTTGCGCAGGTTGTCCAGCTCGGCCTGCAGCTCACTGCTCTGTTGCGCCGGTGGCGACGGAGGCTGAAAAGGACCTGACTTGAAGCCGGCGTCCTTGAACGTGCGGTGGAACCAAACGCCCAGCTGCCATGTGAGGCGAAGCGCAAGCAGGGCCGTGCGGTGGTCTCCGGCCAGGCGGTGGTTGGCGTCATTGCCGGCGCGCCGAACCTCGTGGAACAGGTTGCCGACCTCCCGCGGGACGATGCCCTGGTCTTGCAGGCGGCGCAGAAGGTCGGCTTGCTTTTCCTCTGGCGAGGTGAACAGGCCGACGTTCGAAGCCGCCAGCTGGGCCAGCAACTCGGCCAGCTGCCGCAGTTTCAGCAGGCAAGTGTTCGGGTCTTCAGGGAAGTAGCGCTCCGCCAGCACACCAAGGCGCACGAGTTGCTCGTCGTGCGCCTTGAGATAGCCGAAGTTGGTTGCGCTGGCCTCTTTCATAGCCTCCCTGTGCCTCGCCCGGGATCATTGGAGCGATCAGGATCGTCCTGCCTAGGTCTGGGGCAGATTCTGCCGGACACTGGACAGATTTCAGCGATTGCGGCGCTTCTCAGAGAAAGGCGCCGCAGAGAACGCTCCCACCATGTCCGTCGACCTGTTCCCGTGCGTCTATTCACTGCTACCGCGGCTCCCAGGGGAAACCCTGGTCAGTTTGTGCAGCCTGCAGCACGGCCTGTGAGATTACGGCCGCCGCGAACTTCCGTTGCCACATCCCAGTCGGTGCAGACGATTGCGTGCGCGATGCGCGCTTTGACGAAGAGGTGCTCGGCCGTCTCGGGCGCTGAAGTGCAATCGCCGCACTGCTTGTGGGCGAAGGAGCGGATGCCGAGCGTCGAGGTCTTAAGCGTGACGCGACTGCCACAGCAGTCGAGCCGCAGGCGGTCTTCAGCCGCGTTCAATGCTCGGAGTTCGTCCCATCGTGGGCCGCCGTAGTCAATGGAGCGGATGGCTTCATCGCCGCATTTGCAGGAGAGCGGCATGCCTCAGCAACAGGTGGGTTTGCCGCATTTTGGGCAGGTGGTGATCGACAACATCATCTTATGCAAGCACTCTCCCCATGCCTTGACGGACAAACCTGGTTTCGGTCCACGCGGCATCTCTGGCTTCAAGTCAGCGGGGCAGTGCTTGCATTTGATCGCGTCCTTGTGAACGATGCTCCATGCAGGCCGGCATCGCCGCTTAGTCACCACGCTGCCCGGGCAAGGCTGTTCAAGCGAGTTGCGGACTTGGGGCACCAGTCGAGCGGGCGGGCATCCCTCACCGTGCCTCGCCCACCGCGGCGGTGATGACGATGGCCCCTCGTCGTTTCGTGTGGAATCCAACGTTGACAATGGTCGCTGGTAGTCGAGCCCGGTGGGCATGTGGGCAGGCCGCCTTTGGGCCTGTCCACATGTCCACGGGGCGGCAGTTCGCAAGTCGAGGAGTTCGCGCGTG
>JACRBA010000081.1 GCA_016213265.1 Burkholderiales bacterium | reverse complement strand
TGCTGGCCGCCCGACAGCGCCGAGGGCAGCCGGTCGAGGAAGGGCTCGATGTGCAGCCGGGCGGCCAGCGCCCGCACGCGCGCGTCGATGTCGCGCTCGCCGCGCAGCCGCAGCGGCGAGGCGATGTTCTGCGCCACCGTCCTCGACGGGTCGTTGATGAACTGCTGGGAGACCATGGCCACGTTGCGCGCGCGCACGGGCACACCGGTCACGTCGCGGCCGTCCACGAGGACGCGGCCGGCGCTCGGGGCGTCCAGGCCGGCCATCAGCCGCATGAGGCTGGTCTTGCCCGCCTGCGTGGCGCCCAGCAGCACGGTGACGGCGCCCGGCTGGGGGGCGAGCGTCATCTCGTGCAGCCAGGTCTCCGCGCCGACCTTCTTGCTGATGCCTTCCAGCCTCAGCTGCATGGGGATTCCTTCGTCATGGGGTTCGGTTGTCCGGCGTCCGCCGCGGCGGCGGTGGCCATCCAGGCGTCCACGCGGGCGCGCTCGGCGGCGGTGTAGTGCAGGCCCAGCTTGCTGCGGCGCCACAGCACGTCGTCGCCGGTGCGTGCCCATTCATGCTGGCACAGGTAGCGCAGCTCGGCTTCGTGCAACCCGGGCGCGACCTCCTCGCCCAGGTCAGCGGCCGTCTCCGCGCCGCCCAGCACCTGGTCGATGCGGCTGCCGTAGGCGCGAGCGAGGCGACGGACCAAGGACGTGGGCAGGCCGGGGTGGCGGGCGCCCACGGCGTGCACCAGGCGCTCGAAGTCGGTGTCGGGGCGTTGGGCGCGGCCGATCCAGCCCTGCAGGTCGCCGCCGGGCAGGTGGGCGCCGTGGGTCCACGGTGCACGTGTTTCGCCCAGCAGGCGGCCCACCTCGGTGGCGGCGTCCTCGGCCAGCTTGCGGAAGGTGGTGATCTTGCCGCCCCACACGCTGAGGACCGGGGCGCCCTCCGCACTCGACTCCAGCAGGTAGTCGCGCGTCACGGCGGAGGGGTCGCCCGAGGCGTCCTCCAGCAGCGGGCGCACGCCGGCATAGCTCCACACCACGTCGGCCGGGCGCACCGGGCGGCGGAAGTAGCGGCTGGCCTGCTCGCACAGGTAGGCCGTCTCCGCCTCGCTGATCGCCGCGCCGCGCGGGTCGCCCTGCAGCTCCACGTCGGTGGTGCCGATGAGCGTGAAGTCGCGTTCGTAGGGGATGGCGAAGATGATGCGCTTGTCGGGGTTCTGGAAGATGTAGGCGTGGTCGTGCTCGAAGCAGCGCGGCACCACGATGTGCGAGCCCTTCACCAGGCGCAGGCTGCGTGTGGCCAGCGCCTCGCCGTGCGCCGGCCGGGCGGTGCCGCGCAGGAACGATTCGGCCCAGGGGCCGGCGGCGTTCACCAGCGCCCGGGCATGCACGGTGTGCACCTGGCCGTCGGCGCCCTGCAGCGTGGCGGTCCAGCCCTCGGCCTGGCGTTGCGCGGCGGTGCAGCGGGTGCGCGTGAGCACCGTGGCGCCGCGCTCGTGCGCGTCCAGCGCGTTCAGCACCACCAGCCGCGCGTCGTCCACCCAGCCGTCTGAGTACACGAAGCCGCGCGTGAAGCGAGGCTGCAGCGGGGCACCGGCCGGGTGGTGGCGCAGGTCCACGCCGCGCGAGCCGGGCAGCACCTCGCGCCGTGCGAGGTGGTCGTACAGGAAGATGCCCATGCGGATCAACCACGCGGGCCGCATGGACGGATCGTGCGGCATCACGAAGCGCAGCGGCCACATGATGTGCGGCGCGCTCTTGAGCAGCACCTCACGCTCCTGCAGCGCCTTGCGCACCAGCGAGAACTCGTAGTACTCGAGGTAGCGCAGGCCGCCGTGGATGAGCTTGGTGGACGAGGAGGAGGTGTGCGCCGCCAGGTCGTCCTGCTCCACCAGCACCACGCGCCAGCCGCGGCCGGCCAGGTCGCGCGCGATGCCGGCGCCATTGATGCCGCCGCCCACCACGAGCACGTCGCAGTGCGGGGGCACGCTGGACACGCCACGCGGGGCGATGTGGGGGGCCGCGCAGGCAGGAGCAGGGCGGTTCAGGGCAGTCTCCTTCGTTCTTCTTTTTTCCTTTTATCCCAGTTGTTGCGCGAAAGCAAGTTCGCATCGGTTCGTTTGCTTTCGGGTTTGTGCGGAGGCCGGGACCCCGTGCCGCTTGGGGACAATGCCGCCCATGACCCCCAATCCGCGTCAGTCCGAGCTGCTCGACGCCGTGCGCGCCCAGGGCATGGCCACCGTCGAATCGCTGGCCGAGCGTTTCGGCGTCACGCTGCAGACCGTGCGGCGCGACGTGAAGCTGCTCGCCGAGGCCGGCCTGCTGGCGCGCTACCACGGTGGCGTGCGCCTGCCGGCGTCCACCACCGAGAACCTCGCGCACCGCCAGCGCGAGGCGCTGAATGCCGATGCCAAGCAGCGCATCGCGCGCGCAGTGGCGGCGAGGGTGCCGCATGGCTCGTCCCTGCTCATCAACCTGGGCACCACCACGGAGGCGGTGGCGCGCGAGCTGCTGCACCACCAGGGCCTGCGCGTCATCACCAACAACCTGAACGTGGCGGCGATCCTGGCGGACAACCCCGACTGCGAGGTCATCGTCGCCGGTGGCGTCGTGCGCAATCGAGACCGCGGCATCGTCGGCGAGGCGGCGGTGGACTTCATTCGCCAGTTCCGCGTGGACATCGGCTTGATCGGCATCTCGGGCATCGAGCCCGATGGTTCCCTGCGCGACTTCGACTACCGTGAGGTCAAGGTGGCGCGGGTGATCATCGAGCAGTCGCGCGAGGTCTGGCTGGTGGCCGACCACAGCAAGTTCAACCGCCCCGCGATGGTGGAGCTGGCCCGCGTGGACCAGCTCGACCTGTTGTTCACCGACAGCCCGCCCCCGCCGCCGTTCCCCACGCTGCTGGCCGAGGCTGGCGTCCAACTCGAGTGCGTGCAGCCATGAGCTCCTCCACCTACCTGCTGGCCCTGGACCAGGGCACCTCCAGCTCGCGCAGCATCGTCTTCGACGAGGCCGGCCGCATCGTGGCCATGGCGCAGCGCGAGTTCCGCCAGATCTACCCGCAGCCCGGCTGGGTGGAGCACGACCCCGAGGAGATCTGGACCAGCCAGCTCGCCACGGCGCGAGAGGCCCTGGCGCTGGCCGGCCTGACGGCGCGCGACATCCGCGCCATCGGCATCACCAACCAGCGCGAGACCACCGTGGTGTGGAACCGCCGCACCGGCCGGCCCGTGTACAACGCCATCGTCTGGCAGGACCGCCGCGCCGAGCCGCTGTGCGCGCAGCTGCGCGAGCAGGGCCTGGAGCCCACCGTGCGCGAGACCACCGGCCTGGTGATCGACGCGTATTTCTCCGGCACCAAGATCCGCTGGATCCTCGACCACGCCCCCGGTGCCCACCTGGCGGCCGCCCAGGGCGAGCTGGCCTTCGGCACCGTCGACAGCTGGCTGCTGTGGAAGCTGACCCACGGCCGCGTGCACGCCACCGACGTGAGCAATGCCTCGCGCACCATGCTGTTCGACGTGCGCCACAACCGCTGGGACCACGGCCTGCTGGGCGCGCTGCACGTGCCCGACAGCCTGCTGCCGCAGGTCTTCCCCAGCAGCCATGTGTTCGGCGAGAGCGACGCCGAGTGGCTGGGCGCGCCGGTGCCCATCGCCGGCATCGCGGGCGACCAGCAGAGCGCCCTGTTCGGCCAGGCCTGCTTCCGCGCCGGCCAGGCCAAGAACACCTACGGCACGGGCTGCTTCATGCTCATGCACACGGGCGAGCGCTTCCGGCCCAGCGACAACGGCCTGGTCACCACGAGCGCCGCGCAGCCGACCACGACGCCGGAGTTCGCCTTCGAGGGCAGCGTGTTCATCGGCGGCGCGGTGGTGCAGTGGCTGCGCGACGGGCTCAAGGCCATCCGCGCCAGCTCCGAGGTGCAGTCGCTGGCCGAGAGCGTGCCCGATGCCGGTGGCGTGATGTTCGTGCCGGCCTTCACCGGCCTGGGCGCGCCCTACTGGCAGCCCGAGGCGCGCGGCACCATCGTGGGCCTGACGCGCGGCAGCACGGTGGCCCACATCGCTCGCGCGGCGCTGGAGAGCATCGCCTTCCAGAGCGCGGCCCTGCTGCAGGCGATGAGCCGCGACGCGGTGGCCGCGGGCGGCTCGCCCGTCACCGAGCTGCGGGTGGACGGCGGCGCCTGCGTGAACGACCTGCTCATGCAGTTCCAGGCGGATCTGCTGGGCATTCCGGTGCTGCGGCCGCAGGTGATCGAGACCACGGCGCTGGGCGCCGCCTACCTCGCCGGCCTGGCCACCGGCGTGTGGCGCAACCTGGACGAGCTGGCGGGGCAGTGGCAGGCGCAACGCCGCTTCGAGCCCACCCTGCCGCGCGAGCGGGCCCACGAACTCATGGACCGCTGGGAACGGGCGGTGCGCCAGGCCACCGTGGCCTGAGGACGGCCGGCCGCGGGCCCCCCGGGCGTCAGCGCGGCGGCATCGCCAGGGCGGCGGGCAGCCGCCCGGTGACGGCCAGCGCCACGCCCGCCGTGGCCAGCAGGTTGATCACCACGGTGACCCAGTAGGTCTGCCGGAACGCCGCCTTGGTGGACTTGTGGCGCAGCAGCTGCTGCGCCCACCAGGCGGCGGGCCAGCCACCCAGCAGCGCCAGGCCATGCAGCGTCTGCTCCGGGGTGCGCCAGTGCCCCTGTCGGGCGGCGTACTTGTCGCTCCAGTAGGCCCAGAAGGTGGCCAGGTTCAGGCCCGCCAGGGCCAGCAGGACGCCGCCATGCAGGCCGCCGGTCCACCAGGCCGCGCCCCAGGCCATGGCCCAGGCCGCCATCAGCGCCCAGGCGAGCACGATCACGGTGTTGCCCGGCGTGGCCGGGGGTTGCTCACGCCGTGGGCGGGGGCGTGGCCCAGGTGCCGCGCGCCGCGCTTCAGCCCGCTGCGGGCTGGCGGCCGCGGGGAAGCCTGCCGCCGGCGTGACCGCCATCGCGCGCGGGCCCTTGCCGCCCACATGGATGGGCTCGAATCGCACCGCCTCGCCCATCCGCGGCCGCGCGCCGGCCGGGCCGCGCCAGTCGTGCACGTGGAAGAAGAGCTGGTGGCCGTCCTGGCTGCGGATGAAGCCGAATCCCCGGTCGTCGTGCCATTGCACGACCGTGCCGAGGTGGTCCGTGGTCGTCGTGTTCATGTTCTGTCCTCCCAGGGCAAAGTATGGCGCCGCCGGTCGCCGGGTTCGACCGGCTTTTCCAGGCATCGGAGGTGGCCTGCCACGGGCAGACTGCGCGGCATCGCTGCTTTCGCCCCCCGGACCCACGGTGCCTGCCCTGCTCTCGTCCTGCCTGTTCGCGCTGGCGGCGTCCGCCTGCGAGTCGCCCGGCCCGGCCGTGGCGGGGCCCGCGGCGGCCGGTGCGCTGCGAGGCATCGCTCCGCTGGCGGCGCGGGCGCAGCTGCCACGGCGTGCCGCGGCGCTGCGTGGTCTGGCGCCCGGAACACCGGGCTTCCGCCTGAAGCCCGCCGGCCAGGGGCTGCGCATGCCGCTGCCGCCGGGCGTGCCGCACCAGTTCGGCTGGGACATGGCCCTGCCCGTGTCAGCGGCCGGCTCGCCCGCGTCGCAGCTGGCGCTGCAGGGCGTGGTCGACATCCATGGGGCAGTTCCCGGCGCGGCGCCGGGGCGGCCGGCCCATCGTGTCGGGCCGGCGGCCGTGGGCCGGGTGCCCGGGCTCGACCCCTGGACGGGGGCCACCTGGCGCTACGAGGCCGGTCTGCTCACGGGTGGCATGGAGGCACGCGCGACCGACCTGCTGCTGTTGCGCGTGCAGACGCGCTTCTGAGGCGGTTCCGAGGCGGCGTACCGCCAGGGTTCAGCCCGCGGCGGCCACGAGCGCGGCCAGGGCCTGCGCGACCTCGTCCTCGCCCACCCCGTCGCCGCGCTGCACCGGTGCGCCGGCCAGCGCCGCCGCGCCCTCTGTCTTCAGCCGCTTGACCCACTCGCCCGCCTCCCGGCCACCGGCGAAGCCTTCGCTTTGCAGCAGGGTGCGGCCGTCGTGCGCGCTGAGCTTGAAGTAGAAGCGTCCGTCCGCCTCGCGGTACTGCTTGAACACCGGCAGCGCCGCCGCCTTGGGCATGGCGGCGTCGCGCGCAGGGGCGGCCAGGGGCTGGAACCGCCGCAGGCCCACCGCCTCGCGCAGGCGCTGCAACAGCGGGCCGGCGAGCGCGCGGGCCTTCGCCGCGCCTTCCTGCAAGGTGTCCTCGATGCGCTCCGGGCGGGCCATCAGCTCGTCGTAGCGGGCGCGCATGGGGCCGATCTCGGCGTCGATGCGGTCGAACAGGCGCTGCTTGGCGTCGCCCCAGCCCAGGCCGGCGCGCAGCTCGGCGCGGAAGGCGGCCCGCTCGTCGGCGATCGCGAAGGCGTCGTACAGGGCCACCAGGGCGGTGCCCTCCGGCTCCTTGGGCTCGCCGGGCAGGCGCGAGTCGGTCACGATGCGGGCGATGGCCTCGCGCAGCGCCTTGGCCCCACCCTCGAACAGCGGCACGACGTTGTCGTAGCTCTTGCTCATCTTGCGGCCGTCCAGCCCGGGCAGCAGCTCCATCTCCGCGTCCACCTGCGCCTCGGGCAGCACGAAGAAGTCCTCCCCCTTGCCGAACAGGTGGTTGAAGCGCTGG
This sequence comes from Burkholderiales bacterium, assembly GCA_016213265.1. Taxonomy (GTDB): domain Bacteria; phylum Pseudomonadota; class Gammaproteobacteria; order Burkholderiales; family Burkholderiaceae_C; genus Ideonella. Next base: position 12,240 of record JACRBA010000081.1, on the reverse strand, counting down.
GCCACGTCGCGGGCCATCTCGATGTGCTGCACCTGGTCCTTGCCGACGGGCACGCGGTGCGCGTTGAACATCAGGATGTCGGCCGCCATCAGGATGGGGTAGCTGTACAGGCCCATGGTGATGCCCGCGTCCGGGTCCTCGCCCGCGGCCAGGTTGGCGTCCACCGAGGCCTTGTAGGCGTGGGCCCGGTTCATCTGGCCCTTGCTCGTCACGCAGGTGAGCAGCCAGGTCAGCTCGGGGATCTCGGGGATGTCGCTCTGCCGGTAGAACACCACGCGCCGCGTGTCCAGCCCGCAGGCCAGCCAGGTGGCGGCGATCTGCAGGCGCGAGCGCTCGATGCGGTCGGGCTCGTCGCACTTGATCAGCGCGTGGTAATCGGCCATGAAGAAGAAGCTCTCCACGCCCGCCTCGCGGCTGGCCGCGATGGCGGGGCGGATCGCCCCGACGTAGTTGCCGAGGTGCAGGGTGCCGGTGGTGGTGATGCCGGTCAGGACGCGGGTGCTCATGCGGCGATTGTCGCCGCCCCCGTGCGTGCCCGTGCGGCCGGCGCGTCGCCCCGGCCGCGGGCCCGCAGCGCCGCCAGCAGCGCGCGGATCTCGGCGTCGGGCCGCTGTGGCTGCTTCCAGTAGGCCGAGCAGTCGGCCTCGCGCGCGAGCAACCCCATCTCGACCAGCTCGCGCCGCGGGGTGACGTGGTCGCCGTAGGTGGTCCAGGCCTTGAGGATCTCGTTCACCTCGCGCTCGGTGTAGGTGCGGCCGCTGTCGAAGCGCATCCACAGCCCCCACATGGCCAGGCGCTGCACGCTGAACTTGTAGGGCCAGCGCGCCAGGCGGCCGTGGGCGTCGAACTGGGTGAGCGCCTTGCGGGCATGCGGGCCCAGCGGGGCCTCGGCGGGCGGCTCCGCCTGCGCGGGCGGCGGTACGGCGGGCACCGCGGGCCCGGTGGGTGTCGCCGGGGGCAGCAGGGCACCGGGCGCGGCGCGCAGCGCCTGCCAGGTGCGGTGGCCCGCGGCGCGCGCCAGCATGTGCAGCAGCTGCTGGTGGCTGGGCGCGGCCGCCGGCTGGGTGGCCAGGTGGTCGGCGAGCTGCTGGCGCAGCGACTTGGCGAACTGCGAGGCGTCGTCGCAGTGCAGGGCCACGCGCTCACGGCCGCGCGGCAAGGGGGTGGGGGACGTCGTCATGGGCGTTGGTCCTCGTCACGCGCGCATGGACCGGTGGCATCGGGGTGCGTCCACCGCGGCCGCGTGGGCGGGCGGGGGGCCGATGGGCTGGGGTCGCCGACTTGCAGCTGCCGAAGGTCCACACGCGCAGCACGGGGCTGACAGCGCACGACATGACCGAAGCAGGGGGCGCACGAGAAGGCTCTCGCGCGCTAAGGGCAGGTTCAGCTCGCCAGCACGGGCTGGCGCGACGACGCCTGGGTGAACTGCCGACCGGCCGCCATCATAGCGAGTCGGGCCCGGGCGTGCTGCCACGACGCTGTCAGCAGCCCGGACGCAGCATGCGCGTCCGCCCCGGCGTAGGATGCGTCGCCTCCCGCCGCGGCCCGCCCACCAGGAGGACCCCATGCCCTTTGCCTACACCGTCGTCTACGTCGACAACGTCGAGGCGTCGCTCAGCTTCTTCGAGCGCGCCTTCGGCCTGGCCCGCAGTTTCGTCTCGCCGGGGGCCGAGTTCGGCCAGCTGGACACCGGCACCACGGCCCTCGCCTTCTGCGACCACGCCACCGCGCGCGAGAGCCTGGGCGCCGACTACCGCCGCGCGGCCGTTGGCGCGCCACTGGGCATGGAGGTGGCCTTCACCACCGACGACGTGGCCGCGGCGGTGGACCGCGCGGTGCAGGCCGGTGCCACGCTGCTGAAGCCGGCCACCCGCATGTCCTGGGGCCAGACCGTGGCCTACGTGCGGGCGCCTGACGGCACGCTGGTCGAACTCTGCACGCCCATGGGCTGAGGCCGCCGCCCCCTGCATGCGCCGCGCCGACCGCCTCTTCGAGATCGTCCAGCTCATCCGCGGGCGCCGCCTGTCCACGGCCGCCTTCCTGGCCGAGCGACTGGAGGTGTCGCTGCGCACGGTGTACCGCGACGTGGCCGACCTGCAGGCGCAGGGCGTGCCCATCGAGGGCGAGGCCGGCGTGGGCTACCGCCTGGGGGCCGGCTACGACCTGCCACCGCTCATGTTCAGCGCCGCCGAGGCCAAGGCCCTCGTCGCCTGCGTGCGGCTGGCCCAGTCGCGGCTCGACCGCGGCCTGGCCAGCGCATCGGAGTCGGCGCTGTCCAAGATCATCGCCGTGCTGCCCACGGCCGCGCGCGCCGCGGCCGAGAGCCTGCCCATCTACGCGCCACCCTACTTTGCCGACGAGGACCCGGTGCGCCACCGGCTCGAGCGCCTGCGCGGCGCCATCGAGGTGCGGCGCAAGCTGCAGCTGGCCTACCGCGACGAAGCCGGCCGCGCCACCGACCGCACCGTGCGGCCGCTGGGCTGCTTCTACTGGGGCGCGGTGTGGACGCTGGGCGCCTGGTGCGAACAGCGCGACGACTTCCGCAGCTTCCGCGTCGACCGCATCGCCGACATGGCGGTGCTGGACGAGCCCTACCGCGACGAGGCCGGCAAGACCCTGGCCGATTTCCTACGCACGGTGGAGCACGAATGACACCCCTGGCCGAGCTGAACCTTCGCACTGCGCGCCTGCACCTGCGCCCGCTGGCCGCCGGCGACGAGGCCGACCTGTTCGCCATCTTCGGTGACCCGCAGGTGATGCGCTACTGGTCCACGCCGCCCTGGGGCGGGCTGGACGATGCCGCCGCCATGATCGAGCGGGACCGGCAGGCGCTGGCGGGGCGGGGGGACCTGCGGCTCGGGCTGGTGCCCCACACGGGCGACGCGGCCGGACGCGTGGTGGGCACGGTCAGCGTCTTCCGCATCGACGCCTCGAACCGACGGGCGGAGATCGGTTACGCGCTGGCCCGCGCGCAGCAGGGTCGCGGGCTCATGCACGAGGCGTTGCAGGCGCTGGTGGCGGCCGCCTTCGACCACACGCCCGGCGCGCCGTTCGACGACCTGGCGCTGCACCGGCTGGAGGCGGACGCCGACCCGCGCAATGCGGCGTCCTGCCGCACGCTGGAGCGGTTGGGCTTCCTGCGCGAGGGCCTGCTGCGCGAGCGCTGGCAGGTGGGCGGCGAGCTGAGCGACTCGGCCTGGTACGGGCTGCTGCGGCCCGACTGGCTGGCGGCGCAGGCCGGCGCGGCGGCTCAGCCGGCCGGCTGAACGCCCAGCAGGCTGGCCAGGCCGGTGAAGCTGAAGAAGGCCAGCACGGTGGTCACCAGGATGATGCGTGCCACACGGCCGTTGTCGGCGCCATAGCGCTCGGCCAGCAGCGACACGTTGCTGGCGCTGGGCAGCGCGGCGGTGAGCGCCAGGGCCGTGAGCTGGAAGTCGCTGAGCGGCACGCCCATCTGCCGCGCCGAGGCGCCCAGCAGCAGCACCAGCAGCGGATGCAGCAGCAGCTTCACGGCGGCCACGGGCGCGATGGCGGCCAGCGGCGTGGGCGGCGGGGGCGGCGTGGCGTGGCCGGGAATGTCCACGGCGCGGTGCGCGGGGTCGCCTGAGCGCCAGAGCACGGCGCCGATGGTGAACAGCGCCACCGGGCTGGCCGCGTTGGCAAGCATGTTCACGACGGCCTGCACCGGCCCCGGCAGCGCGAGGCCGGACACCCCGGCCGCCGCGCCCAGCGCAATCGACCAGGGCAGGGGGTTGGACAGGGCGCCGCGCAGGGCCCGCCACGCGGCGGCCCGGCCGCCGGCGGCCCCCGCGCCCCCCGCCTGGGCCAGCCCCCGGCACACCGAGCTGGTCACCAGCATGTCGGCCAGGATGGTGCAGATCACCGGGCCGGCCGCCGCGGGGCCCATCACGCCCACCAGCAGCGGCACGCCCATGAAGCCGGAGTTCGGGAACGCGGCCACGAGCGCGCCGAAGGACGCGTCCTTCATGCCCACGCGCGCCGAGAGCGTGAGCGCGATGGTGAAGCCCACGATGAGTATGGCCGCCAGCAGGTACACGCCCAGCACCGCCGGGTTCAGCAGCTGCAGCAGCGGCGTGGACTGGCCGAAGCGGAACAGCATGCACGGCAGGGCGAAGAACAGCACGAAGGTGTTCAGCCCCGGGATGGCGCTGCCCGGCAGCAGGTGGCGGGCCGCGGCCCAGTAGCCGGCGGCGACGAGGGCGAAGAAGGGCAGGGTGACGGCGAAGATGGCGGCCATGGGCGACGAGGTGAGTGGCCGTCAGTCGCGCTGGGCGCCCGGGCGCCCGGATTCCACCACGTAGCGGGCCTGCACGGCCAGGGGGCTCGCCGCGTCCGCAAAGTCCTGCACGTCCATCAGCCGCACCTGCAGGCGACGCGCATCGAGCTGGCCGCGCACATAGCCGCGCCGTTGCGTGCGCGCCAGCTGGATGTGCGGGTTGAAGCGCATGGCCGCGTCGATGCGCTCCTGGTCCTTGCCGGGGCTGCTGATGCTGGTGGTGACGAACTCGCTGGCGAGCGTGGCCGAGCGCGGGTCGTCGAAGTCGGCCTTGACGTCGGCGACGTAGTGGCCGTGCAGGTCGCCGCCCAGCACCACGGCGCCGGGCAGGCGGCGCGCGGCGATGCCGGCCAGCAGCCGGGCGCGGGCGGGGGCGTAGCCGTCCCAGCCGTCGTTCCACACCGCCATGCGCTCCGGGCCGGCGGCGGGGTCGCTCCAGGCGAAGCGGCTGAGCAGCGTGGTCTGGGCGAGCAGGTTCCAGGGGCGCTCCATGTCCCAGGATCGGGCCAGCCACGCCTCCTGGGCCATGCCGAGGAAGCTGCGGCGGGGATCGTCGAGCGCGCTGCAGTCACGCCGGCTCGTGCGCCCGGCGCCGCCGTTCCAGGTGGGGCAGGCGAGGGTGTCGCGGTGCTGGCGGCCATCGAGCAGCAGCACGCGGGCCAGTCGTCCCCAGTCGTGCGCGCCGTGCAGCGGCAGGGCGCCGCCGGGCACGTCGCGCCGGGGGCGCATGGCCTGGGGCAGCGGCAAGTGCTCCCAGTAGGCCTGGTAGGCGTCGGCGCGCCGGGCAGCGAAACCGCGCTCGCCGCCATTCAGGCCCGTGTAGTCGTTGGCCACCTCGTGGTCGTCCCAGATCAGCATCCAGGGGCAGGCGGCGTGGGCGTCCTGCAATTGCGGGTCGCGCTGGTAGGTGGCATAGCGGGTGCGCCAGTCGTCCAGGCTGCGGGCGAAGCCGCCCGGGTGGGGGCGCAGCGCCCAGGGCAGCCAGGGGTACTCGTAGACGTAGTCGCCCAGGAACAGCACCAGGTCCAGCGGCTCGCGCGCCGCGTGCGCCCAGGCGGCGTAGCGGCCGGTGTCGTAGCGCTGGCAGCTGGCGATGGCGAACTGCAGCGGCTCCACCGCATCGGGTGCCGGGGCGGTGCGGGTGCGGCCGGTGCGGCTGCGCTGCCCCAGGGCGGTGAAGCGGTAGAAGTACCAGCGCCCGGGGGCCAGCCCGCGCGGCTCGGCGTGGATGCTGTGGCCCCAGTCCGCCTCCGCCATGTCGGTGCCGCGGGCGACCACCTGCTGGAACGCCTCGTCGTGCGCCAGTTCCCATTGCACGGGCACCCGCTCTGGCAGCCCCTCGCCGGTCAGTCGGGTCCACAGCACCATGCCATCGGGGCGGGGGTAGCCGCTGGCCACGCCCTGCTCGAAGCGCGGCGTGTCGCCGGCGCGGGCGTGGCGCAGCCAGGCGGGCGCGGTGCCGGCGGCCAGGGCCGCCGCCAGCAGGGCGCGTCGGCGGGGCTGGGTGGGGGCGGGGAGGCGGTGGTCGGTCGTCACGGCCGCCGCAGCTTAACCGCGGGGCCGGACGCCAGGCTTGCGCGGTACGCCGCTGGGCGGGGCCGCGCGGGTGGCGTTCAGGCCACGCGGCGCAGGCGCGCGCGGGCGGGCGAGCCGCCCAGCACGCCGCCGAACAGGTCCTTCGGGTCGTCCAGGCGCGGCACCAGGTCGATCTGGCGGCTGGCCTCGCGCTGTTCGCCGAGCAGTTTGTGCAGGAAGCGCAGGGCGGAGAAATCCTCCAGCGCGAAACCCACGGAGTCGAAGATGGTCACCTCGTCGGCCGTGCGGCGGAACGGCCGGCCGGCGGCCACGACGTCAGCGAACTCGGTCACGGGGAAGTCCGCCGGCAGTTGCTGGATCTCGCCCTCGATGCGCGACTGCGGCTCGTACTCCACCACCACGCGGGCATCCGGCCGCAGCAGGATGTCGCGGTGCAGCTCCGTCTTGCCGGGGCAGTCGCCGCCCACGCCGTTCAGGTGCATGCCGGGGCGCACCATGCCGGGTTCCAGGATCACCGCGTTGCGCTTGTCGGCGGTGACGGTGGTCACGATGTCGGCACCCTGCACCGCCTCGGCCGTGGAGCCGCAGCGCACGATGGCCAGGTCGGCCAGCTCCGGCAGGCTGCGCAGGTTGCGCTCGAGCTTGGCGCTGGCCAGCGGGTCAATGTCGAACAGGCGCAGCTCGCGGATGCCCAGCATGCGGTGGAAGGCGATGGCCTGGAACTCGCTCTGCGCCCCGTTGCCGATCAGCGCCATGACGCGGCTGTCGGGCCGCGCCAGCCACTGGGCGGCCAGCGCGGACATGGCGGCCGTGCGCAGCGCGGTGGTCACGGTCAGCTCCGACAGCAGCAGCGGGTAGCCGGTGGCCACGTCGGCCAGCACGCCGAAGGCGGTCACCGTGAGCAGGCCCTCGGCCGTGTTCTTGGGGTGGCCGTTGACGTACTTGAAGGCGTAGTGCGCGCCGTCGGAGGCGGGCATGAGCTCGATCACGCCCACGTCGGAGTGGCTGGCCACGCGGGCCGTCTTCTCGAACTGGGCCCAGCGGCGGTAGTCCGCCTCGATCTCGCCGGCCAGGCGGTGGATGAAGGTGCCGGTGCCCAGGCGGTGCACCAGTTGCTGGATGTCGGCGATGCCGATGTAGTCGACCATGGGACGTCTCGTCTTGCGGTGGCGGGCCGGGGTTTGTCTCGTGGCGTGCCGGGCGGCACGCGAAGTGATGCGCTGACTGGGCATCCAGGCGCTGGCGCGCGGCCCCCGCGCCGCACCATGGTGGTGATTCTGTGGACAAGCGCAGCCAACAAGAAGACAGCAAAGTGCGCAAACCGCGCAGCCCATTGAACAGATCGCCAGGGTTGGATGGCGATTTGGCTACCATGGGGGCATGGACGACGTGGACCAGCAGCTGCTCAGCCTGTTGCGCGAGAATGCACGCGCCTCGGTGGCCTCTCTCGCCAAGCGCCTGCGCGTGGCGCGCGGCACGGTGCAGAACCGCATCGCGAAGCTGGAGGCCAACGGCACCATCGTGGGCTACACGGTGCGCCTGAAGCCACAGACCGAGGCCAACCGCATCGCGGCGCTGATGACCATCACGGTGGAGGGCAATGCGCTGGACGCCGTGCTACGCGCGCTGCGGGGCGACCCCGCCGTGCAGGCCCTGCACACCACCAACGGCCGCTGGGACATCGTCGCCGAGCTGCGCGCCGATTCCCTCGAGGCCTTCGACCGCGTGCTCAGCCGCATCCGCCTGATCGAAGGCATCGCCCACACTGAAACGAGCCTGCTCCTTTCCACCCACAAGCTGTGAACGCTCCTGCTTCCCTCAATGCGGCCCAGATGGAGGCCGTGCATTACCTGCGCGGGCCGTGCCTGGTGCTGGCCGGCGCCGGCTCGGGCAAGACGCGGGTGATCACCCACAAGATCGCCCGGCTGATGCAGGCCGGGCTGGCCCCGAAGCAGATCGCCGCCATCACCTTCACCAACAAGGCGGCGCTGGAAATGCGCGAGCGGGCCAAGGCGCTGGTGGGCCCCAAGGCGGCCAAGGACCTCGCGATCAGCACCTTCCACTCGCTGGGCGTGCGCATCCTGCGCGAGGACGGTGAGCAGCTGGGCCTGAAGCCCAACTTCTCCATCCTCGACTCGGACGACGTGCTGGGCGTGCTGCGTGACGCGGGCAGCTGCACCGACAACGCGCTGGCGCGCCGCTGGCAGTGGACGATCAGCCTGTGGAAGAACCAGGGCCTGGACAGCGACGCCGCACTCTCGGCGGCTAAGGACGACGACGAGCGTGTGGCCGCGCGCGTGATGAAGCTCTACGAGGAGCGGCTGGCGGCCTACCAGGCGGTGGACTTCGACGACCTGATCAGCCTGCCGCTCAAGCTCATCACCACGCGCCCGGAGGCCCAGGCCAAGTGGCAGGCCCAGTTCGGCCACGTGCTGGTGGACGAGTACCAGGACACCAACGCCGTGCAGTACGAGCTGCTGAAGGCGCTGGTGGAGCACCCCGACGAACTGAAGCGTGGCATGTTCACCGCCGTGGGCGACGACGACCAGAGCATCTACGGCTGGCGTGGCGCCACCATCGAGAACCTGAAGCGGCTGCCCGAGGAGTTCCCCAGCCTCAAGGTGATCCCGCTGGAGCAGAACTACCGCTCCACCAGCGCCATCCTGCGCGCGGCCAACGAGGTGATCGCGGGCAACCCCAAGATCTTCGCCAAGAAGCTGTGGAGCGAGCACGGCGAGGGCGAGCCGGTGCGTGTGGCCGAATGCGACGGCGAGGAGCACGAGGCCGAGCGCGCGGTGGCACGCATCCAGGCCCTGCGCGGCAACGACGGGCGCGTCAAGTTCAGCGACATCGCCATCCTGTACCGCGCCAACCACCAGGCGCGCATGTTCGAGCAGAAGCTGCGCGCGGCGCAGATCCCGTACAAGGTGTCGGGCGGACAGAGCTTCTTCGACAAGGCCGAAATCAAGGACCTGTGCGCTTGGCTGCGCCTGCTGGTGAACCAGGACGACGACCCGGCCTTCCTGCGCGCCGTGACCACGCCCAAGCGCGGCATCGGCCACACCACCATCGGCAAGCTCGGCGAGTTTGCCGCGAAGTGGAAGGTGAGCATGTTCGAGGCGCTGTTCGCCGAGAGCCTGGTGGCCGCATTGCCCGCCAAGGCCATCGGCTCGCTGCACGAGTTCGGCCGTTACGTGAACGAGCTGGAGCACCGGGCGCGCACGACGGTGGGCGCCGAGGACGCCAAGGCGCTGCTGATCGAGTGGCTCAAGGACATCGGCTACGAGCAGCACCTGTTCGACAACGAGGACAGCGAGAAGGTGGCCGCCGCCCGCTGGACCAACGTGCTCGATTTCGTCGACTGGGTGGCGCGGCGCTGCGGCGGCGAGATCACACAGGAGGGCGGTACGTTCGAAAGCGAGCGCAAGAGCGTGCTCGACGTCGCGCAGACCATCAGCGTCATCCTGAGCCTGGCCGAGCGCGGCGACGAGCAGGACCAGGTGGTGCTGTCCACCCTGCATGCCAGCAAGGGCCTGGAGTGGCCGCACGTCATCCTGGCGGGCGTGAACGAGGGCCTGCTGCCTTTCAAGACCGACGACGAGGAGATGACGCCCGAGCGGCTGCAGGAGGAGCGCCGCCTGATGTACGTGGGCATCACCCGCGCGCAGAAGACGCTGGTGGTGAGCACGCTGCGCCGGCGCAAGAAGGGCCGCGACACCATCGCCGGCATCCCCAGCCGCTTCATCGCGGAGATGAAGCTCAACCAGGCGCCCGCCGGCGAGGACCCGAAGGAGCGCCTGAAGCGCCTGCGCGCCGAGCTCGCCGCCAAGGCGGCGGCAGCGCCGCCGACCGCCGCCTGAGCGAGGGCTACTCGTACACCTCGGCGTCCGGGTCCGTGGCCTCGAGTTCGTAGGCGGCGGCCAGCATGGCCAGGCGGCCGATCACGCCGTACATGTAGAAGCGGTTGGGCGCGCTCGCGCCGGGCTTGTCGCCCGGGCGCGGCAGGTGGTGGCTGTCGGCGAAGGCCAGCGGCACGAAGCTGGAGCCCGGCGTGTTGAGGTTCTCGTCCACGCCCCGGTCGGCATGGATGCGGTAGAAGCCACCCACCACGTAGCGGTCGATCATGTAGACCACCGGCTCGGCCACGGCGTCGTGCATACGCTCGTAGGTGGGCACGCCCTCCTGGATGATCACCTCGGTGACCGTCTGGCCGTCTTTCACCACGTCCATCTTGTTGCGCGTGCGCCGGCTCACCTCGTCGAGCTCCTTGGCGTCGCGCACGGTCATGATGCCCATGCCGTAGGTGCCGTTGTTGGCCTTGACCACCACGAACGGCTTCTCGGCGATGCCGTACTCCTTGTGCTTGCGGCGGATCTTGGCCAGCAGCGCATCCACCTGGGTCTGCACGCAGTCCAGACCGGTGCCGTCCTGCCAGTTCACCTCGCCGCAGTGGGTGTACATGGGGTTGATGAGCCAGGGGTCCATCCCCAGCAGCTTGGCGAACTTCTTGGCCACTTCCTCATAGGCGTGGAAGTGGTTCGTCTTGCGGCGGATCGTCCAGCCGGCATGCAGCGGCGGCAACAGGTACTGCTCGTACAGGCCTTCCAGCACTGCAGGCACGCCGGCGGACAGGTCGTTGTTCAGCAGGATGGTGCAGGGGTCGAAGTTCTTCAGACCCAGCCGGCGCTTGGTGCGCAGCAGCGGCTCCAGTGTCAGCTGGGTGCCGTCGGGCAGATCGAGCTGGGTGGGCTCGGTGATGGCCTCGTCCAGCGTGCCCAGGCGCACGTTCAGCCCCGCCTGGCCGAAGATCTGCACCAGCCGCTGCAGGTTCATCAGGTAGAACTTGTTGCGGGTGTGCTTCTCGGGAATGAGCAGCAGGTTCTTGGCCTCGGGGCAGATCTTCTCGATGGCCGCCATGGCGGCCTGCACCGCCAGCGGCAGCATCTGCGGCGTGAGGTTGTTGAAGCCCCCGGGGAAGAGGTTGGTGTCCACCGGCGCCAGCTTGTAGCCCGCGTTGCGCACGTCCACTGACGAGTAGAACGGCGGCGTGTGCTCCATCCACTCCAGCCGGAACCAGCGCTCGATCGCCGGCATGGACTCCAGGATGCGCTGCTCCAGTTCGTTGATCGGGCCGGTGAGCGCGGTGACGAGGTGGGGGACCATGGTGGGCGGCGGCGGGCGCGTCGGGGGAGGGCGGAACGGGAATTCTGTCAGATGGGGGTGGGCGCCCCGTTTTGCAACAGGGCAAGAAAAAAGCCGCCCCGACAGGGCGGCTTGGTTCGCCGGGCGGCTCCGCGGGCGGAGCCGGCACCGGCCGCGGGGCAGGTCACTTGTTGTAGGCGGTCTCGCCGTGCGAGCTGATGTCGAGGCCCTCGCGTTCCTCGTCCTCGGTCACGCGCAGGCCGATCACCAGGTCCACGACCTTGTAGGCCACCACCGAGACCACGCCCGACCACACCACGGTGATGAGCACCGCCTTGGTCTGCGTCCACACCTGGGCGGCGATGGAGTAGGCGTCCGGGGCGATCATGGCCACCGTGGTCCAGTCGGCCACGGCGCTCGGGCCGCCGAGGTTGGGCGAGTTGAACACGCCCGTCAGCAGCGCACCCAGGATGCCGCCCACGCCGTGCACGCCGAAGACGTCCAGCGAATCGTCGGCGCCCAGCAGGCGCTTCAGGCCGTTGACGCCCCACAGGCAGGCGAAGCCGGCGACCAGGCCGATGATGAGCGCACCGCCCACGCCCACGTTGCCCGCGGCCGGGGTGATGGCCACCAGGCCCGCCACGGCGCCGGACGCGGCGCCCAGCATCGAGGCCTTGCCCTTGTGCAGCGCCTCGCCGGCCGACCACGACAGCACCGCCGCGGCCGTGGCCACGAAGGTGTTGATGAACGCCAGGGCGGCGAAGCCGTTGGCCTCCAGGGCCGAGCCCGCGTTGAAGCCGAACCAGCCCACCCACAGCAGGGCCGCGCCCACCATCGTCAGCGTCAGGCTGTGCGGGGCCATGCCCTCGCGGCCATAGCCGAAGCGCTTGCCGATCATGTAGGCGCCCACCAGGCCCGCGACGGCGGCATTGATGTGCACGACGGTGCCGCCGGCGAAGTCCAGCGCGCCCATCTGCCAGATGTAGCCCGCCTTGCCGTTCATCGCATCCACCACCTCGGCGCCGGTGTAGGCGTCCGGGCCCATCCAGAACCACACCATGTGGGCGATGGGCAGGTAGCTGAAGGTGAACCACAGCACCATGAACAGCAGCACGGCGCTGAACTTGATGCGCTCGGCGAACGAGCCCACGATCAGCGCACAGGTGATGCCGGCGAACGTGGCCTGGAAGGCGACGAAGACCAGTTCGGGGATCACCACGCCCTTGCTGAAGGTGGCGCCGTTGCTGAAGGTGCCGGCGACGTTG
>JACRBA010000080.1 GCA_016213265.1 Burkholderiales bacterium | reverse complement strand
GAAGCTGTTCGCCAGCATGCACCGCAACGCGGCCAACATGGGCGACTTCCTCTCGCTGCCGTCCAACCGCATCGTGGAGCTGGGCGCCAAGGTCGAGATCTGAGCGGCCGGCCGGGCCGCTGCCCGGCCGCGCGTCAGGCGGCGGGCGTCAGGCGGCGGGCACCAGGCGGCGCAGGCGCTCCAGTGCGGGCCGGGTGAGGTGCCCGGCCGCACCCAACGCCACCGGGCCGGCCCGCAGCCGCTCGAACACACCCCGCACCTGGGCCGCGTCCACCGCCTGCAGGGCCTGACGGCGCTCCGCCAGCGGGCGCACCCGGCCGAAGGTGTAGAGGTCGAGCACGGCATCTTCCAGCCGGCGCGCCGGGCGCTCCCAGTGGCGCAGCCGCCGCACCGCCAGCTGGTGGCGCGCCCGCTCCAGGTGGTCAGCCGACACCTCGTGTGCCAGGCCAGCCAGCAGGCGCTCCACCTCGTCCACACAGGCGGCCACGTTCTCAGCCGCCAGCGAGGCCTCGATGACGAACTGGCCGGCCAGGTCGTCCAGGTCGGCGGAGCAGGCGGCGTAGTACACCAGGCCCAGGCGCTCGCGCAGCGTGTCCATCAGCGGCGAGCTCATGCCCTCGCCCAGCACGGCGGCGGCCACCTGCACGGCCGTGTGGCCCGGGTCGGTGACCGGCATCGAGGGGAAGCCGAACACCACATGCGCCTGGCTCTGGCCGGCCATGTGCTTGATGCCCCGGCCGCCGCGGAACACCGGTGCCGCCACCGTGGGCGGGGCGCCGGGCGGCAGGCTGCCCAGGGCGCGCACGGCAGCCTCCACCACCTGGTCGTGGTCCACCGGGCCGGCCGCGGCCACCACCGTGTGGCCACCGGTGTAGCGGCCGGCCACGTAGGCCTGCAGGTCGTCGCGGCCGATGCGCTCGATGCTGGCGCGCCGGCCGATCACCGGCCGCGCCAGCGGGTGCTCGCCCCAGCAGGCCTTGTCGAACAGGCGGAAGGCGGTGTCGAAGGCGTCGTCCTCGGTCTCGGCCAGCTCCTGCAGGATCACCTGGCGCTCGCGCTCCAGCTCGTCAGCCGGGAAACTCGAGTCGCGCACGATCTCGCCCAGCTGGCGCACGAACTCGGGCGCGTCAGCGGCCAGGCCGCGCATGTGGTACGCGGTGTGGTCCTTGTCGGTGTGGGCATTGACCTCGGCGCCCAGGCGCTCGGCGTCCCAGTTGATCTGCTGGCAGCTGCGCTGGCGCGTGCCCTTGAAGGCCATGTGCTCGGCCATGTGGCTGATGCCGCCCAGGCGGGCGGGCTCGTCGCGGCTGCCCGTGCGCACGAACACGCTCACGGCGGCGGTCTCGATGGCCGGCAGGTGCAGGGTGAGCACCCGCACACCGTTGGGCAGGGTGCTCAGGCGGGTGTCGGCGTCGGGTGCGGTGCGGGGCGCGGCAGGAGACACAGGGGGCACAGGGGGGCGGGCAGGGCAGGCGGTGGTCATTGCCGCCAGCTTAGCCGCCCGGCGATGCCCCGGGCGGCGGCTATGCTGCGCGGCCATGTCGAACCTGCACCCGCCCCGGCCGTCCTTCTTCCGTGACCTGTCCGTGCCCGCCGTGGTGGCCGGCTTCGTGGCGGTGCTGGTCGGCTTCACCAGCTCGGTGGCCATCGTCTTCGCCGCGGCCCAGGCGCTGGGCGCGAACCCGGCGCAGACCGCATCGTGGATGTGGGCGCTGGGCCTGGGCATGGGGCTGACGAGCCTGGGGCTGTCGCTGTGGTACCGCCAGCCGGTGCTCACCGCCTGGTCCACGCCCGGCGCGGCGCTCATCGCCGCCACCCAGGGCTTCGGGCTGGCGGAAGCCACCGGCGCCTTCGTGGCCTGTGCGCTGCTCATCATGGTGGCCGGCTACAGCGGCCTGTTCCAGCGCGTGATGGGCCGCATCCCCATGGCCATCGCCGCCGCGCTGCTGGCCGGCGTGCTGGCGCGCTTCGCCCTGAACGCCGCCTCGGCCACGGCGACCGCGCCGGTGCTGGTGGTGGCCATGGCGTTGGCCTACCTGGCCGGGCGCCGTGCCTGGCCGCGCTACGCCGTGCCGGGCGTGCTGGTGGCCGGCATCGTGGTGGCGGCCCTGCAGGGGCGCATCCACCTCGAGGGCGTGACACTGGCCTGGACGGCGCCCGTGTTCGTGATGCCGGCGTTCAGCCTGCCGGCGTTGGTGGGCATCGGCCTGCCGCTGTTCGTGGTGACCATGGCCTCGCAGAACCTGCCCGGCGTGGCGGCCCAGCGGGCTTCGGGCTACGAGATCCCCGTTTCGCCCGTCGTGGGCACCACCGGCCTGGCCAGCCTGCTGCTGGCGCCCTTCGGCGGGTATGCGTTGAACCTGGCCGCCATCACCGCGGCGATCTGCATGGGCCGCGAGGCGCACGAGGACCCTGCACGGCGCTACACCGCGTCGGCCATGGCCGGCGTGTTCTACATCGCGCTCGGCCTGGCCGGCGGCGCGGTGGCCGGGCTGCTGGCGGCGTTTCCGCCGGAGCTGGTGGCCGCGGTGGCGGGACTGGCGCTGCTGGGCACCATCGCCGGCGGCCTGTCCACCGCGCTGGCGAACGAAGCCCACCGCGACGCGGCGCTGCTGACCTTCGTCGTCACGCTGTCGGGCCTCACCGTGGCGGGCATCGGCTCGGCCTTCTGGGGCGTGGTGGCGGGCAGCGTGGCCCTGGCCTTCCAGCGCCGCTGAGGGGCAACCGCTGGGTACGCCGGTTGCCCAGGGCTGCGGGTCACCCAACCAGATCGCCCCGCCGGGCGAGGAGAGAGGACCCCATGGCCACCCGCAATTCGTCGAGCCGCCGCAGCACGGGCCGCAGTGGCAGCAGCACCCGCACCACCACCCGCCGCCGCACGCCGGATGCGATCGCCCTGCTGCGCGCCGACCACAAGCTCGTCTCCGAGCTGTTCGAGCAGTTCGAGAAGACCCGCTCGGCCAACCGCAAGCGCGACATCGTCGAGCAGATCTGCCAGGAGCTGACCGTGCATGCGCAGATCGAGGAGGAGATCTTCTACCCCGCCTTCAAGGAGGCCCTGCGCGACAAGGAGCTGGTACCCGAGGCCCGCGTGGAGCACGAGACGCTCAAGAGCCTGATCGCCCAGGTGCAGGGCGTGGAGCCCGATGGCGAGGACTACGACGCCAAGGTCAAGGTGATGGGCGAGTACGTCAAGCACCACGTGAAGGAGGAGCAGGGCGAGATGTTCAAGAAGGCCAAGGCCTCCCGGCTCGACCTGCAGGCCCTGGGCGAGCAGCTCATGCAGCGCAAGCAGGAGCTGATGGGCGAGCTCAGCGGCGAAGAAACCGGCGAGCTGGCCACCGAGGACATGGGCCAGTCCGACGACCGCTGACGCCACGCCCCCCACCATGACCGCCGACCAGCCCGCCGTCTCGACCGGAGACGCCACCCTCGACACCCGGGTGCTCGTCATCGACGACGACCCGGACGCCCGCAGCACGCTCGCCGAGGCATTGGCCGATGCGGGCTGCGACGTGCGCACGGCCGCGGACGGCGTGGCGGCACTCGCCGTGCTGGCCGAGCATGCCCCGCACTGCGTGCTGCTGGACGTGCAGATGCCGGGGCTGGACGGCCTGGCCCTGGCGCGCCGCGTGCGCGAGCAGCATGGGCACGACGTGGTGCTGGTGGCGATCACCGGCCAGAGCCCGCGCGAAGAGCGCGTGGACGCCACCTTCCAGCTGGTGGACCACTGGTTCACCAAGCCGGTGGACATCCCGGCACTGCTGAAGCTGCTGCGCGCCGGCTGACGGCCGCTCGGCGGCGCGCCCGGGTCTTTGTCGGCCGGACGCGCGCCGAACCGAGGATTCCTCGGCGGATTGCTGCCTACACTGGGCGGTTTCGCGCGCGAACGGCGCGCTCACCGCGGAGGAATCGCCCATGCAGCCAGCCACCCATGTGCTCGTCGTCAGTGCGGACGAGGAGTGGCGCGCCCAGGTCGTGCAGGGGCTCAACGCCGCCGCGGCCCGTCTGCCCAACCCCTTCGGCCTGATCGCCGTGGGCTGCCCCTGCGACGCGGCCAGCGCGGCCGAGGCGGTGCTGGCCACCGGGCCCACCCAGGCGGACCTGCAGGCGGTGGTGATCGACCACGGCCCGCGCGGTGCCGGCGAGCAGGGCGCACAGGCCGTGCTGGCGGCCCAGCGCATCATCGACCTGCGGCCGGAGCTGTCGCTGTACATGGTGCTGGAGGACGACGCCGACAAGCTGCTGGTCGAGCAGCTGGCCAGCAACGCGGTGGACGGCTACTTCTTCCGCGGCGAGCAGGACCACACCGGCTGGTTCCGCATCCTGGCCGCCGAGATCGCCGAGAAGGCCGAGACGCCGTTCTACGACGCGCTCAAGGACTACGTGGCGCAGGCCAAGGACAGCTGGCACACGCCCGGCCACGCGGGCGGCGACTCCTTCCGCGGCAGCCCGTGGGTGGGCGACTTCTACGACTTCGTCGGCGAAGAGATGCTGCGCGCGGACCTGTCGGTGAGCGTGCCCGAGCTGGACTCGCTGCTGCATCCCACCGGCGTGATCGCCCAGGCGCAGAAGCGCGCCGCCAAGGCCTTCGGCGCGCGCGCCACCTTCTTCGCCACCAACGGCACGAGCACCTCCAACAAGGTCATCTTCCAGACCCTGCTGGCGCCGGGCGACAAGCTGCTGCTGGACCGCAACTGCCACAAGTCGGTGCACCACGGCGTCATCCTCTCGGGCGCCCGCCCGGTGTACCTGGATTCGTCGGTGAACCGGCACTACGGCATCTTCGGCCCGGTGCCCAAGGCCACCCTGGAACGCGCCATCGCCGAGCACGCCGACGCCAAGGTCCTCATCCTCACCAGCTGCACCTACGACGGGCTGCGCTACGACCTCAAGCCCATCATCGCCATGGCGCACGCGGCGGGCATCAAGGTGATCGTCGACGAGGCCTGGTATGGCCATGCGCGCTTCCACCCCGAGCTGCGGCCCACCGCGCTGGAGTGCGGCGCCGACTACGCCACCCAGAGCACCCACAAGGTGCTGTCGGCCTTCTCGCAGGCCAGCATGATCCACGTGAACGACCCCGGCTTCGACGAGCACCTGTTCCGCGAGAACTTCAACATGCACACGTCGACCAGCCCGCAGTACACGCTGATCGCGAGCCTCGACGTGGCGCGCCGGCAGGCGGTGATGGAAGGCTACCGGCTGCTCGACCGCTCGCTGAAGTTCGCCTTCGAGCTGCGCGAGAAGATCAACGCCACCGGCGCCTTCCGCGTGCTGGAGCTCGACGACCTGCTGCCCGAGGAAGTGCGCGGCGACGGCATCCGGCTGGACCCCACCAAGCTCACCATCGACATCTCCGCCAGCGGCTACTCGGCCGACGAGCTGCGCGCCGAGCTGATCGGCCGCTACAACATCCAGGTCGAGAAGAACACGCACAACACGTTGACGCTGCTGCTGACCATCGGCACCACGCGCAGCAAGGTGTCGCGCCTGTTCGACGCCATGCTGCGCCTGGCCAAGGAGAAGCGCCCGCCGCGCGTGTACCACCGCGTGCCCGAGGCGCCGCGATTCACGGAGCTGGCCTGCCTGCCGCGCGACGCCTTCTACGAAGCCGGTGAGCGCCTGCCGCTGATCGACGAGCAGGGCCAGCCCAACGCCGCGCTCGCGGGCCGCATCTGCTGCGACCAGATCGTGCCCTACCCGCCCGGCATCCCGGTGCTGGTGCCCGGCCAGGTGATCGACCCGGTGATCGTGTCGTACCTGGTGCGCCTGCTGCAGACGCAGAAGTCGATCGACCTGCACGGCCTGGCGCTGGTGGACGGCGAGCTGCACCTGCGCGTGCTCAAGCCCGAGGAGCGCGCGGCCCTGCCCGCGCGCTGAGCCGGCGCCAGCGTCGGCGCACGCTATCCTGCGCCGATGGCCATCGAAGTCATCCCCGCCGAGCAGGCCTGGGCCACCTACCGGCGCAATGCGCTGGCGCGCTGGCCCACGCGCGAGCAGCCGGATCGCCTGTCCCCGCTGGCGGCACCGCAGGCGCGGCAGCCCTTCGGGCTGACGGGCTCGGAGCGCGTCTTCTGCATCGGTTCCTGTTTCGCGCGGGAGATGGAGAGCGCGCTGGACCGGCTCGGGTTCGACGTGCTGTCACTGAAGCGTGACTTTCCTGTGTCGCCCAACCGCAGCCAGTCGGATCGGCGGATGCTCAACAAGTACAACGTCGCCAGCATCCACAACGAGCTGCGCTGGGCGTTCGGCGAGGGCGCGCCCTACCGGCACGAGGACGTGTTCGTCGGGCTGCCCGGCAGTGCGCTGCTGCAGGACATGCAGTTGGCAGGCTACTGGTACGCCGAGGAGCCGGCTTACGCCCATGCGTTCCGCGAGGCCTTCAATGCCTTCTTCCAGCGCGTCGCCAACGCCGACGTGGTGGTGATCGCGCTGGGCTTGAGCGAGGTGTGGAAGGACACTGCCACCGGGCTGTACCTCAACGAAGCACCTGATGAGGCGCTGGTGGCCGCCTGGCCCGGCCGATTCGCCCTGCATGTGCTGGACGCCCAGGAAACGCTGGCGCATTTGCAGTCCATCGATTCGCTGCTGACGCGCCACCTTCGCCCAGGCTGGCGGATGCTGCTCGCGGTGACGCCCGTGCCCCTGTACGCGACCTTCCGGGACCAGGACGTGCTGCTCGCCAACACCTATTCCAAGGCGGTACTGCGCACCTGCGTCGAGCAGTTCCTCGTCGGCCGGCCGCACGTGAGCTACTTGCCGAGCCACGAGCTGGTGCTGCTGAGCGAGCCCGGGCTGATGTGGGGCGCCGACGACTTCCGCCACGTGGACCCGAGCGTGGTGGATCTGATCATGGCGTCCGCCTTGACGCAGGACGGGCTGCGTGGCGAGGCATCCGCGAAGCTGCTGACGGACAGCACGGCGCGGGTCATGCGCCGCGCCCGCGCCGCCACGCAGCCGGCGGGCTGGCGTGACACGTGGCGGCGCTGGCTCTACCGGCTGGGCCGATGGCGGCGCGAGCGGCGTGCGGCGCGGGCCGCCCGCCAGGCCGCCCGGCAGGTGCAGGGCCATGTGGAACGTTGGGACGGCCGTTGGCTGGTCGGCTGGGCGTTCGACCCGCTGTCGGACCGCCCGGTGCCGTTGCGCCTGCTGCTGGATGGCACCTTGCTGGCCGAGCAGCCGGCCGCGCAGGAGCGTGCCGACGTGGCGCAGGCGCACGGCCCGGGCGCCCTGCACAGCGGCTTCCAGATCGACCTGGCCGCCCTGCTGCCCGCGAGCCGGCGCGACGGCGCCGAGCTGGTGGTGCAGGCCGGGCCCCTGACGCTGAAGACGCTCAGCCTCGGGTCGCCGTCGGACACGGCCACCCGATGAGGGTCACAGGCCGCTGACCGAGACCAGGGTCTCCACGCTGATCACGCGGCCCAGCCCGGTGTCGTCCGGCTGGTCGATGCGGCGGCGCACCACGCCGTAGTCCTCGGTGTACCAGGTGGTCTGCGTGGCAGAGAGCACCGGTTGGCTGGCGCCGCCGCCGGAGAGCACCAGGCGGCCCTTGGTGACGTTGTCGACCCGCACAGCCTGGACGTTGGGCAGTGCCCCGCCCAGGTCCACGGTCTCGCGCCCGGTCACCTGGCTGTAGACCGCCAGGTCGAAGCTTTCCTTGCGGCCGTCGCCGTCCACGTCGTCGAAGGCGTCGACCAGGCGCTGGTCGAAGTACACGATCTGGTCGCCCTGCCGCACGGGCGAGCGCAGCTCGATGGCATTGGCCAGGTCCACCACACCGTCTCCGTCCACATCCACGGGTTCGGGCTGGACCACGTTGCCGTTGAGCAGGGCCACGTTCACGCTGGCCGCGCCCGCGTTGAGCAGGTTGGTGGAGTGCTCGTCCACCCCCACCGTGGCTGCCGTGTGGGTGACCGTGTTGCTGTAGCTGCTGCCATTGGTGTTGCCGTTGTAGACCCAGGTCGCGCCCGGGGCGAACGGGCGCAGGCTGGCGGCCTGATCCGCCAGCGTGGCACCCAGCGTGGGCGGGGTGGGCACCAGGCCGCTGGGCTGCGGGGTGTTGTCCTCGTCGCCGCCGCCGCCGCAGGCGACCAGGGCGGCGGTGGCGATCACGGCCAGCAGGCGGCCGGCAGGCAGGGAAGGCAGATGTCGCATGGGTTCCTCTGGGATGACTGGCGCCCACTGTAGCGGTCACCGGGGGGCCTGAGACCCCTCCCGATCAAGGTCTGGCCATCCGCCGCGCCGCGTCCAGCGCCTGCCAGAAGTGCGCGTCCTGCGAGGTGTCGAAGTTGATGCGCATGAGGGGGCTCGGGCGGCGCGTGGCGTGGAAGAGGTGGCCCGGCGCCAGCAGCCAGCCGGCGTCCAGCATCGCCTCGGCCAGCGGCTCGGTGTCGGTGCCCGTGTCCACCCAGCCGAACAGCCCCTGCGGCGGCGTGACGAAGCGGCAGCCGTGCGCCTCGGCCAGGCGCACGCTGCGGTGGCGGGCGGCGTCCAGCCGCGCCACCACGCGCTCGGCGTGCCGGCGCAGGCTGCCCTGCTCCAGGCAGTGGGCGATGGCCTGCTCGAGCACCGCGGGCGTGGTCAGCGTGGACAGCAGCTTCACGTCCACCAGCCGCTCCACCAGCGGCGCGGGCGCCGCGACGTAGCCCACCCGCCAGCTGGGCGTGAGGATCTTGGAGAAGCCGCTCACGTACAGGGTGCGTTGCAGGCCATCGAGCGCCGCCAGGCGCGGCGCATGGGCCGGCGCGAGGTGCGCGTAGGTGTCGTCCTCGACGATGCGGAAGTCGTGCGCCTCGGCCAGCTTCAGCACCTGGTGCGCCTGTCCCGCGGTGAGGCTGTGGCCGGTGGGGTTGTGCAGCACGGAGACGGTCACATACAGCCGCGGCCGGTGCTCACGCGCCAGTGTGGCCATCACCGCCAGGTCCGGCCCGTCGGCGCCGCGCGGCACGGGCAGCAGCCGCATGCCCAGCTGCGTCAGCCGCGCGTACTCCACCGCCCAGCCAGGCTCGTCCACCAGCACGGCATCGCCGGGCGCCAGCAGCGCGCGCGAGACGATGTCCAGCGCATGCGTGGCGCCCGTGGCGGTGACGATCTGCGTGGCCGCGGCCGGCACGCCGATGTCGCGCAGGCGCACCGACAGCGCCTCGCGCAGGCGGCTGTCACCCGCGGGCTGCCCGTACTGCAGCGCCAGGGCCGCATCGCCGTGCGCCAGCACCCGGCGCAGGGCGCTGGCCAGCAGGGGCAGGTCCAGCCAGTCGGGCGGCAAGGTGCCCAGGCCCGGCGCGGGCCGGCCGCCCACGCCGTGGAACATGCCGCGGATCAGCGCGGTGGCGTCCACCGGCGCCACGCGCGGCGCGGGCCCGCCCTCGGGCACCGGGGACCGCACGGCCAGGGCCGAGGCCGATGCGACGCCGGCGCGGCCGGACGCCTCCTCGCGCATCCGCTCGCGCACGAAGAAGCCGCGTTGCCGCCGGGCCTCCACCAGGCCCTGTGCCAGCAGCTGGTCGTAGGCCGCCACCACCGTGTGCGGGCTCACACCGTGGCGGCGGGCGCACTCGCGCACCGACGGCAGGCGGGCGCCCGGCGCCAGCAGCCGCTGGCGGATGCGCTCGCCGAACTGCGCGGCGAGTTGTTCGGTGAGCGTGCTGCCGGGGCTGCGGGTGAGCGCGGGGGTGTCCATGGGCGTTTCTGGGGGCCGGGCCGCGGCGTGTGTTGGTGAGGTCGCCAGTACAGATCCGGGCCGTGCACCCGCCTTCTGTACCGGCACTGTATTGGTTCGATGCCTAGACTGTCCAGATGCCCACCACCCCGCGGCCCCTGCCGTCCCCGCCCGTCCTGGCCTCCCCGCGCCCGGCGGACGCCGCGCGCCGCGGCCTGGCCCTGGGTCTGCTGGGCGTGCTGCTGTTCGCGCTCGCCTTTCCCATGACGCGGCTGGCGGTGGGGCCCGCCGAGGCGCCGCAGCTGCCGCCGGCCTTCGTCACCATGGGGCGCGCCGCGGGCGCCGGCCTGCTGAGCCTGCTCTGGCTGGCCGCGGCACGGGCGCCCCTGCCGCCGCGGCGGCTGTGGCCCTCGCTGGCGCTGAGCGCGGCGGGCACGGTGTTCGGCTTCCCGCTGTGCATCGCGCTGGCCCTGCGCGAGGCGCCCGCCATGCACGCCGCCGTGGTCACCGGGGTGCTGCCGCTGGCCACCGCGGCGCTGGCCGCGTGGGTGCTGCACCAGCGCGCGCGGGTCGGCTTCTGGGTGTGCGCCGCGGCCGGATGTGCGCTGGTCCTCGCCTTCGCGCTGCGCGAAGGTGGCGGGCGCCTGAGCGCGGCCGACGGCTGGCTGCTGGCCGCCGTGGGTTGCGCCGCCGTGGGCTATGTGTGGGGCGCGAAGCTGTCCGCCCAGATGCCGGCCGAGCACGTCATCTCGTGGGCGCTGGTGGCCTGCCTGCCCATCACCGCCCCCTGGGCCCTGGGCACCTGGCCGGACGCACCGGCCAGCGCGTCGGCCTGGGGCGGCTTCGCCTACGTCACCGTGGTGTCGATGTGGCTGGGCTTCTTCGCCTGGTACCGCGCGCTGGCGCTGGGCGGCACTCTGCGCGTGAGCCAGGTGCAGCTGCTGCAGCCTTTCCTGGCCCTGCTGGCCGCCGTGCCGCTGCTGGGCGAGCCGCTGCGCGCCTCCACCCTCGTCTTCGCCCTGGCCGTGCTGGCCACGGTGGCCATCGGCCGCCGGTTCGCCCGCCCGGCGCCGGCCGCCGTGCCGCGCACGCCACAGCGGCCACAATCACCGATCCCCCATCCCCACGAAGGAGACCCCCCATGACCACCGGCACCACCCCGCCGCAACGTCCATGGACGCTGGCGCAGCGCGCCGCCCGCATGAACCCCTCGATCATCCGCGAGATCCTCAAGGTCACCGAGCAGCCGGGCGTGCTGTCCCTGGCCGGCGGCCTGCCCTCGCCCGACACCTTCCCGGTCGAGGCCATGCGCGAAGCCACCGCCAAGGTGCTGGCCGACACGCCCAAGGAGGCCCTGCAGTACGCCGCCAGCGAGGGCTTCGGCCCGCTGCGCGAGTGGGTGGCGGCGCAGCTCGCGCGCCAGGGGCAGCAGGTGAGCCCGGGGCAGGTGCTCATCACCACCGGCTCGCAGCAGGGCCTGGACCTGATGGGCAAGGTGCTGATCGACGCCGGCGCCCCCGTGGCCGTGGAAACGCCCACCTACCTGGGTGCGCTGCAGGCCTTCGCCCCCTACGAGCCGATCTTCCACAGCCTGGCCAGCGACAGCGCCGGCCCGCTGCCCGAGGCCATCGAGCGCCTGCCGCACGACGCGCCGGGCACCCGCTTCGCGTACGTGCTGCCCAACTTCCAGAACCCCACCGGCCGCGTGATCCCCGAGGCGCGGCGCCAGGCGGTGGTGGCGGCGGCGCAGCGCGCCCACGTGCCGCTGATCGAGGACAACCCCTACGGCGACCTGTGGTTCGACGAGGCGCCGCCCGCCCCGCTGGCCGCGCGTTGGCCCGAGGGCACGGTGTACCTCGGCTCCTTCTCCAAGGTGCTGGCCCCCGGCCTGCGGCTGGGCTACGTCGTGGCGCCGCCGGAGCTCTATCCCAAGCTGCTGCAGGCCAAGCAGGCAGCCGACCTGCACACGCCCGGCTTCAACCAGCGCGTGGTGCACCAGGTCATTCGCGACGGCTTCCTCGACCAGCACGTGCCCACCATCCGCGCCCGCTACAAGGCACAGCGTGATGCCATGGCCACCGCCCTGGCCGAGCACCTGCCCGAGGGCAGCGAGTGGGCCGCGCCGCTGGGCGGCATGTTCTTCTGGATCCGCCTGCCCGCCGGCTGCCATGCGATGGCCCTGCTGCCCAAGGCGGTGGCCGCCGGCGTGGCCTACGTGCCGGGCGAGCCCTTCTACGCCCATGCACCCGACACCCGCACGCTGCGCCTGTCGTTCGTGACGCTGTCGGTGGACGACATCCGCGCCGCCGTGGCCGCGCTGGGCGGCGTGCTGCGCCGCCACCTCAACGAGGAACTGGCCGAGGAAACGCCGTGACCGTGCGCCGCAGGTTCTCCCAGCTCGACGTCTTCACCGCCGTGCCGACGAAGGGCAACCCGCTCGCCGTCGTGCACGACGCCGAAGGCCTGAGCGACGCGCAGATGGCGGCGTTCGCGCGCTGGACGAACCTGTCGGAGACCACCTTCCTGCTGCCACCCACGGACGCCGCCGCCGACTACCGGGTGCGCATCTTCACCCCGGGCGGCGAGCTGCCCTTCGCCGGCCACCCCACCCTGGGCAGCTGCCGAGCCTGGCTGGACGCGGGCGGCCGGCCGCGCCAGGCGGGCCGCATCGTGCAGCAGTGCGGCGTGGGCTGCGTGGCGGTGCGCGCCCAAGGCGAGCGGCTCGCCTTCGCCGCGCCGCCGCTCAAGCGCACGCCGGTGGACGACCGGCTGCTGGCCGAGGTGGTGGACGCGCTGGGGCTGCCGCCTGCCGACCTGCTCGCCGCGTGCTGGCTGGACAACGGGCCGCAATGGCTGGGCCTGCGGGTGGCCAACGCCACGCGGCTGCGCGCGCTGGCCCCCGACCATGGGCGCCTGAAGACGCTCGCCAAGGTGGGCCTGGTGGCGGCACAGGACGCAGGCGGTGCCGAGGGCACGCAGTTCGAGGTGCGCGGTTTCGCCGCCCCCATCGGTGTGGAGGAAGACCCGGTGACGGGCAGCCTCAACGCCAGCCTGGCCGAATGGCTGATCGGTGAAGGCGTCGCGCCGCCGGCCTACGTGGCGGCCCAGGGCACGGCCCTCGGACGCGCCGGCCGCGTGCACGTGCAGCGTGACGCGCAGGGCCTGTGGATCGGCGGCGACGTGGCCGCCTGTATCCAGGGCGAACTGCGCGTGTGAGGCGCGCCGGGTGAGGGCTTGGCGGGCCCGGGCTTCGCGCCTACAGTCGGCGGCCCCACCCGACCCACCGATCGAGAAGGAGACCCGCATGCACACCACTGGACTTTCTCTGCTGGCCACCGGCCTCGCCCTTGCACTCGCCGGCTGCGCCGGCCCTGGCCCGGGGCCGGGTGCCGGCATGCACGCCCATGGCCCGGGCCCCGGCATGGGCGGCGGCGGTGCCGGCATGGGCGCAGGCATGGGCATGGGGCCCGGCCGCATGGCGATGGCCAGCCTGGGCCCGACCCAGGGCAACGCCGTGCGCGGCCTGGTCGTGTTCCACCAGATGGCCGACGGGCAGGTGATGGTGTACGCGCGCGTCAGTGGCCTGAAGCCCAACGGCGAGCACGGCTTCCACATCCATGAGAAGGGCGACTGCGCCAGCACCGACGGCACCAGCGCCGGCGGGCACTTCAACCCCGACGGCAAGCCGCACGGCCCGCAGGGCGCCGCGCACCACGCGGGCGACATGCCTTCGCTGAAGGCCGACGCCAACGGCATGGCCGACCAGAAATTCACGCTGTCCGCCGGGCCGACGGTGGCCGCCGGTGCCGGCAGCGTGGTGGGCCGCTCGGTCATCGTGCATGCCAACCCCGACGACTACGCCACCCAACCCACCGGCAACGCCGGCGGCCGACTGGCCTGCGGTGTCATTGCCGGACATTGAGCCTTTTCGCATGCCCACGATCGAGCTCTTCCGCGACGATGCCGACCTGGCCGAGTGCACCGCCACGGTGGTGCGGGTGGGCGACGGCGCGGTGGAGCTGGATCGCACGGTGTTCTACCCGCAAGGCGGCGGGCAGGCGGGCGATGCGGGCGAGCTGGTGACCGCCACCGGCCGGGTGCTGCGGGTGGCCGACACGCGCAAGGGGCCGGAGGCGGGCCGCATCCTGCATCTGCTGGCCGACCCGGCCGATGCCGCGGCGCTGAGCGCCGGTGACTCGGTGACGGCCCGCCTGGACGGGCCGCGCCGGCAGGCCCACCGGCGCTTCCACACCGCCACCCACCTGCTGTGCGCCCTGGTGCCGCATCCGGTGGATGGCTGCTCCATCACCGCGGGGTATGCCCGGCTCGATTTCCACATGACCGAGCCGCTGGACAAGGAGGCGCTCACCGCCGGCCTCGCGCGGCTGGTGCAGGCCGCGCACCCGGTGACCACGCGCTGGATCAGCGACGCCGAGCTCGATGCACAGCCCCAGCTGGTGCGCAGCATGAGCGTGCAGCCGCCGCGCGGGTCCGGCCGGGTGCGGCTGGTGGAGATCGCCGGCGTGGACCTACAGCCCTGCGGCGGCACCCATGTGGGCAACACCGCCGACATCGGCCGCGTCGTGGTCACCAAGATCGAGAAGAAGAGCGCCTCCACCCGGCGCGTGGTGCTGGGCTTCGCCTGAGGTTCTCGCGGGCCGCGCCTGCGCGCGCGGGGTGCCGGAACGCCGATTGCCGGCCGGCGCCCCATGCCCCGCCCTTTCGCTGCCCCGCCCCGGCCCACCGGCGCATCCGTCGCCCGCGACGACCTGGCCCGCCGGTTGCGCGCCACGCGGGCGCACACGCTCGCCCTGGCGCGGCCGCTGTCCGCCGAGGACCAGGTGGCGCAGGCCATGCCCGACGCCAGCCCGACCAAGTGGCACCTGGCCCACACGACCTGGTTCTTCGAGGTGGTGGTGCTGCAGCCGCATGCCCCGGGCTACCGCCCGCGTGACGAGCGCCTGGGCCGGCTGTTCAACTCCTACTACGAGAGCCTCGGCCCGCGGCACCCGCGGCCGCAGCGCGGCCTGCTGACGCGCCCGGCACTGGCGGAGGTGCTGGCCTGGCGCGAGGAGGTCGACGCGGCACTCGATGCCCTGGTGGCCGGCTGCGGCGAAGCCGCCTGGCCCGAGGTGGCGTCCCTGCTGGAGCTGGGCTTGCAGCACGAGCAGCAGCACCAGGAGCTCATCCTCACCGACATCCTGGCCCTGCTGGCGGCCCACCCGCTGGCGCCGGCCTACCGTGACGACCCGCCACCCCCCGCAACCGCGGCCATCGACCCACGTTGGGGCCCGCCCGGCTGGTGGGACTGCCCCGGCGGCGAGGTGGAGCTGGGGCACGACCCGCGCGACGGCTTCGGCTTCGACAACGAAGGCCCACGCCACCGCGTGCGCCTCGCCCCCTTCTCGATCGCCCGCGGGCTGGTGACGAACCGGCAGTGGCAGGCCTTCATCGACGATGGCGGCTACCGCCAGCCCCGCTGGTGGCTGTCCGACGGCTGGGCGGCCGTGCAGGCCGGCGGCTGGGAGGCGCCGCTGTACTGGCGGCGCGACGCGGGCGGCTGGCGTGCTTTCGGCCTGGACGGCGAGCAGCCGCTGGTCCCCGACGCGCCGGTGTGCCACCTGAGCTTCTACGAGGCGGCCGCCTATGCGGCCTGGGCCGGCGCGCGGCTGCCCACCGAGTTCGAGTGGGAAGCGGCGGCGCGTGCGCTCGGCGTGGCGCCGCCCGGCGACGCGCCCTCCGCACCGGTGGTGCTGCGCCCGCCCGCACGCCGCAGCGAGGCCGACCTGCAGTGCTTCGGCGCCGTCTGGCAGTGGACGCGCTCCAGCTACGACCCCTACCCCGGCTTCCGGCCCTGGGCCGGCACGGTGGAGGAATACAACGGCAAGTTCATGGTCGGGCAGCTGGTGCTGCGCGGCAGCAGCGTCGCCACCCCCCCAGGCCATGCGCGGGTGAGCTACCGCAACTTCTTTCCGCCTGGGGCACGCTGGCAGTTCAGCGGCCTGCGCCTGGCGCGCGACCTGGAGGCACCCGGCGCATGAAACCGGCACCCGACACCTGCGCCGGCGGCTTCGCGCACGAGCTGCAGCGCGCGCTGGCCGAGCGCCCGCACGTCATCTCGCCCAAGTGGTTCTACGACGCCGAGGGCTCGCGCCTGTTCGACACCATCTGCGAGCTGCCCGAGTACTACCCCACGCGCACCGAGACGGCCCTGCTGGCCCGCCACGCCCCCGAGATGGCCGAGGCCATCGGCCCGGACGCCGAGCTGGTGGAGTTCGGCGCGGGCAGCCTGCAGAAGGTGCGGCTGCTGCTGCCCGCGCTGCGGCAGCCGGCGGGCTTCCTGCCGGTGGACATCTCGGCGGACCACCTGCAGCACAGCGCCGCGGCCCTGCGTGCGTCGCAGCCCGGGCTGTCCGTCACCCCCGTGGGGGGCGACTTCACCACCGAGCTGCAGTTGCCCCCGGCACGGGGCCGGCGCGTGGGCTTCTTTCCGGGCAGCTCGATCGGCAACTTCGAACCCGACCACGCGCGCGCCCTGCTGGCGCGCTGGGCCACCTGGCTGGACGGTGGCCTGCTGATCGGCGTGGACCTGGTCAAGGACCCCGCCGTGCTGCACGCCGCCTACAACGACCGGCGCGGCGTGACAGCGGCCTTCAACCGCCACCTGCTGGCGCGGGCCAACACCGAGCTGGGCGCCGACTTCGCGCTGGACGACTGGGCGCACTGCGCCTTCTACCAGCCCGCATTGCAGCGCGTGGAGATGCACCTGGTGGCGCTGCGCGACCAGGTGGTGCAGCTGTGCGGGCAGCGCTTCGCCCTGGAGGAAGGCGAGAGCCTGCACACGGAGAACTCGTGCAAGTACACCGTGGCGGGCTTCCAGCGGCTCGCCCGGGCCGCCGGCTGGCGGCCCGAGGCGGTGTGGCTGGACGCGCGGCGGTGGTTCGCGGTGCACTGGCTGGTGCCCGCGCCCCCCGACGTGTCGGGCTGATCAGTCCTTGCGATAGCTGTCGTGGCAGGCCTTGCAGCTCTTGCCCACGTCACCCACGGCGGCCTTGATCTGGTCGAGATTGCCCGCATTGGCGGCCGCCTGCAGCCGGCCCACGGCCTCCTGCATGGTGGTGGCGCCCTGGCGGAACTTGTCCGGCTCGCTCCAGATCTCGGCCTTGGCCTTGGTCTGACCGCTGTCGGTGCCGGCCGGGAAGGCGGCGAACGGCAGGCGCGACATGGTCGCCACGATGTCGGCGTTGGCCTTGGCGGCGGCGGCATCGAAGGGCACCTTGCCCTGCGCCATCGCCGCCACGCGGCCGAAGTGGCTGGCCATCACCGTGAAGGCCGACTGGCGGTACTTGATCGCGTCCTCGGGTTTCTGGAACTGGGCGGCGGCGGGCAGCGCGGTGGCCAGGCCGGCGGCGGCCAGCAGCGCAAGGGCAAGACGGTTCATCGGCAGACTCCTGAAGTGGGCCGCGCGTCGGCGGCGGGCAAGGGATGCCAGCGGTGTACGCACCGCCGGGCGCGGCTATTCCACACCGGATCGCCCGACCCCACCCCCTGGATTCCGCAAGCCCCACGGGGTATGGTGTCGCGCATGCCCGATGCCGCCTCCCCCGCGCCTGCGACCCTGCCCCCTGCGCCTCCCGCCGCCCTGCGGCCCGTGCGCATCTGGGACCTGCCCACGCGCCTGTTCCACGCCGCCCTCGCGCTCGCCGTGGTGGCGCTGGTGGTCACCGGCAACGTGGGTGGCGACGCCCTCGCGTGGCACATGGCGATCGGCTGCGCCGTGGGCGGCCTGCTGGTGTTTCGCCTGCTCTGGGGTCTGGTGGGCGGGCACTGGTCGCGCTTCGGCACGTTCCTGTGGGCCCCCTCGGCCATCGGGCGCTACCTGCGGGGTGCGCCCGCCGCGGGCGAGCGCTTCGACATCGGCCACAACCCGCTGGGCGGCCTGTCGGTGCTCGCCATGCTGCTCGCGCTGGGGGTCCAGGTGGCCACTGGCCTGGTCGCCGACGACGAGATCTTCACCACCGGGCCGCTGTACCGATTCGTCAGCGGCGCCACGTCCTCGCTGGCCACCTCCTGGCACACCGGGTGGGGCAAGGCGCTGGTGATCGCGCTGGTGGTGCTGCACCTGGGCGCCATCGCGTGGTACCGCCTGGCCCGGCGCCAGAACCTGGTGGGCCCGATGCTGCATGGCGACAAACCCCTGCCGCCCGGCACGCCCGCCAGCGAGGACGGTGCGGCGCAGCGCGGACTGGCCCTGGTGCTGGCCGCGGCCTGCGCAGCGGGCGCCTGGGCCGTGTGGCGCCTGGGCTGAGCGCGCGGTTTGGCTAGACTGTCGACCCCGCCACCACGCGCGCGCCCTGCCCCCACCATGGGCCTTCCCCCCGAGATACGCCTGCTGCCGGCCGACACGCCCGAGGCGCTGGACGCTGCCCGGCAGATCTTCCGCGAGTATGCCGACGCCCTGGGCATCGACCTGTGCTTCCAGGGCTTCGAGCAGGAGCTGGCGGCCCTGCCCGGCGACTACGCCCCGCCCGGCGGCACGCTGCTGCTGGCCTGGGTGGACGGCGAGCTGGCCGGCTGCGGCGCGGTGCGGCCGCTGGCCGACTCCGACTACGCCAACGCCTGCGAGATGAAGCGGCTGTACGTGCGGCGTGCGTTCCGCCGCTTCGGCCTGGGCCGGCAGATCGCCCAGGCGCTGATGGACACCGCGGTGCAGCTGGGCTATTCGGTCATGCTGCTGGACACGCTGGACGACATGGAGGCCGCGCGCGAGCTTTACGCCACGCTCGGCTTCGAGGAAGTGCCGCCGTACTACTACAACCCCATCCCCGGGGCGCACTACCTCAAGGCAGAGTTGTAGGCGCACCCGGCGCCGGCGTGCCGGCGCTCGGCCGCAGCGGATCACTCCAGCAGGCTGGCCGCGAGACAGAGGTCTTCCCAGGCCTTGGCCTTGTCCTGCGGCTGGCGCAACAGGTACGCGGGGTGGTAGGTGACGACCAACGGCACGCCCTGGTACCGGTGCACCCGGCCGCGCAGCCGGCCGATGGGCTCGTCGGAACGCAGCAGCGCCTGCACCGCGAAGCGACCCATGGCCAGCAGGATGCGCGGCTGCACGAGCGCAATCTGCCGCTGCAGGAAGGGCTCGCAGCGCGCGAGTTCCTCCGCTTCCGGGTTGCGGTTGCGCGGCGGCCGGCACTTCAGGGTGTTGGCGATGTACACCTGCCGCTCGGGCGGCGCCTCGCCACGCGTGAGGCCCACCGCGTGCAGCATGGCGTCCAGCAGCTGGCCCGCGGCGCCCACGAAGGGCTCGCCCTGGCGGTCCTCCTGCTCACCGGGCGCCTCGCCGACGATCATCCAGTGGGCCTGGGGGTGACCCACGCCGAACACCGTCTGCGTGCGGGTGCCCGCCAGTGAGCAGGCCTCGCAGGCGGCCACGGCGGCACGCAGGGCGTCCCAGCCGAGGCCGGCCACCGCCGCGTCCACCAGGGGCGCCGCCGAGGCGGATGACGGGGCCGCAGGAGCCGGCCGCGCAGCCGGCGTGGGGGCCGGCGGCGGCGCCTGCTGCGGCACCTCCTGCAGCACCGGCGCAGGCCCGAGCGGCTCGGATGCCGGCACCGCCGTGCGCGCCGAGGGCTGCCACAGCGGCACGCCCATCACGCGCAGCATGGCGCGCTGGCGGTCTGTCCAGCTCATGGCGCGGGCTCCTCGCTGCCGCCCAGCGTCCAGCGCATCACCAGCGCGTCCTCGCGCCGGCCGGCGTTCGCGGGGTAGTAGCCCTTGCGCCGGCCCACCGACTCGAAACCCCAGCGCTCGTACAGCGCCCGCGCGCGTGCATTGCTCTCGCGCACCTCGAGCCACACGGTGGCGGCCTTCGCGGCACGGGCCGCCTGGCCCAGCTCGGCCAGCAGCGCCTGCGCATGGCCCTGCCCCTGGCGGGCTGGCGTGACGGTGAGGTTGAGCAGGTGCATCTCGTCCACGCCCGCCATCGCCACGCTGTAGCCGATCAGCCCATCGTCGGCGTCCACGCGCAGTTGGGCACGGTACCCCGCCGCCAGCGAATCGACGAAGTGGCCGCGCGTCCACGGAAAGGGATAGGCCTGCAGTTCGACCGCCATCACCCGCTCCAGGTCGCTCACCTGCATCGGGCGGAAGCGCGGGCCGACGGGGCGGCTCACCGGTGGCTCCCCGCCGCCGCCGCACCTGCGGCACGCATGGCTTCCCGCTCGGCGGTCGTCAGTGCCACCTTGTCGCGCAGGTAGACCGGCAGCGCATCACGCGCGGGATGGCGACGCCCGGCGGCTGCGGCAGCCACGGCCAGACGCAGCAGCGCACCGGCGCGGTCGGCCGGCTGCGCCCAGCGCCGGGCGGCGCCGAAGGGCAGCCGATCGGCAAAGGCGTCGACGGCGCTGCCAGCCACCTGCGCGGGCGGGGTCAGTTGCCACCAGGCCGCCAGCGTGGGCAGGTCCACCAGGGCCGGCTCGCGGCGCACCGCCCAGGCGCGGCCATCGTGCCGGTAATGGGCCACGTAGGCCTCGTCCATGCGGGCATCCATGGCCACCCAGGTGTCGAACGTGGGCGGCACCGTCGCGTCGGAGGGTTCGGCGCCGAGCGCTTGCGCGCGGGCGTCCTCCGCCACGATGAGCAGGCTGTCCACCGGCACCACCGGGCAGCCGATGCCGAAGGCCAGGCCCTGGGCCACCGACACGGCGGTGCGCAGGCCGGTGAACGCCCCAGGCCCCTGGCCGAAGGCGATGGCATCCAGGTCGGCCGGTGCCAGCCCGCGCTCGGCCAGCAATTCCAATGCCACGGGGATGAGGCGGTCGGAGGTGTGCGGCCCGCCTTCGGCGTTGACGGTGCGCCGCGCACTGCCGTCGGCCAGGCCGACCGCCATCGCTTCGGTGGCGGTGTCCAGGGCGAGCAGCTTCATTGCGGGAAGTGTAGCCGTGCGAACATGCCGCCATGCCTTGCACTCGCCTGTCCACGCCCCTGCCTGCGCACCAACCTGCCTCGCGCTGGGCCGGTGCGGTGGCGCTGGGTCTGGCCGCGGTGCTCGGCGTGGCGCCGGCCCATGCCGCGCCCCCTGAGGCCCCCACGCGCGAGGCCGGCGCTGCCGTCCTGCCGGCGGAGGTGCTGGGCGCGCTGCAGGCGGCCAAAGTGCCCGCCAGTGCGCTCGCCGTCGTGGTGCAAGAGGTGGGCGGAGGTGAACGCCTGGCCTGGCAACCGGCCCAGCCCATGAACCCGGCGTCGCTGTTCAAGCTGCTGACCACGTACGCGGCGCTGGACCGCCTGGGGCCGGCGTGGTCCTGGTCCACGCCGGTGTGGGCCACCGGGCCGCTGAAGGACGGGGTGCTGGACGGCTCGGTCCACATCGAAGGCCGGGGCGACCCGAAGCTGGTGCTGGAACGTGTGTGGCTGCTGCTGCGCCGGCTGCAACAGGAGGGTGTGCGCGAGATCCGCGGCGACCTCGTGCTGGACCACGGTTTCTTCGCTGTGCCCGGCCGCCACCCGGGCGAGTTCGACAACGAGCCGCTGCGCCCGCAGAACGTGCAGCCGGACGCCCTGCTCATCAACCAGAAAGTGGTGGAGTACCGGTTCCTGCCCGAGCCCGCCTCGCTGCACGCCCGCGTGGTGGCCGACCCCGCCCTGGCCGGCATGCCCGACGAGGACACGGTGCCGCTGGCACTGGGCGACTGCGGCGACTGGCGTGGCGCCCTGCAGCCGGCCGCCGAACCGCCCGGCGCGCTGCGCTTCGCCGGCCGCCTGCCGGCCGCCTGCGGCCCGCGCACCTGGCGCATCGCCGTGCCGGACGCGGCGGGTTATGGCGCGCGGCTGGTGGCCCGGCTGTGGCGCGACCTGGGCGGCCGCGTCGGCGGCGCGGTGCGTGACGGCAGCGTGCCGCCCGGTGCCCGCCTGCTCTTCGAATGGCCGTCGCCGCCGCTGGCCGAGGTGGTGCGCGACATCAACAAGTTCAGCAACAACGTGATGGCCGAGCAGCTCTTCCTGAGCCTGGCTGCGCCCGAGGCGGCCGCGTCGGCGGTGCCCGGGGCCGCCCCGGGAGCGCCGGGCATGTCGTCCGGTGCTGCTTCGGGGCCTGGCCCGGCCGCGCCGCCGGTGTATGTGCGCCCGCCGCCCGTGACGCAGGCCGCCGCGCGCGGCGCCCTCCTCAGCTGGCTCACCGAGCGCCTGGGCGACGACGTGGCGGCCCAGGTGGTGCCCGACAACGGGTCGGGCCTGTCCCGCGACGCGCGGGTGAGCGCCGCGGCGCTGGCGCGCCTGCTGCAGCATGCGTGGGCCAGTGGGGTGATGCCCGAAATGCTGGCCTCGCTGCCCGTGAGCGGCACCGACGGCACACTGCGCCGTTTCGCGGCCGCGCCTGGCCGCGCGCATCTCAAGACCGGGTCGCTGCGCGATGTGGCGGGCGTGGCCGGCTACGTGCTGGCCGACGACGGCCGCCGCTACATCGTGGTGGCCCTGATCAACCATCCCCAGGCCGGCACGGCCCGACCGGCGCTGGATGCGGTGGTGCGCTGGGCCGGCAGCGCCGGCGCGCCCGCGCCCGCCATCACGGCGTGCTGCGCACGCCGCCTGCCTCGACCCGCTGCACCATGACGTCCGACACCTTGTTGCCGCTGCTGGGCTATGCCGCGGCCACGCTGACCACCGTGGCCTTCGTGCCCCAGGCCTGGCTCACGCTGCGCACGCGCGACGTGCGCGGCATCTCCGCCCTCACCTACAGCCTGTTCACCGCGGGCGTGGCCTGCTGGCTCGGCTACGGCCTGTACCTCGGCGACTGGGCCATGATCGCGGCCAACTCCGTCACCCTGCCGCTGGCCGCCAGCATCCTGGCGGTGAAGCTGCGGGCCAGGGGCCGATCGGCGGGCTGACCAGCCCGCGTCAGAACGGGTTGCTGGTGGCGCGGCGCACGGCCTGGGCGCCCAGCGTGGCGTGCATCGCCGTGGTCGGCCGGTATGCATCGGCCCAGAGATGGTTCGAGCCGTTGGGCGTGTAGTCGCCGTTGCCGTCGATCAAGGTCTGGTTGGTGCAGTCTGGCAAAGGGGCCGACTCCAGGCACACCGGCGTCTTCACATCCCTCAGCCCATACGCCCCCGGCACGCGGACCATGGAGGCCAGCGTGTCATCGAGGAGCAGCAAGCCGATCTTGCTGCCGTCGTTGATGAGCGACAGGCTCAGGGCCGTGTTGAACTCCCGGCTCAGCAGGCTGAGCAGGCGGGATCGCGCGTCGCCGAATTCCGCGTCTTCGGTTTGGGCGAACGGCGTCAGACCCATGTCGGGAATAGTGCTGATCAGCACGCGGGCCCCTGCCGACGTGAGGTCGTTGACCTGCGTGGCCACGCGCGCGCCGGCGGCCCGCACCCGCGCCACGAGCACCTCCTCGCTCTCCGTCGGGAAGGTTTCATACGCCTCCAGCACGTCGTTCATGCCCACCAGCACGGTCGCCAGATCGGTCGGGCGGACGCTGTCTCCGGTGGCGAACTGGCGCACCTGATCGGCCAGGCCGTCCGTGTTCGCGCCCACGGCGGCCAGCATCTTCGCCTGCGGGTTGCCGATAGCGTCGGGGTTGCACTCCGCAAAAGTCAGCCCGTACTGCGCCGCCAGGTACTGCACCCAGATGAGCCCGCCATTGCACTGGTAGAGGCCGTTGTCGTCCACCGTGTTCGTCGTGTACTTGTGGCCATCCGGAGTGATGACACTCAACTCGTCGCCAAAGACCAGCAGCCGCTCGGGCACGAACTCGTTGACCTGGCTGGTCCCCCCGCCGCACCCGGCGAGCAGGCCCAGGCCCATGGCAGCGGCCACGGCCAGACGGGCCGGCCGGAAGAACAGGGGGAAGGCGTGGCGAAGAAGGCTCATGGTGGGGGAACGGTGGCGATGGGCGCGCCCGGGCGGGACATCAGGCGGCAGCCGCGGCGCGTTGAAGGCGGTCCCGCACGCCATCCCAGGCGGTGTCGGGGGGAGGGGTTTCGATCCAGATCAGCGGCGTGCCGCAGGCGTCGAGCTCCCGCAGCGTGCCGAACAGGGCGCGGGCCGCGGACTCGGCATCGGGCGGCATCTGGCGGGCAGGAATGTCCGCAGGCAGCGCACCCAGTGTGCGGGAATATACCGCCACCGGTGCCCTGCCCCCTGTGGCCACCGGGCCGAGCACGGACAAGGCCGCCCGCAGGGCGCCCGCATCCATCAGCCGCACCTTCGCGCGCGGCGCGTAGTGGGCCTCGAGCGTGCCGGCCGCCCGCGGCGCATCGCGGTCGCGTGCGGCCAGCGGCTCACCGCCCAGCGCGGCCTCGATGCGCTCGCGCGTGAGGGTGCCGGGACGCAGCAGCACGGCCCGGTCGCGCGTGCAGTCGACGATGGCCGACTCGATGCCCACCGGGCAGGCGCCCCCGTCCAACACCCACAGCTCGGGCGGGAACTCGCCCTGCACATGCGCCGCCGTCGTCGGGCTGACGCGGCCGAAGCGGTTGGCGCTCGGCCCGGCCACCCCCGGCACCCCCAGCGCAGCGGCCTGCTGCAGCAGTGCATGCGCCACGGGGTGCGCCGGGCAGCGCAGGCCGATGGAGTCCTGGCCCCCGGCCGCGGCATCGGCCCGGCCCGGCGCACGGGGCACGATGACCGTCAGCGGCCCGGGCCAGAAGTCCTCGGCCAGGCGCTGGGCGCGCTCCGGCCAGCGGGCGGCGAAATGCCGCGCGGCGGCCACGTCGGGCACGTGCACGATGAGCGGGTGGTCGGCCGGCCGGCCCTTGGCGGCGAAGATCTTCGCCACCGCAGCGTCGTCGTCCGCCCGGGCGCCCAGGCCGTAGACGGTCTCGGTGGGAAAGGCCACCAGCTCGCCGGCCGCCAGGTGGGCGGCCGCCCGCTGCCGCGCGGCGTCGTCGTGGCCGTCGAGCAGCGGCATCGCGTCAGAAGCCGGGCAGGCCCAGGCAGGCGGCCGCCTGGCGGGCCATGGCCTGGGCGTCCTGCGGCGTGGCGCCGGTGAAGGTGAGGTGGCCCATCTTGCGGCCGCGTCGCGCCTCGGTCTTGCCGTACAGGTGCAGGTGGGCGCCAGGCAGCGCGAGCACCTCGCCCCAGGCAGGCGTGCGGGGCTGCGTGTAGCCGGGTTCGAACCACAGGTCGCCCAGCAGGTTGAGCATCACCGCCGCGGAATGCAGGCGCGGCTCCACCAGCGGCAGGCCGGCCATGCAGCGCACTTGCAGGTCGAACTGCGACAGGTCGCAGGCATCGATGGTGTAGTGGCCCGAGTTGTGCGGGCGCGGCGCCATCTCGTTGGCCACCAGGCGCGGCGCGCCATCGGGCCCGCCCACCACGAAGAACTCCACGCACAGCACGCCCACGTAGCCCATGGAGCCGGCGATGACACGCGCGCACTCGCGCGCCTGCTCGGCCAGCGCGGCCGGCACGTCGGGCGCGGGCACCTGGGTGACCGCCAGGATGCCGTCGACGTGCAGGTTCTGCTGCACGGGGAAGGTGACGGCCTGGCCGTCCGCCCCGCGCGCCACGATCACCGACAGCTCCACCTGCAGCGGCAGCAGCTGCTCCAGCACGCAGCGCGCGCGGCCCAGGCGCTGCCAGGCCGCCTCCAGCCCGGCGGGGTCGGCCACGCGGACCTGGCCCTTGCCGTCGTAGCCGAGCGTGGCGGTCTTCAGGATGCCCGGCAGCAGCGCGGCGTCCACGGCGGCCAGGGCCTCGGGGCTGTCGATCACGGCGTAGGGTGCGCAGGGCACGCCCGCCCGGGTGAAATGCGCCTTCTCCAGCGCCCGGTCCTGGCAGATCGCCACGGCGTCCGCGCCGGGCGCCACCGGCCGCTGGCCAGCCAACTCGCGCAGCGCAGGGGCCGGCACGTTCTCGAACTCGGTGGTCACGGCATCCGCCACCCGGGCCAGCTCGGCCAGGGCCACCGTGTCGGTGTTGGCCGCTTTCACATGGTGGTGCGACACGCGGCCGGCCGGGCTGGCCGGGTCCGGGTCGAGCACCGCCGTGGCATAGCCCATGGCCTGCGCCGCGTGCACGAACATGCGGCCCAGCTGGCCGCCGCCCATCACGCCGAGGGTGGCGCCGGGCAGCAGCGGGGCGGGCGTCGGGCGGCCGCTCACGTGAGCTCCGCGCTCATGGCGCGCGCCGCCTCGGTCTGGCGGGCGCGGAAGGCGTGCAACTGCTCCCGCAGCAGCGGGTCGTGGTGGGCCAGCATGGCCACCGCGAACAGCGCCGCGTTGGCCGCACCCGCCGCGCCGATGGCGAAGGTGGCCACGGGAATGCCCTTGGGCATCTGCACGATGGAGTGCAGCGAGTCGACGCCGTTCAGGTGGCGGCTGGCCACGGGCACACCGAGCACGGGCACCACGGTCTTCGCGGCCAGCATGCCGGGCAGGTGGGCGGCGCCGCCGGCCCCGGCGATGATGGCCTGCAGGCCCCGGCCTTCGGCCGCTTCCGCGTAGGCGAACATGTCGTCGGGCATGCGGTGGGCAGACACCACCCGTGCCTCATGGGCGACACCGAACTCGGCGAGAATCTGGGCTGCACCGCGCAGGGTCTCCCAGTCGCTGGACGATCCCATGACGATGCCGACGACCGGCGTGTCGCGCCCCGTGGGCAAGGGGAGTTCGGTCGAGTCGGACGGTGGGGTGTCCCCGGCGGGCATGGCGGTTTCCATCGCGGCAAAAGGACGATTTTAGGCTGCCCCTTGTTTCTGCACGGTTCGTCCCCTCTTCACGTTCACACATGATCGACATCACCCTTCAGAACTTCGAGACCGAGCTCATCGCCGCCTCCATGCAGGTACCCGTGCTGCTCGACATCTGGGCGCCGTGGTGCGGGCCGTGCAAGTCGCTGGGGCCGGTGCTGGAAAAGCTCGAGGCCGACTACGCCGGCCGCTTCGTGCTGGCCAAGCTCAACAGCGACGAGCAGCCCGAGATCGCCGGTCAGCTCAGCCAGGCCTTCGGCGTGCGCTCCATCCCCTTCTGCGTGATGTTCAGCCAGGGCCAGCCGGTGGACGGTTTCGTGGGCGCCCTGCCGGAAAGCCAGGTGCGCGCTTTCCTCGACAAGCATGTGCCCACCGAGGACGCCCTGGAGGCCGACGCCGAGGTGGCCGAGGCCGAGGCCCTGCTGGCCGAGGGCGGCAGCCCGGACGCGGCGCTGGCCAAGCTGCAGGAGGCCGTGGCCATCGACCCGGCCAACGACAACGCGCGCATCGATTACCTCAAGCTGCTGCTGTCCGGCGCCGCCACCGACCCGGCGCGCACGGCGCAGGCGCGTGCCGCCTTCGAGCCGGTGGCGGGCAAGGTGCTGCAGGACACCCGCCTGGCCGCCGTGGAGCACTGGCTCAAGGCCTGCGAGGCCCTGCCGGCCGCCCGGCCGGTGGCTGAGCTGGACGCCGCCATCGCCGCCAACCGGCGCGATTTCGACGCGCGCTTCGCCAAGGCCCAACAGCTGTTCGCCCGCGGCGAGTTCACCGCCGCCATGGACGAGCTGCTGGAGATCGTGATGCGCGACAAGGCATGGAGCGACGAGCTGGCGCGCAAGACCTACGTGGCCATCCTCGAGCTCATGACCAAGGCCCCGGCCAAGCCGGAAGCCGCCGCCGCCAAGGGCACGCTGGAGATCACCGGCAAGGCCGCCGCCGCGCCCAGCGACCCGGTGCTGGACCAGTACCGGCGCAAGCTGAGCATGGCCCTGTTCTGAGCTGATCGGACGCGCCCGCCCGCTGCGGGGCGGCGCGGTGTCAGGCCACGCCGTCCGGCTCGTCCAGGGCGGCGAGCGCGTCGTCGAGCGCGCGGCGCAGCCGGGCCTGCTCTGCGTGGTGCAGCGCCAGCGCCTCGTCGGCCTGGGCCTGCAGTTGGGCGGCCGCAGCATCCCGGCCGCCATGGCGGTGGATGGCGGCCAAGCGGGCGAAGGCCGCCGCGCGGTCGTCCGGGTCCTGCTGGGTGGCGGCGGTGGCTTCGGCCGCGCGTGCATCGGCCAGCGCCTGCGCCACCCGGCCGGTCTTCACGTGGCACCAGGCGCGGTCGGCCAGCAGGCGCGCCGCGCGGTGCGACATGCCTTCGGCCGCGGCGCGCTCCAGGTGGTCGTCGAACAGGCGCGCGGCCTCCTCGTAGCGGGCCAGGGCCACCAGCAGCTGCGCCCGGTTCACCGGCACCATGGCCGACAGCGACGCCACGCCCGTGCCCCAGTCGTAGTTCGCGGTCGACTCCACCTCCAGCAAGGCCTTGCGCGCCTGCTCGGCATCGGCCCGGCCGAAGGCATCGGCCAGCGCGATGTGGCCGGCGCGGTGGGTGGCCAGGTTGTACAGCAGCACGCTGATCATGGAGCTGTCGCCCTCGGCGCTGGCGTGTGCGCGGGCGCGCAGGTACCAGGTCTGCGACGCCGCGTCGTCGCCCGCGAAGCGGTAGGCATCGGCCAGCACCAACCCCACCCGGGCGCGCGCCGCGTGCTGTTCCGGCTCGGCCAGGCGCAAGGCGCGGCCCACGTGGCGCGTCAGCGCGGGCAGGTCCGACGCGTTGAACGCCGTCATGGCCAGCCAGGCGGAGGCCAACGCCTGCATGGGCGCATCGCCGGCGGCCTCGGCGTCGGCCAGCGCGCGGGCGAACTTGTCGGCCGCACTGCGGGCCACGGTGTCGAAGTGTTCGATCTGGCCGTCCACCAGGTGGATCCACGCCGACAGCAGCGCGTCACGGTGACGCTGGTTCTGGGTGCGCAGCCCCTGCAACGCGAAGCGCGCATCGGCCAGCAGGCCCAGGCGCGCCAGCGCGCCGGCTCGCTCGGCCTTCAGGTACTCGCGCTGCAGCGGGTCGGTGGCATCGACCAGCGCACGGTCCAGGCGTTCGATCAGGCGGGAAGCAACCATCGCGTCGGGCTCCCCGAGGCCTCAGCCCGCCAGGCGCTGGAAGGCTTCCTGGTACTTCTCGGCCGTGCGCTGCACCACCTCGGGCGGCAGCGCCGGCGCGGGCGCCTGCTTGTTCCAGGGGCGGCCGTCCACCTGGGCCTGCTCCAGCCAGTCGCGCACGAACTGCTTGTCATAGCTCGGCGGGTTGGCGCCGGTCTTCACCGCCTCGGTCCAGCCGTCCACCGGCCAGTAGCGCGAGGAATCGGGCGTGAGCACCTCGTCCATCAGCACCAGCGTGCCGTCGGTGTCCAGGCCGAACTCGAACTTCGTGTCGGCGATGATGATGCCCTTGGTCAGCGCGAAGGCCGCCGCCTCCTCGTACAGGCGGATGGCCACGCGGCGCACCTGCTCGGCCAGCGGCTGGCCGATCATCTGCGCCATGCGCTCGAAGGGAATGTTCTCGTCGTGCTCGCCCATCTCGGCCTTGGTGGCCGGCGTGAAGATGGGTTCGGGCAGCTTCGCCGCGTTGGTCAGCCCCGGCGGCAGCGCCACGCCACACACCGACTGCGACTGCCGGTACTCGGCCCAGCCCGAGCCGGCCAGGTAGCCGCGCACCACCGCCTCCACGGGCAGCGGCTTCAGGCGCTTGACCAGCATCGAGCGGCCACGCACCTGCGCCACCTCGTCGGGCGCCACGACGGATTCCGGTGCGTCACCGGTGAGGTGGTTGGGCACCACGTGCTTCAGGCGCTCGAACCAGAACAGCGCCATCTTCGTGAGCAACTCGCCCTTGCCCGGGATGGGCTCGCCCATCACCACGTCGAAGGCGGACAGCCGGTCGCTGGCGACCATGAGGATGCGGTCGTCACCGACGGCGTAGTTGTCGCGCACCTTGCCGCGGGCCAGCAGGGGCAGCGAGTGCAGGGAAGACGTCAGCAGGGGCGAGCTCATGGCGTCACCAGGAGAAACAAGGGCCCTGTAGTGTACGTGCCGCCCCACGGGCAGGGGGCCGTCTCAGCCCCGCAAGGCCTTCAGCGCCAGCGCGCCCGCGCCCACCACCAGCACCGCCCCATGCAGCAGCGAGAGCACGCCTGCGCGCGCCAGCGTGACCCACCAACCGCCGCCATACACGCGGCGCAGCGCCAGCACGCCGTGCAGCGGAATGCCCACCAGCGGCACCCAGGCGGCCGGGCCAGGCGCCAGCCCCACGAGCAAGGCGAGGAAGGCGAAGGCATGCAGGTGAAACGCGAACACCAGGTGCTCGCCGTAGCGCATGCGGCGACGCCAGGTCACCAGCTTCAGCCAGGCGGCGTACACGGGAACCAGCGCGAACACGAGGTAGGGCGCGGCCGCCATCATGCGCGCGCCCACCTCCCGCCGTCGCACCTCGGACGACGATGCCTCGACCACCGACACCACCAGGCCGCGGAACCCCGTGCAGCCCGTGGCAGGGCAGCCCATCTCGGCGAGCAGCTCCTGGCGCTGCGCGGCGCTGAACTCGCCCTGGACGGGCCCGCTGCCGAGCACGACCGGCGCACCGGCCTGCAAGGTGGCGCCGCCCAGCTTCAGTGCAATGAAGAACAGGAAGCTCGCGCTCAGGTACACACGCAGCGGCAGCACGTAGCGCGCCTTGCGCCCCGCCAGGTACTCGACGGTCAGTGCACCGGGGCGCCCCACCAGCAGGCGCAGCGTGCGCCAGAGCTTGCCCTCGAAGGCCACGTAGTGGCCCACGAACTCGTGCAGGAACTCCCACAGCGTGGGCGGGTGCGGCGCCGTGTCCTGCCCGCAGGCCGGGCAATAGGCCAGCGGTGCCGGCGTGCCGCAGTTGCGGCAGGCGGTGTCGGTGCGGGTCGGGTGGGCGGCGTGGGACATCGGGCGGCGGGCTGTCGAAGAAACGACAAGGCCCGCGCCCTGGACGGGTCGCGGGCCTCGATGCCTGAGGGGCCGGGCGACGCACGCCGCCTCGGCGCAGGCGGCGCGAAGCTTACTGCACCACCTGGGCCAGCGCGCCGGACGCGTAGCGCTGGGCCATCTCGGCCAGCGGCACGGCCTTGATCTTGCCGGCCTGGCCCTCGCAGCCGAACTCCAGGTAGCGCTGCTTGCAGATCTTCAGCGCGGCCTCGCGGGCGGGCTTCATCCACTCGCGCATGTCGAACTTGTCGGGGTTCTCGGCCATGAACTTGCGCACCGCGCCGGTCATCGCCAGGCGGATGTCGGTGTCGATGTTGATCTTGCGCACGCCGTGCTTGATGGCTTCCTGGATCTCCTCGACGGGCACGCCGTAGGTCTCCTTCATCTTGCCGCCGTACTGGTTGATGATGGCCAGCAGGTCCTGCGGCACCGACGACGAGCCGTGCATCACCAGGTGGGTGTTGGGGATCCGCTTGTGGATCTCCTTCACGCGGCTGATGGCCAGGATGTCCCCGGTGGGCTTGCGGCTGAACTTGTAGGCGCCGTGGCTGGTGCCGATGGCGATGGCCAGCGCATCCAGCTGCGTCTGCTTGACGAAATCGGCCGCCTGCTCCGGGTCGGTCAGCAGCTGGTCGTGCGTCATGGTGGCGTCGGTGCCGTGGCCGTCTTCCTTGTCGCCCTTCATGGTCTCCAGCGAGCCCAGGCAGCCGAGTTCGCCCTCGACGGTGACGCCCAGCTTGTGGGCCATGTCCACCACCTCGCGGGTGACGCGCACGTTGTAGTCGAAGCTGGCGATGGTCTTGCCGTCGGCTTCGAGCGAGCCGTCCATCATCACCGAGCCGAAGCCCAGGTCCATGGCGCCCTGGCACACCGCCGGGCTCTGGCCGTGGTCCTGGTGCATCACCAGGGGAATGTGCGGGTAGGCCTCGACGGCCGCCTGGATGAGGTGCTTGATGAAGGCCTCGCCGGCGTACTTGCGGGCGCCCGCGCTGGCCTGCAGGATGACCGGCGCGCCGACCTCGTGCGCCGCGCTCATGACGGCCTGCACCTGCTCCAGGTTGTTGACGTTGAAGGCCGGGATCCCGTAGCCGTTGTCGGCGGCGTGGTCCAGCAGCTGGCGCATGGAAACGAGAGGCATGTCGACGGTCCTCGATCGGTTGATGGTGAAGCGGCCCCGGCGCCGAGGCGGGCCGGGCCCGGGGCGCGGTTGCCGCGCGGGCCGGCGATGTAATCGCGCCGTAACTGGGCCCAGATTCTACCGGCGGCCCCTGGCGCAGACGACCGACAAGCAGGGGGCGTGCCGACCCCACCCGGCGCCACCCACCGCGCCGGCGGGTGGGGATCTCCACACGAAAAGCGCCGCG
Source organism: Burkholderiales bacterium (assembly GCA_016213265.1). Taxonomy (GTDB): domain Bacteria; phylum Pseudomonadota; class Gammaproteobacteria; order Burkholderiales; family Burkholderiaceae_C; genus Ideonella. The sequence goes on along the minus strand of JACRBA010000080.1, from coordinate 1,607 downwards.
TTGCCAGCGCTTTTTGCGCCAAGCCAGCCCGCCGGGCCGGTCAACACTGCAGCTTGAGCCACTGTCTGGCTGGAGCGTCCCCATGGCCCGTCCCTCGCGCATCGACCTGTCGCACGTCTGCACCTGGATCACCCGCACCGCGGTCGAGCGGCCGGACGACCTGGCGAGCGCCCTGACTGAACGGCTCGGATGCTCGCCGGCCCGGGCGCGCGCCCTGCTCAAGCAGCTGGTGGCGCTGGGTTGGCTGGACGCCACCCGGCAGGGCCGCCGCCTGCGCCACACGCCCGGCCGACTGCGCCAGGTGGTGATGCGCTACCCGCTCGCCGGCCTGGACGAGGACCTGCCGTGGTCACGCGACTTCGCGCCCTGGTTCGCCCTGCCACGCCATGTGCGCGAGATGGCGCAACACGCCTTCACCGAGCTGCTGAACAACGCCATCGACCACAGCGGCGGCCAGAGCGTCACCGTGTCCATGCGCCAGACGCCGGCCCACCTGCAGCTGCTGGTGTGCGACGACGGGCGCGGCCTGTTCGACAAGGTGCGCGAGGCCTTCGGCATCGAAGACCCCGCGATGGCGATGCTGGAGCTGGCCAAGGGCCGGCTCACCAGCGACCCGGCGCGCCACACCGGCCGCGGCCTGTACTTCACCTCGCGCCTGGCCGACGTGTTCGACCTGCATGCCAACGCCGTGGCGTTCCAGCACCGCGAATGGGACCCGATGAGCTGGAAGGCCGGCCGCGCCGTGCGGCCGCAGGGCAGCGCGATCTACCTGGCCATCGCGTTGGACACCCAACGCACGCTCGACGAGGTGATGCGCTCGGCCAGCCTGGACGGCACGGGCTACGGCATCGACCGCACGCGCCTGCCGCTCAGGCTGATCCAGCGCGAGGACGCGGGGCTGGAGTCTCGCGCCCAGGCGCGCCGCGTGGCCGCGCGCCTCACCGAATTCCGCCGTGCCGAGCTGGATTTCGCCGGCATCGAGCGCATCGGCCAGGGCTTCGCCGACGAGCTGTTCCGCGTCTTCGGCCGCCAGACGCCCGGCCTGGCGCTGGAGGTGCACAACGCCTCGCCCCAGGTGCGCGCCATGATCGACCTGGCCCGCGCCGCATGATGCGTGCATGAATCGGCGCGCGAAGCGCCGCCGCCACCTGGTGGCGTGCGCGGATCCGGCTTCGCCGGTCCGCTGCGCGAGCCCCCTCGGGGGGCAGCCCCCTGGCAAGGGGGCGTGGGGGCTTACGCCACCCGACATACCTTGAGCATGTTGGTGCCGCCGGGGTAGCCCATGGGTTCGCCGCAGGTGATGGCGTAGGTGTCGCCCGGCTTGAGCACGCCGTGCTCGATGAGCAGACGTTCGGCGGCGGCCAGGGCCTGGTCGCGGTCGCTGTAGTTGGGCATGAGTATGGGCCGCACGTTGCGGTACAGCGCCATGCGCGACTGCGAGCGCTCCTGGCTGGTCAGGCCGTAGATGGGCACGTGGATGTTGTGCCGGCACATCCACAGCGCGGTGGAGCCCGATTCGGTGAGCGCCAGGATCGCCTTGCAGCCCAGGTGGTGCGCGGTGAACAGCGCGCCCATGGCGATGGACTGGTCGATGCGGCCGAAGCGCT
>JACRBA010000079.1 GCA_016213265.1 Burkholderiales bacterium | reverse complement strand
TTCCCGCAGTGCGATGAGGGCCCGGATCTCGTCGAGCGTCATGTCCAGGTTGCGGCACTGCCGGATGAAGGCGAGCCGCTCGGCGTGCGCCGGCAGGTAGACGCGGTAGTTGTTGTCCGCCCGGGCCGGCGGCGGCAGCAGCCCCTCGCGCTCGTAGAAGCGGATCGTCTCGACGGGTGTTCCGGTGGCCTCGGCCAGCGCTCCGATCTTCATGGCTCCAAGCTTTCAGGTTCCCTGATGGGGAGAGGGACTTGACTCTACACCGGCTACAGGGTTTGCAATGGCGGCAAGGTCAACGAGGATTCCTGCGATGCGACATTCCCATGCCGAAGGCGGCAACACACACCGGCACCATCACGACGATGGTCATGCCCACGACCACGACGCGAGGCACATTGACGCTCCGGCGCAGGTGAAGGCAGCCGCATGCGCGGACGACGGTTGTGGCGCCTGCGCCATGCCCGCGACGCCGCCGCAGCGCGGCGGCCCATCAGCGCGCGGGCGCAGTTTCCGGATCGCGACGATGGACTGCGCGGCCGAGGAGGCCGAGATCCGGCGTGCCCTTGACGGCATGCCCGGCATTCGAGGTCTGCGGTTCCAACTGGGCCCGCGGGTGCTCACGATCGATGCCGACGAGCCGTCGATCGCGCCGGCGCTGGCGGCCGTGCGCAAGTCCGGTTTCGACCCGCAGCCGATCGCCGGCGGCGAATCGGAGGCCGGCCATGCGGCGGGCGACGGTCATGATCACGAGGTCGTGCGAGGCCAGGTCCCCAAGCTGGCCGGGGCGCTGCTCCTGGCCATCGGCGCCGAGATCATCGGCTACTTTGCGCCGGAGACCCTGGTCTGGCGGGGGGCGGGACTTGCCGTGGCGGCCATCGCGATCTGGCTTGCCGGCTTCGACGTCTACAAGAAGGGTCTGACGGCGCTGCGGCACGGGCGGCTGAACATCAACGCGCTGATGACCGTGGCCGTGACGGGCGCCTTCGCGATCGGCCAGTGGCCGGAAGCCGCGATGGTGATGGCGCTGTACGCCATCGCCGAGGCGATCGAGGCCCGGGCAGTGGACCGCGCGCGCAACGCAATCAAGGGCCTGCTGGCGATGGCACCGGAGCAGGCATCGGTTCGCCAGGCCGATGGCAGCTGGGCGACGCTGCCGGTGGGCCAGGTCGCGGTTGGCGCTCTGCTGCGGGTGAAGCCGGGCGAGCGCGTTCCCATGGATGGTGTCGTCCGCTCGGGCCAGACCAGCATCAATCAGGCGCCGGTCACCGGCGAGAGCATCCCCGTCGACAAGGCGAGCGGGGATCAGGTCTTTGCCGGCACGATCAACGAGTCGGGCACATTCGAGTTCGAGGTCACCGCCCTGGCCTCGAATTCGACCTTGGCGCGCATCATCCACGCCGTCGAGGAGGCTCAGGCGACCCGGGCGCCGACGCAGGGCTTCGTCGACAGGTTTGCCGCGATCTACACGCCGGCGGTGTTCGTGATCGCCGTGGCAGTGGCACTGCTCGGCCCCTGGCTGCTGGGCTGGACGTGGCTGCAAGGCGTCTACAAGGCGCTCGTGCTGCTGGTCATCGCATGCCCCTGCGCGCTCGTGATCTCCACGCCGGTGACGATCGTCAGCGGCCTGGCAGCCGCGGCGCGCCGCGGCATCCTCATCAAGGGCGGCATCTACCTGGAAGAGGCGCGCAAGCTCAAGGCGATCGCGCTCGACAAGACCGGCACGATCACCGAGGGCAAGCCGAGGCTGGTGGACTGGTCCGTCCTCGATCCGGCCACCGATGCCGCGAACGCCGAGCACATGGCCTTCGTGCTGGCCAGCCACTCGGACCACCCGGTGTCTCGCGCCATCGCCGCGGGGCTCAAGTCCAACAGCGTGCAGGCGCAGAACTTCAAGGCGCTGGCCGGTCGCGGTGTTCAGGCCGACATCGCCGGCAGCACCTATGTGCTGGGCAACCACCGGCTGATCGAGGAGCGTGGCCAGTGTTCGCCGGCCCTCGAGGCGACCCTGCGTACCCATGAGGAAGCCGGCCGCACCGTCAGCCTGCTGGCCTCCGACGCCGGCCCGATCGCCTTGTTCGCCGTTGCCGACACGATCAAGGATTCGTCCCGTGAAGCCGTCTCAGCGCTGAAGGCCCTGGGCATCACGCCGGTGATGCTGACGGGCGACAACCAGGCCACGGCCACGGCCATCGCGCACGAAGCCGGCATCGATGAAGCGCGCGGGAACCTGCTGCCCGAGGACAAGCTCGAAGCGATCAAGGCACTCCAGGCAAAGCACGGTCCGACCGCGATGACCGGCGACGGCATCAACGATGCGCCGGCGCTGGCGCAGGCCGACATCGGCGTGGCAATGGGCGCGGCCGGCACCGACACGGCGATGGAAGCGGCTGACGTCGTGGTGATGAACGATGACCTGCGCCGCATTGCAGAGACGGTTCAACTGTCACGCTCGACGCATGTGGTGCTGTGGCAGAACATTGCGCTGGCTCTGGGCATCAAGGCCGTGTTCCTGGTGCTTGCGGTCTTCGGCAGCGCGACGATGTGGATGGCGATCTTCGCCGACATGGGGGCCAGTCTCCTGGTGGTCGGCAACGGGCTTCGGCTGCTCAAGAAGGGGGGCAAGGCAGCATGACACGAGACTCAGCCCATGGCGCTGCTTTGAAGGGAGCCATCCCTGAGCGGTCGTCCCCGCCGGCCGCCTGTCAAGGCGGCCACCCCGTGGCCATGAGGGACGAGCGAATGCCGACGCCTCGTCCCAGTACCCATCCCACCAGATTCCGAGCATCTGCTCGGCAATGAGGAGTCAGAAAATGGATTGTCCCGTGTGCAAGACCGAGCGCCTGTCGATGATGGAGCGTCAGGGCATCGAGATCGACTTCTGCCCCAAGTGCCGTGGCGTCTGGCTGGACCGCGGTGAACTCGACAAGATCGTCGAACGCTCGGCCATGGAACCGAGTGTGGCGGCTCCGCTTCCGATGCCCGCCGCACCGCAGTTCCCTTCAGCGACACCCGAGCACGGCCACGGAGGTCACCGCTCGCGGCATGACGACCGCTACGCCAGTGGTCACAAGCGCAAGTCGTTCCTGCGAGATCTCTTCGATTGATCGCCAGGCCCGCAAACCCATGCCATTGACCGAGGCCTGCGAACGGTGACGCACGCATCTGCCGGTCTCGCCGCACCACGCGCCGCGAGGGCTGCCCGGCACCGGCTCTGGTGGTGCCTCATGGGTGCCGCTGCCTTGCTGCTGTCGCTGGACCAGTTCGTCAAATGGCTGATGGCCACGAACCTGCCCCCTGGCGAAGCTGTTGCCATCACCACCTGGTTCAATCTGGTCCATGTCCTCAATCCGGGAGCCGCGTTCTCCTTTCTGGCCGACGCGGGAGGTTGGCAGCGGCATGCACTCAGTGCGGTCGGCGTCGCCGTCAGCGCGACGCTGGCAGTGCTGCTCTGGCGCGGCGTTCGCAGCCGACTCGAGACGGTCGCCTACGTCGGCATGATCGGCGGTGCGCTGGGCAACGTCGTCGACCGGATGCGCATCGGTGCCGTGGTCGACTACCTCGATCTGCATTGGCGCGACATGCATTGGCCTGCCTTCAATCTGGCAGACATCTTCGTCGTCGGCAGCGCGGCACTGCTGATACTGGTCTCGTTCCTGCCCGGGGGCGCCGGGCGTCGGGCCGGTCAAGGACACTCGACGTGAATGCCCAAGCGCCACGCACAGTTCCCCGGGCGAGAATGACGGGGATGATTTTCCCTGTTGCGAACCGCGTGTGGTCCCAATGCATTGCTGCGCTGCTAGCCGCTGGCCTGGCTTCCGCGGTCCATGCGCAGGTGACTGTCGACGGTGCCTGGGCACGTGCCACCGTGCCGAACCAGTCGGCCACCGGCGCCTTCATGCGGCTGACCGCCCAGAAGGATGTCGTGCTGACGGGCGCCAATTCGCCGGTCGCCGGCATCGTCGAAGTTCACGAGATGTGGATGGACCAGGGCATCATGCGGATGCGGCCAGCCGATCGTGTGGCCTTGAAGGCCGGCCAGACGATCGCGCTGAAGTCGGGCGGCCTGCACGTCATGATGATGGACCTGAAAAAGCAGATCAAGGCGGGCGAGCGCGTGCCCATGACGCTCTCGTTCACGGCGGCCGACGGGAGCGTGTCAAAGGTAGAGGGCAACGCGACGGCTGGATTCACGCCGCCGACACGATGAGCGAAGAACAGCCGATTGCCCCGCATGGCGACGGCCGGAACGCCGCGTTCTGGACGCCCCTGTTCCTGGCCTGGTTGCTGGCGCTGCTGGCCACGTCCGGCGCGCTGTTTCTGGGCGAGGTGATGGGCAAGACGCCGTGCGTGCTGTGCTGGTACCAGCGCATCGCGATGTTTCCGCTGGTGCTGGTGCTCGGCATGGGCCTGTTCACATCGGATGTGCGCAGCGTTCGCTACGCACTGCCGCTGGCCGGCGTGGGATGGGGTATCGCCGCCTACCACGTGCTGGTCTACTGGGGCGTGGTGTCGGAAGGGCTGGTGCCGTGCGGCAAGGGGCCGTCCTGCGCCGACGCCGACGTCCAGGTGGCCGGCGTGGTGCCGATTCCTTTGCTGTCGCTGGCGGCATTCACGGGCATCCTGGTGGCGTTGTGGATGGCAAGAGCGAGGGCGACAACATGAGCAGGAAATGGACCGTTCTCGGCACGGCCTTGGCGGTCGTTCTGGCCTTCGTGGCCGGCGTCGTGGTCTTCACGAACCGATCGAACCAGGAAGTCAAGCAGGCGGCGCAGATCAACAACGAAGCGCTGGTCCGGCCACACTCGCCCATCTTCGGCAACTCGGCGGCGAAGGTGACAATCGTCGAGTTCTTCGATCCGTCCTGCGAGACCTGCCGAGTCTTCTACCCGATCGTCAAGGGCATGGTCAACGCGAGCTTCGGCCAGGTCAGGCTCGTGATGCGCAATGCCCCGCTGCATCATGGGTCCGACACCGCCGTCAAGATCCTCGAGGCGGCGCGGGTGCAGGGCAAGTACTGG
>JACRBA010000076.1 GCA_016213265.1 Burkholderiales bacterium | reverse complement strand
CCCGACGCCGGCTCCAACACGCTGGCGATCAAGACCTTCGCGCGCCGCGTGCCGGGCGGCTACGTGCTCAACGGCCAGAAGATCTGGACCTCGCGCTACAGCCACTCGCACCTGTACCTGCTGATCGCGCGCACCACGCCGATCGAGGAGGTGAAGAAGAAGACCGACGGGCTGAGCCTTTTCCTGATCGACATCGCCAAGGCCGGCAAGTCGCTCCAGGCGCGACCGATCCGCACGATGATCAACCACCACACCTTCCAGGTCTTCATCGACACCCTCGAGCTGAGCGACGACGACCGCATCGGCGAGGAAGGCAAGGGCTTCCACTCCCTGCTCGACTCGCTGCACTCCGAGCGCCTGCTCGTGGCCAGCGAGGCCATCGGCGACGGTCACTGGTTCGTCGGCAAGGCCGCAGCCTACGGGGGTGAGCGCATCGTCTTCGACCGCCCGATCGGTTCCAACCAGGGCGTGCAGTTCCCGATCGCGCGCGCGCACATGAACGTCGAGGCCGCCGAACTGATGCGCAACAAGGCGGCCACGCTGTTCGATGCCGGCCAGTCCTGCGGCCGCGAGGCCACGATGGTGAAGTACCTGGCCAGCGAGGCCGCCTGGGAGGCCGCCGAGGCCGCGATGACCACCTTCGGCGGCTACGGCGTGGCTTGCGACTTCGACATCGAGCGCAAGTGGAAGGAAAGCCGACTGTTCCGCACCGCGCCGATCTCCAACAACCTGGTGCTCGCCCAGGTGGCCGAACACCTGCTGGGCATGCCGCGCTCTTACTGAACCGCGCACGATGGCCACCTACGAAACCCTGCGCATCGAGCCCGCCCCCGGCACCGCCCCCGACGAGGGCGTGCGCTGCCTGATGCTGAACCGGCCCGAGGTGATGAACGCGATGAACACGCAGATGTTCGTCGAGCTGCGCGCGGCGCTGCACGAGTTGGCCTTCGACGACGGACTGCGCGTGCTCGTCGTCACCGGCGCGGGTGAGCGCGCATTCAGCACCGGCGGCGACTTGAAGCAGCGCGATGGCATGACCGACCACCAGTGGCGGCGCCAGCACCAGCTGGCCGAGGAGGTGCTGCTGGCGGTGAAGGACTTCCCGGCGCCGGTGATCGCCGCCGTCGAGGGCCACACGCACGGCGGTGGCTGCGAGTTGGCGCTGATGTGCGACTGGATCGTCGCCGCGCGCTCGGCGGTGTTCTCCCTGCCCGAGGTGCGCCGCGGCATCATGCCCGGCGGCGGCGGCATCCAGAACTTGGTGCGCGCCGCCGGCGCACGCCGCGCCAAGCAGCTGCTGCTGACGGCGCGGCGCTTTTCCGCCGAGCAGGCGGCGCAGTGGAACATCGTGACCACGCTCGTCGAGCCCGGCCAGGCGCTGGCCGCCGCCGTGGCCGAGGCACGCGAGGTGACGCTGGCGGCGCCGATGGCGGTGCACTACGCCAAGGTGGCGGCCTCGCGAGGTGGTGAGGTCGATTTCCATAGCGGCTACGCGCTCGACATCGCCGCCTACAACGTGCTCGTGTCGTCGCAGGACCGGCTGGAGGGTGTGCGCGCCTTCAACGAGAAGCGGCCGCCGCGGTGGAGCGGGCGCTGATGTTCCGAAGAATCCTGATCGCCAACCGCGGTGAAATCGCCTGCCGCATCGTGCGCACCTGCAGGCGGCTGGGCATTGCACCCATCGGCGTGCATTCCAGTGCCGACCGCGATGCGCTGCACACCGCATCGATGGACTCGTCGATCGGCGTCGGTGGCGCCAGCGCTGCTGACAGCTACCTGCGCATCGACGCCATCCTCGATGCTGCGCGCCGCGCCGGGGCCGATGCTGTCCACCCCGGCTACGGTTTCCTGGCCGAGAACCCGGCCTTCGCCGAGGCGGTGGAGGCGGCGGGGCTGGTGTTCATCGGCCCCACGCCCGAGACGCTGCGCCGCTTCGGCCACAAGGGCGAGGCCAAGGCGGAGGCGCGCGCCGCCGGCGTGCCGGTGCTCGGCGGCGGCGAGGAGGCCAGCGCCGACGCCGATGTGGTGGCCGCGCGCGCGCGCGCGCTGCCGCTGCCGGTGCTGCTCAAGCCGGCGGCCGGCGGCGGCGGCAAGGGCATGCACGTGGTGCGCCACGCGGGCGAACTGCAGGCCGCCATCGGCACCGCGATGCGCGAGGCGAGCAGCGCCTTCGGCGATGCGGCGCTGATCGTCGAACCCTATGTCGAACGCGGGCGCCACGTGGAGGTGCAGATCGCCGGTGATGGCCGCGGCGAGGTGATCCACCTGTATGAGCGCGAGTGCACGCTGCAGCGCCGCCATCAGAAGCTGATCGAGGAGGCGCCCGCGGCACCGCTGCCCGCCGGGCTGCGCGAGCGTCTACTCGACGATGCGCTGCGTCTGGCGCGCCGGCTGGATTACCGTGGCGTGGGAACGGTCGAGTTCCTCGTCGCGGGAGACCGGCATTGGTTCCTCGAGGTCAATCCGCGGCTTCAGGTGGAACACCCGGTGACCGAGGAGGTGACCGGCATCGACATCGTCGAGCTGATGTTGCGCGTGGCCTGCGGCGAGCGCTTGCCGGTGCGCCAGGCCGACGTGCGCGTGAGCGGCCATGCGGTCGAGGCCCGGCTGTGTGCCGAGGACGCCGCGCACGACTTCCTGCCTGCCACCGGTAGCATCGAGCAGATCGCCTTCCCCAGCGACGGCGTGCGCGTCGAAACCGGCGTGCGCGCCGGCTCGGTGGTGACGCCGCACTACGACTCGCTGCTGGCCAAGCTCGTCGTCCACGCGCCCAGCCGCGACGAGGCGATCGACCGCGCGCAGTCGGCACTCGCGGCGACGCGGGTGCTGGGCGTGACCACCAACGCCGATTTCCTGCGCCGGCTGTTGGCACGACCCGAGGTGCGCGACGCGGGCTTCCACACCCGCAGCATCGACGAATGGCTGGCGCGACCAGAGCGGGCCACGCAGGCGGTGCCGCTGGACATCGTGGCCGCGGCCGGACTTTGGTGGATGCTCGACGAACGCGCGCGCGCGTCGGACTGCGGGGCCTGGTCGGGCGCCGACGTCACCGGCTGGCAGTTGCAGGCCGGCGATGACGCGCTGAGCGCGGTGCCCGCGGTGCTGCTGCGCGACGCTGCGAGCGTGCACGAAGTCTACCTGGGCATTCCCGGGCCCGATGGTTTCACCACCGTGCTGGTGGGCGCGCAGCGCCTCCGCCTGGCGTTGCGCGCCCAGGCCGATGGGGGCTGGCAATGCGAACACGGCGGCGAGTTGCAGACGCTGGCCCTGGCCCGTCGCGGCACGAGCCTCTTCGTGCAGGGGGGCGGCGCCAGCCACCAACTGGAAGTGGTGCCCTACCTGGCCCGTGCGACCGCAGGCAGCGCCGGCTCCGGAGAACTGCGCGCGCCGATGATGGGCACCATTCTCGCGACGCACGCCGAGGTGGGGCGGCCGGTGCGCGCCGGCGACGTCGTGGTGACGATGGAGTCAATGAAGATGGAACTGAAGATCTGCGCCGAGCACGATGGCGTGCTCGCCAGCCTGTCGGTGAGCCCCGGTCAGACGGTGGAGCGCGGCCGCGTGGTGGCGGTGGTGGGTGCCGAGACCGATCCTGGGGTGCCCGGCCCTCGAACAGAACGTGAACCAGGAGCACAAACCTCATGAACTACCAGTCCATTCGCCTGACTCGTGACAGCGCGCAGGTGGCGCGCCTGACGCTGGCGCGGCCCGAGATCCAGAACGCGCTGAGCCTGGAGGTCACGCGGGAACTGCGCCACGCGCTGGCCGAGGTGGCCGCCGATGACCAGGTGCGCGCCCTGGTGCTCACCGGCGAGGGCAAGTCGTTCTGTGCCGGCGGCGACCTGAAGTGGATGCAGACCGTGCTGAGCCAGAGTCGCGACCAGCGCATTGCCGACTCGCGCCCGCTGGCCGACCTGTTCTACGAGTTCGACCACCTGCCCAAGGTGGTGATCGGGCGCATCAACGGTCCGGCCACCGGCGGCGGCTTCGGGTTGACCTGCATCTGCGACGTGGTGGTGGCCTCCAGCACCGCGCGCTTCTCGCTCACCGAGGCACGGCTCGGATTGGTGCCGGCCAACATCGGGCCCTATGTCGCGCGCCGGCTCGGGCTGGCCCGCGCGCGGCGCTATGGGCTGACGACGCAGTTCATCGACGCGGCGCAGGCGGAGCGCATCGGCCTGGCGGACCGCGTGGTTGCGCCCGACGAACTGGACCGCGCGGTGGCCGAGGAACTCGATCTCGTGCTGTCGCTGCCGGTGAGCTCGATCGCCGCCACCAAGAAGCTCTTCAACGACGTGATCGGCCGCCCGCCGCGCGAGTGCATGGACTACACCGCCGCGCTTCTCGCCGATGCCTGGGAGCGGCCCGACGCGGCCGAGGGCATCGCCGCCTTCCTGGGCAAGAGAGCGCCCTCGTGGAAGGTCACCACCGGTTGAAGCCCGACGCAATGCCTGTCCGGAGGACATCGAAATGAACGACGCAGAGACCGTGGTCTACGAGGTGCGCGATGGCATCGCCACCGTGAAGATCAACCGCCCCGAGATCCGCAATGCGCTCTCGCCGGCCGCCGCCAACCGCCTGTACGACTGCTGGGGCGAGGTCGATGCCGACCCCAGCGTGCGCGTGGCCATCCTCACCTCGGCCGACTGCGGCACCTTCTGCGCCGGCCTGGACCTGCGCGAGGCGGCGCGGGTGAAGAAGGAGGAGGGCGTGGACATCCTGACGAAGATGAAGGACCCGTTCCATGCCCGCCAGCGCCGCGTGGCGAAGCCGATCATCGCGGCGATGACAGGGCACCTGATCGCCGGCGGCATGATGCTGTCGCTGAACTCCGACCTGCGCGTGGGCCTGAAGGGCACGCAGGTGGGCATCACCGAGACGCGCATCGCCGGCCGCGGCAGCCCGTGGGCGATCCCGCTGCTGTGGATGCTGCCGCAGCCGCTGCTGATGGAGATGGTGCTCACGGGCGAACTGCAGCCGATCGAGGTCTTCCACGAGCTGCGCTTCATCAACTACCTGGAGGACACGCCCGATGCGGTGCGTGTCCGCGCGCAGGCGCTGGCCGAGCGCATCCGTGACAACGCGCCTCTGTCGGTGATGGCGGGCAAGGAGTCCATCCTCACCGCGATGAGCGCAGGCTGCGAAGCCGGCATGGCGCTGGCGCACAACATCTACCGCGCCGCCTACGCGAGCGAGGACGCGCAGGAAGGCCCCCGCGCCTTCGCCGAGAAGCGCAAGCCGGTGTGGAAGGGCCGCTGACGCGGCGGCGAGTCGGCGCAGGAGCGGCAGCATGTGCAGCATTGACCCACTGATTCGCAACAACCGTGCATGGTCGGCCCGCTGCCGTGCGGAGGACCCGCAGTTCTTCACCCGGCTCGCGGGGCAGCAGACGCCGCGCTACCTGTGGATCGGCTGCTCCGACAGCCGCGTGCCGGCCAACGAGATCGTCGGCCTGCGACCTGGCGAAATCTTCGTTCACCGCAACGTCGGCAACCTGGTGGTGCACTCGGACCTGAACTGCCTGACGGTGCTGCAGTATGCCGTGGAGGTGCTGAAGGTAGAGCACGTGCTGGTGGTCGGCCACTACGGCTGCGGCGGGGTGCAGGCGGTGATCGAGCAGCGCCGCACAGGCTTGGCGGACAACTGGTTGCGCCACATCGAGGACGTCGCGCGCAAGCACGAAGCCCGGCTCCAAGTGGCCTCTTCCCCTGCTGAGCGTGCGGTACGCTTGTGCGAGCTCAACGTGATCGAGCAGGTCAGCAACGTCTGCCGCACCACGGTGCTGCGGCGCGCGTGGGAGCGCGGCCAGCAGGTCGAGGTGCACGGTTTCGTCTACGGCCTCGAAGACGGGCTGCTGTACCGGGTCAGCGAAGCGGTGGGCTGCGAATCGAGGGACTCCGGCTATGCCGCTGCGCTCGCGGCGCTAGGCGTGCCCTGAGCCGCGACCGTCCGCCACAACATCAAGCGGACATCAGCCGGATAGGCGTGCCTGCAACTCCGCTACCGCCTCGGGATTGACCAGCGACGACAAGTCCCCCGGGCTGTCTCCACGGTAGACCGCGCGCACCACGCGCCGCATGATCTTCATGTTGCGCGTCTTGGGCAGGTCGCCCACCAGCATCACCTGCCGCGGGCGGTACGAGGTGCCCATGCCCTTGACCACGGCTTCGGACAGTTCGCGTTCCAGCGCCGCGTCGGCGGCGACGCCCGGCATCGGCACGCACACGCAGACGATGGCCGACCCCTTGACCTCGTCGGGCACGCCGATCACAGCCGCTTCCGAAACTTTGCCCGTGCTGGTGAGCAGGGTCTCGATCTCCGAAGGGCCGGTGCGCTTTCCCGAGACCTTGATCGTGTCGTCGCTGCGGCCGAGGATGTAGACGAGTCCGTCTTCGTCGCGCATCGCGAAGTCGCCGTGAACCCACAGGCCGGGCAGGGTGCGCCAGTAGCTGTCGAGGTAGCGCTCGTCGTCGCGCCACAGGCTCTTGGTGAAGCCGATGTTGGGATTGCGCAGCACGAGTTCGCCCACCTGTCCCGGGCCCACGGGCTTCCCGGCGTCATCGACGATGTCCACACCCACGCCCAGGCCGCCCATGCCGAACGAACCCGGGCGCAGCGGGTGGTGTACGGTGCCGGTGAAGTTGCAGCCTCCGACCTCGGTGCCGCCGACGATGTTCAGGAACGGCAGTTGGCCCT
>JACRBA010000075.1 GCA_016213265.1 Burkholderiales bacterium | reverse complement strand
GTAGATGTCGTCCGTGTCGATCAGGATCTCGCCGATGTCGGACGTGAAGTAGTCGCGGATGGCGCGGATGACCAGCGACGATTCCTGGTAGATCAGGTAGGCCCCCTTGCCCGCCTTGGCGGCGCCGTCGATGGCGTCCCAGAGCTTGAGCATGTAGTTCAGGTCCCACTGCAGCTCGGGCGCCGAGCGGCCGATGCCGGCGGTGCGGGCGATCAGGCTCATGCCCTTGGGGTACTCGAGCTGGTCGAGGTTTTCCTTCAGCTCCTCGCGCTGCTCGCCCTCGATACGGCGGCTGACACCGCCGCCACGCGGGTTGTTGGGCATCAGCACCAGGTAGCGGCCCGCCAACGAGACGAAGGTGGTGAGCGCCGCGCCCTTGTTGCCGCGCTCTTCCTTTTCCACCTGCACCAGCAGTTCCTGGCCGTTGGAGATGACGTCCTGGATCTTGGCGTCGCGGACGCCCACGCCTTCCTTGAAGTACTGGCGGGAGATTTCCTTGAACGGCAGGAAGCCGTGGCGGTCTTCGCCGTAGTCGACGAAGCAGGCTTCCAGGGACGGCTCGACGCGCGTGACGACGGCCTTGTAGATGTTGCCCTTGCGTTGTTCGCGGCCCTCGATCTCGGTCTCGAAATCGAGCAGCTTCTGGCCGTCGACGATCGCGAGGCGCCGTTCTTCCGGCTGCGTCGCGTTGATGAGCATGCGCTTCATGTGCACTCCTTGTCCGGCACCGGGCCTGCGGTCAGGCAGGCCAGGCGCCACCATGGAGGCAGCCGCACGCGGGCTTGCGGGCCAGTGCGCTGCCGCCTCGAACGATGCACGAGCAACAGCAGCAGACGTGGCCGGGAGAAGGAATCGCCCTGGACTGCCTCAGGCCGCGGTGAGCGGCACCGGCGAGGCAGCGTTGGCGCGTGCGACGGCAACGGGGCGACCGCGCGGCATGCTCGGCCCGGCCCCGACGGGCCCGGCAGCGCCGGGCACGGGCACGCACGCCCGGGCGGGCCACGCCGACGCACAAGCGCCGGGGCCGTCGGGGGCAGCGAGCGAGGAGGGGAGGGGGGTGGGCATGCGCGTCGAAGGGCGCTTGTTGTTGTCGTCGCTGGCGGTTCCGGCGCGGGGCAGCGGGTCACGCGCTCCGGCCGGATGCCAAAAACCTTGGTGGATCCCCAGCGCACGGGCGCTGGAGGCGGCACATCCGAATGTTTCTCTTCCACGCCCGCCGTCACGGCCGGCCGGCCACTTTGGGGCAGGCCATTCCGCGCCGGAATGCCGGGCGTGTTGCATCACCTAGACGATCGGCAGGCGAAAACACCGCCTGCCGCCACGCCTGGAAGCCCCCGTGCCCGGGTAAACTCTGAAAAATCAAGCACTTACGGCTTCAACGTGGCGCAGACCATTATAAAGGCCAAAACCGCGCCCGCGCCGTCTGTCCGCCTCATCGACGTCGACGAGGGCTCGGCGGGCCAGCGGCTGGACAATTTCCTGCTGCGTGAACTCAAGGGCGTGCCCAAGACGCACGTCTACCGCATCATCCGCTCGGGTGAGGTGCGGGTGAACCGTGGCCGCGCCGCGGCCGACACGCGCCTGGCACTGGGCGACCAGGTGCGCGTGCCGCCGGTGCGCGTGGCGGCGCCCGCGGCCGAGCCGGCCGCCAGCGCGGTGCCGCCGCGCGAGTTCCCGGTGCTGCTCGAGGACGAGCACCTGCTGGTCATCGACAAGCCCGCCGGGGTCGCGGTGCACGGCGGCAGCGGCGTGAGCTTCGGCGTCATCGAGCAGCTGCGCCGCGCGCGGCCCGAGGCGCGCTTCCTGGAGCTGGTGCACCGGTTGGACAAGGAAACCTCCGGCCTGCTGCTGCTGGCCAAGAAGCGCAGCGCGCTGAACCACCTGCAGCAGCAGTTCCGCGACCGCCAGACCGGCAAGACCTACGCCGCCCTCGTGGCGGGCGCCTGGCCGGCGTCGAAGAAGGTGGTCGATGTCGCGCTGCACAAGTACCTCGATGCCCAGGGCGAGCGGCGCGTGCGTGCCGTGGCGGCCGACGACGCCGACGGCCGCCGCTCGATCTCGCTCGTGCGGGTCGTGCAGGTGTTCGCGGCGCCCGCGCCGGGCTTCAGCCTCCTGGACGTCACCATCAAGACGGGCCGCACCCACCAGATCCGCGTGCACCTGGCCCATGAGGGCCACGCCATCGCCGGCGACGAGAAGTACGGCCAGTTCGCGCTGAACAAGGCCCTGGCCGCCGGCAAGGCGGTGCCGGGCTGCCGCTTCGACCGCATGTTCCTGCATGCGCGCCGCCTGGCCTTCGACCACCCCGCCAGCGGCGAGCGCATCACCCTCGAGGCCCCGCTGCCGCCCGAATGCGCCACACTGCTGTCGGCGCTGTCCTCCCCCGCTCCATGACCCGCACCCGCCGTTTCGACCTCATCGCCTTCGACTGGGATGGCACCCTGTTCGATTCCACCGCCCTGATCGTGCGCAGCATCCAGGCCGCCTGCGCCGACATGGGGCTGGACGTGCCCAGCGCCGAGCGGGCCGCCTACGTGATCGGCCTGGGCCTGCGCGACGCGCTGGAGTACGCCGTGCCCGGCCTGCCGCACGAGCGCTACGCCGAGCTGGGCGCCAGCTACCGCCGCCACTACTTCGCCAGCCAGCACGAGATCAGCCTGTTTCCCGGCACGCTGGAGATGCTGCATGCGCTCAAGGCCCGGCAGCACTTCCTGGCGGTGGCCACCGGCAAGTCCCGCCGCGGGCTGGACGAGGCGCTGGCGAGCACCGAGCTGCGTGGCCTGTTCGACGCCAGCCGCACTGCCGACGAGACGCAGTCCAAGCCGCACCCGCGCATGCTGCAGGAGCTCATGGCCGAGCTGGGCGTGGCGCCCGAGCGCACGCTGATGATCGGCGACACCACCCACGACCTGCAGCTCGCACTCAACGCGGGCACGCCGTCGGTGGGCGTGTCCTTCGGCGCGCACGACCACGAGACCTTCGCCGCGCTGGAGCCGCTGTTCGTGGCGCACTCCACCGCCGAGCTGCACGACTGGCTGGTGCAGCATGGCTGAGCCCCTGGCACCCGTCGCCCCGCAGCGCGTGTGCACCAGCGCCGAGCTGGCCGAGCGGGGCCGGGCGGTCGTGTTCGACGTCACCCTGTGGGGCCAGCCGGCGCGCGCCTTCGCCCTGCGCTTCGATGGCCGCGTGGTGGCCTACATGAACCGCTGCGCCCACGTGCCCACCGAGCTCGACTGGCAGCCGGGCGAGTTCCTGGACATGGACAAGCGCTGGATCATCTGCGGGGTCCACGGCGCCACCTACGAGCCGGCCGACGGGCAATGCGTGGCCGGCCCCTGCCGCGGTGAATCCCTCATCGCCCTCGACGTCGCCGAGCGTGACGGCGAGGTGTATTGGTATCCTAGCCCGGACATCCGGCCCATCGTCTTCGACTGAGGCGCCCCCGCGCGCCGCCCCCGGGCCGCGCCGCCGCCCCCTACCCCATGAGCCTGCCGAACGACCCCGTCGATCCCTCGGCCGAGCGCCCCGCGCCGGCCCCCGCCCCCGCCGTCGAGCCGCCGCCGGCGGCCGAAGGCCCTGCGCCCGCGGTGACGGCGCCTGCCGCATCCGCCGCCCCCGCCGCCCCCGCCGACACCGCCCACACGCTGGCCAGCATGCAGGCGCTGCTGGCGCAGGTGTCTGGCGAGATGCTGCGCGAGCGCCGCCATGCACGGCGCTGGAACCTGGCGCTGCGCCTGGGCTGGTTCGGCCTGGTGCTGGCCCTGGTGTGGGGCCTGGTTAACCAGCGTGACGGCCACCCGGGCACCCCCGCCGGCGCCCACACCGCGCTGGTGGAAGTGCGCGGCGAGATCGCGGTGGACAGCGAGGCCAGCGCGGAGCTGCTGGTGTCGTCGCTGCGCACCGCCTTCGAGGACGAGAACGCCAAGGCCGTGGTGCTGCGCATCAACTCCCCGGGCGGCAGCCCGGTGCAGGCCGGCATCATCAACGACGAGATCCTGCGCCTGAAGGCCAAGCACAAGAAGAAGGTCTACGCGGTGGTCGAGGAGATCTGCGCGTCCGGCGCCTACTACATCGCCGTGGCCGCCGACCAGATCTACGTGGACAAGGCCAGCCTGGTGGGCTCCATCGGCGTGCTGATGGACGGCTTCGGCTTCACCGGCCTGATGGACAAGCTGGGCGTGGAGCGCCGGCTGCTCACCGCCGGCGAACACAAGGGCATGCTGGATCCGTTCTCCCCGGCCGACCCGCAGGAAACGGCCTATGCCAAGGCCATGCTCGACCAGATCCACGGCCAGTTCATCAGCGTGGTGCGCGAAGGCCGCGGCGAGCGACTGAAGGAGACTCCCGAGACCTTCTCCGGCCTGTTCTGGAACGGCGAGGAAGCCGTCAAGCAGGGCCTGGCCGACGACTTCGGCAACCTCGACTTCGTGGCCCGCGAGGTGGTGGGCGCCGAGAACGTGGTGGACTACACCCCGCAGGAAAACGTGGCCGAGCGCCTGGCCAAGCGCTTCGGTGCCTCCATCGGCGAGGGCGCCGTGCGCGCCATGCGCCAACTCGCGCCGCTGCGCTGAGCGCGGCGCCTGCGCCGCCCGCCCCGCATCGCCCACCGCACCCGCCGCCTGATGAACGACCCGCTCACCGCCGCCCCGGGCCTGGACGAGGCCCAGGCGGTGCAGCGGCTGGTCGCCCGCGTGCGGGCGTGGCAGCACCGCCAGCCGCTGGCCGCTCGCATCGAGCCGGCCCAGGTGGGCGGCTGGGGCGTGGTGGCGCTGCCGTTCGCGCCCGCAGGCACGGCCGAGGGCACCGCCGCCGCGGCGGGCCCGGCCTCCGCCTCCGACCGCCCGACGCCCCTGTTCCACCAACCGGCGCTGCTGCCGGGGCTGTCGCACCGCGCCTTGGTGGAGTTCGCCCTGGCCCACGGCGTGGCCGAGCGGCCCGGCCCGGCGGCCTGGCCGCAGCGTGACGTCGAACGCGCCGATGCCGCCCCGGAGCCGGCGCCGCTCACGCTGTACCTGCTCACCGCGGCCATCCAGGACCTGCCCGACCGCCCCGGCGCAGCGCCGCGCGCCCCGCGCCGGCTGCTGCTGGCGC
>JACRBA010000071.1 GCA_016213265.1 Burkholderiales bacterium | reverse complement strand
GGCGAGATCCTGCTGACCAGCATGGACCGCGACGGCACCAAAATCGGCTTCGACCTGGAACTCACCCGCGCGGTGAGCGACGCGGTGCCCGTGCCCGTGATCGCCTCCGGCGGCGTGGGGGCACTCGAGCACCTGGTCGAGGGCATCCAGCAAGGCGGTGCCGACGCGGTGCTGGCCGCCAGCATCTTCCACTACGGCGAGTTCACGGTGGCCCAGGCCAAGGCGCGTCTGGCGGCCGCTGGCGTGCCGGTGCGCCAGTGAAGCCCGCGCGCGGCCCGGCGCCGCCGCGGCCGGCTGGCGCCTCGCGCGCGCCGCACCAGGTGCGCATCATCGGCGGCCAGTGGCGGCGCAGCGTGCTGCCCGTGGCCGACAAGCCGGGCCTGCGCCCCACGCCCGACCGCGTGCGCGAGACCCTGTTCAACTGGCTGGGCCAGGACCTCACCGGCTGGCGCGTGCTCGACGCCTTCGCCGGCTCCGGCGCGCTGGGCTTCGAGGCGGCCTCACGCGGCGCCGCCGAGGTGCTGCTCGTCGAGCAGGACCCGGCCCTGGTGCGCTCGCTGGACGCGAGCCGCGAGCGGCTGAAGGCCACCGGCCTGCGCGTGCAGCGGGGCGATGGCCTGGGCGTGCTGCGCAGTGCGCGTGCGCGTTGGGAGCTGGTGCTGCTGGACCCGCCCTTCGACGCGGGCCTGGCCGCCCCGGCCTTGGCGGCTGCGGCGGCCGCCGCCGTGCCCGGCGGTTGGGTCTACCTGGAAAGCGGCGAGGCGCACCCCGAGCCGCCGGCCGGCCTGCGGCTGCACCGCAGCGGCCGCGCCGGCGCCGTGCACTACGCGCTGTTCCAGGCCGACCCGGCCTGATGCCCCCACGGCCTCTACACTGCGCGCCACCCGCCGCCTGCCGGAGCCTGCCATGACCGCCACCCGCCCGCTGACCGCCGTCTACCCCGGCACCTTCGACCCCATGACCCTGGGCCACGAGGATCTCATGCGCCGGGCGAGCCGCCTGTTCGACCGCCTCATCCTGGCCGTGGCGGCGGGGCACCACAAGCGCACCCTGTTCAACGTGGACGAGCGCCTGGCCATCGCCACCGAGCTGGCGCAGGCCTACCCCAACGTGGAGGTGGTGGCGTTCCGCGGGCTGCTGCGCGACTTCGTGGTGGGCCACGGCGCACAGGTGGTGGTGCGCGGCCTGCGCGCGGTGAGCGACTTCGAGTACGAGTTCCAGATGGCCGGCATGAACCGCCAGCTCATGCCCGATGTGGAGACTCTGTTCCTCACGCCCAGCGACCAGTTCCAGTTCGTTTCCGGCACTTTCGTGCGCGAGATTGCCATGCTCGGCGGTGATGTCTCCAAGTTCGTGGCACCCTCGGTGCTGCAGCGGCTGAAGGAGCGTGTGGCCCAGCCCCGCGACCCCAGCTGATCCTCCGGCGGCCACTGCCCCGCCTTGCCCGTTCCCGCCATGGCCCTGACCATCACCGACCAGTGCATCAATTGCGACGTCTGCGAGCCCGAGTGCCCGAACGACGCGATCTCCATGGGCGAGGAGCACTACGTCATCGACCCCAACCGCTGCACCGAATGCGTGGGGCACTTCGACGAGCCGCAGTGCGTGCAGGTCTGCCCGGTCGAGTGCATCCCGGTGAACCCCGAGCGGGTGGAAACGCGCGAGCAGCTGCAGCGCAAGTTCCACGCCCTGCAGGCGCAGGCGCGCGCCGAGGCCGAGGCTAGCTCTCGGGGTTGACGGC
The DNA here is from genome assembly GCA_016213265.1 of Burkholderiales bacterium. GTDB lineage: Bacteria > Pseudomonadota > Gammaproteobacteria > Burkholderiales > Burkholderiaceae_C > Ideonella. The sequence goes on along the minus strand of JACRBA010000071.1, from coordinate 62,405 downwards.
CGGCGGCGCCGCGGGCGGCCGCGGCGGCTTGGGCCGCGGGGGCTGCGCGTGCAGCTTCATCACCGCGCGACCCATCTCGCCCGCGGTGAGCAGGTCCAGGTGGCGCAGCGAGTCGTCGATGCAGCGCTCGATGGCGTCGCGCTCGTCGGCCGGCGGCTTGCGCAGCACGTAGTTCGCCACCTCCGCCTTCACGCCCGGGTGGCCGATGCCCAGGCGCAGGCGCCAGAAGTCCGCCGCCCCCAGCTGCGCCTGGATGTCCTTCAGCCCGTTGTGGCCGCCGTTGCCGCCGCCCTGCTTGAGCTTCATCTGGCCGGGCGGCAGGCCCAGCTCGTCGTGCACCACCAGGATCTCGGCCGGCGCGATCTTGAAGAAGCGCGCCAGCGGCGCCACCGACTTGCCCGACACGTTCATGTAGGTCATGGGCTGCAGCAGCCACAGCGGGCCGCCCTGCTCGGCAGGGCGGTTCACGCGCGCCACCAGGCCGTGGTAGGCGCGGTCGGGCTGCAGGCTGGCCTTGAGCAGGCGCGCGGCGCCGTCCACCCACCAGAAGCCGGCGTTGTGGCGGGTCGCTTCGTATTCGGCGCCCGGGTTGCCCAGGCCGACGATGAGACGGATCATCCGGCCGATTATCGGCCGCCTACCGGGCACCCACCGGGGCGCCCAGGGCGGCGCGGGCGCCGGCGATCACCGCCTGCCCGATCTGTTCCATCAGCCCCGTATGGGCGGGCGTCACCGGGCGGTCGCCCGCGGCGGGCGGCAGCAGGCGGGGCTCCTCCAGGCTGCTCAGCTTCCACTGGTGCCAGTACAGGTCCACGTCCAGCGTCACCTGCGGCAGCAGCGGGCGCAGGGCGCCGCTGGCCAGTGCGTCGCGCGCCAGCAGCTCGGGCAGCACGGCCACGCCCCAACCCATGGCCGCGGCGCGCGCGCCGGCCTCGCTGCTGGGCACGAAGCGCTCCTTGAGCCGCGGCGCGCGCACGCCGAAGGCCTTGGACACCCACTGGGCCTGCATGTCGTCCTTGCGGTTGAAGACGATGAAAGGCACCTGTGGGAAGTTGTGGGGCGTGAGGCCGTCGGGCATGGCGCGCTCGATGAAGCCGGGGCTGGCCACCGCGAGGTAGCGCATGTGGCCCAGCGGCTGGCACGAGCAGCCGCGCAGGGCGTGCGACACCGTGCTCACGCAGCCCAGCACCTCGCCCTGGCGCAGCCAGTCGTGCGTGAAGTCCTGGTCGTCCACGATGAGTTCCAGCCCGTAGCCCTCGCGCTGGCCGGTGCGCACCAGCGGGTCCAGCGCGGGCAGCACCCAGGTGGCCAGGCTGTCGGCGTTCACGGCGATGGGCAGGCGCTCGTCGCGCGCCAGCACCGTGCCCAGCTCGCGCGCGGCATCGGCGCGCAGGGCCTGCATCTGGCGGGCATAGCGCAGCAGCACCTTGCCCGGCTCGGTGAGCCGCAGCGGGCGTGCCCGCACCACCAGCAGGTGCCCGGCGCTGGCTTCCAGCGAGCGCAGGCGCTGCGACACCGCCGACTGCGTGATGGACAGCAGCTGCGCCGCCCGCTCGAAGCTGCCCGCCTCGGCGAGGGCGGCCAGGCAGTCCAGGCCGGCGGGGTCCAAGGCGTTCATGCGATTCGGCTAATGCGCTGCATCAGGTTCCCTAATGTAGCCGCTGACCTGCCAATGCGCCTTGGCGCGGGCACACCGGCCGCCGGAACATGGCCGCCTTCCTTATCCAACCAGGAGACAAGCCATGCGTATCGGTGTGCCCAAGGAGATCAAGAACCACGAGTACCGGGTTGGCCTGACCCCGGCGAGCGTGCGCGAGTTCACCAGCCACGGCCACGAGGTGTTCGTGCAGTCGGGAGCGGGCGCGGCCATCGGCCTGGCCGACGAGCACTACGCGGCTGCCGGGGCGGTGCTGCTGAAGGATGCGGCCGAGGTGTTCGCCAAGGCCGACATGATCGTGAAGGTGAAGGAGCCCCAGCCGGCGGAATGCGCCATGCTGCGTGAGGGTCAGATCCTCTACACCTACCTGCACCTGGCGCCGGACCCGGAGCAGACCGCGGCCCTGGTGAAATCGGGTGCCATCTGCGTGGCCTACGAGACCATCACCGGCCCGGGCGGCGGCCTGCCGCTGCTGGCGCCGATGAGCGAGGTCGCCGGCCGCATGAGCATCCAGGCCGGCGCGGCCCACCTCGAGAAGAGCAAGGGCGGCATGGGCGTGCTGCTGGGCGGCGTGCCCGGCGTGGAGCCGGCGCACGTGCTGGTGATCGGTGCCGGGGTCGTCGGCACGCACGCCATGCAGATGGCCATCGGCCTGGGCGCGCGGGTCACCGTGCTGGACAAGAACGTGGATCGCCTGCGCCAGATCGACATGGTGTTCGGCAACCGCGTGAAGACGCTGTACTCCAACGCCCAGACGCTGGAGGAGAAGGTGCTGGAGTCCGACCTGGTGATCGGTGGTGTGCTGGTGCCCGGCGCCGCCGCGCCCAAGCTGGTCACCCGCCCCATGGTGCGCTGCATGAAGAAGGGCGCCGTGCTGGTGGACGTGGCCATCGACCAGGGCGGCTGCTTCGAGACCTCGCGCGCCACCACCCACGCTGAGCCCACCTACGTGGTCGACGACGTGGTGCATTACTGCGTGGCCAACATGCCCGGCGCGGTGGCACGCACCTCCACGTTCGCCCTCAACAACGCCACGCTGTCGCACGGCCTCGCGCTGGCCGACAAGGGCTGGAAGCAGGCGCTGCGCGACAACCCCCACCTCAAGAACGGCCTCAATGTGGCGGCCGGCCAGGTGACCTACGAGGCCGTGGCGCGCGACCTGAACTACACCTACGTACCGGCGGACACGCTGCTGAACTGACAAGGGGCCTTTCGGCCCCTTTTTCATGTCAGCCTGCGCTGCCCCTTCAGGGCGCGCGCACGGTGCCCGTGACGCGGTACTGGCCGAGGCTGCCGTAGTCGCTGTAGCCGTCGGTGGCCGGGTCGTACACGCCCACACCATCCACCGTCACGTAGTAGGTGCCGGCAGCAGGCAGGTTGAACGACAGGGTCGCGCCCAGCGTGGTGGGCGGCTTGGCCTTGGCCACCACGGTGCCGGCCGCGTCGGTGAGCTTCACGAACACGTCCAGGTTCGCCGAGCGGCTGTCCGGCGACACGGTGATCGAGCCGGCGCCGGCACCGGCGGTGAACTTGAACACGTCCTTGTCCTTGCGGCGCTCGATCACGCCACTGCCGGTCAGGTTGATGTTGCTGCCATTGGGCGTGGTGGCCAGGGCGGTGGCCTTGCCGGCCTTGTTGCCGTGGTCGTCCGGGCGCAGCGGCGCGCCGTTGTTGCCCATCACCACGATGTCGTCCTCGTGGTTGTTGGCGGTGTTGTACTCGCCGATGCTCCACTGCACCACGGGCTGGTAGTAGCCCACGCCCATGATGGGCGCCCAGCCGGTGTCGCCGCTGCCGTGGCCGGGGTAGTAGCCGCCGCCGGAGTAGCCGTCGTGGCTCAGGCCCAGGTTGTGGCCCACCTCGTGCGAGGTGGCCTCGGCCACGTACTTCTCGTTGCCCGAGCCCAGCATGTTCCAGAACACCAGGGCGGGCTTGTAGAAGTCGCCCACGGCATCGAACACGCCCACGTAGGCCACGCCGCCGCAGCTGCAGTTGTAGACGCCCGCCGTGTTGGTGATGAGCGCGGTGGTGCCGTACACCTCATCGGCCATGCTGCTGCGGGTGAGCTTGTCGGGCGAGGGTTCCTCGGTGGTCACGTCCACGTCGAAGGGCGCGTAGTCTTCGGCCACGCGCTGCCAGATGTACTGGATGCGCTCCAGCTCCATGTCGGAGAAGTTGGTGTTGACGTTGCCGTCGGCGTCGAAGGGCTGGGCCGTGATGGGGCCGCCGCCGTTGTTCCAGGCGGTGTTGGTGAGCACGGCGCCATTGAAATCGAGGTAGATCGTGCGCTTGGCACCGGGCCGGCTGTGCAGCTTGAAGGTATCGGCCAGCGGGGCGGTGAGCACGCCCGGCGCGGACTGCGGGCCCACCTCGGGCGCGGGCGGCAGCGGGTGCTCGAGTTCGTCCACGACGTACACGCGGCCCTGGCGGTCCAGGCGCATGAGGGGGTCGCGCAGCAGCATCTCGCGCAGCGCCTCGGGGCTGCGCTTGTGCCAGGCGGCCACCTCGGGCAGGCGGTCGCCCAGCAGATCGATGGCACGCTGTCCAGAGGCGCCGGCTTCGGGCAGCGACAGGCGCGGGGCGGGGGCGGCGGCCAGGGCAGTGGTCAGCGCGCTGGCCAGCGCGGTGGCGGCCAGGGTGGCGCGCCACGGTGAGGTGCGGGACATGGGCAGTCTCCTCAGTGGGGATGGTGACAGGCGCGCCAGCATGCGTGGCGCCCGTGTGGCCGAGCATCCCCAGCCCGTGGGGCATGTCCCCCCAATGTGCGACCAGACGCAACAGGCGAGGCCGCACGGTCCCCAGAAACGACAAACCCCGCCGGGTGGCGGGGTTCGTGGGGCCGGGCAGGCGAAGATTACTTCTTGCCCTTCTTGCCCTTCTTGTCGTCGGCGGCCGGGGCCGGCGCGGCGACGACTTCTTCCTCCGGCTTCGGCTCGGTGACGGCCACGACCACCGGGTTCAGGTTGCCGTGCTTCACGGCCTTGATGCCGGCGGGCAGCTGCAGGTCAGAGACGTGCAGGCTCTTGCCCTTGACCAGACCGGTCAGGTCCACCGCGATGAACTCGGGCAGTTCCACGGCCAGGCACTCGATCTCGATCTCGGTGGCCACGTGGCTGACCAGGCACTTGTCGGTCTTCACGGCGACGGAGTTTTCTTCGCCGGAGAAGTGCAGCGGCACCTTCTTGCGCAGGCGGGTGGTCTCGTCCACGCGCTGGAAGTCCACGTGCAGCACCTGCTGCTTCCAGGGGTGCATCTGGAAGTCACGCAGCAGCACCTTCTGCTTGGCGCCGTTCAGTTCCATCTCGAGGATGGACGAGTGGAAGGCTTCCTTCTTGAGGGCGAAGTACAGCGCGTTGTGGTCCAGCTCGATCATCGCGGGCTCGCCGGCCCCGAAGACGATGCCGGGCACCTTGCCCGTGTTGCGCAGGCGGCGGCTCGCTCCGGTCCCCTGCAGCTTGCGCTCGAAAGCGACGAATTCCATGACACTCTCCAATGAGTCGGGGCGTCCGCGACCAGATGCGCCCCTCAGGTGAATGGGCAGCGTCGACAGACGGCCGCCCGGCGAAAGAAGCCCGCCTTGCGGCGGGCCTCAGAAGTTGTTGTTCTGCTCCGCGAACATCGAGGTGACGGATTCCCCGTCGGAGATGCGGCGGATGGTCTCGGCGAACAGGAAGGCCACCGACAGCTGGCGGATCTTCGAGCAGCCACGGCCCGCCTCGGACAGCGGGATGGTGTTGGTGATCACCACCTCGTCGAGGTGGGACGACTTGATGCGCTCGATGGCCGGGCCCGAGAACACCGCGTGGGTGCAGTAGGCGTACACGCTCTTGGCACCGCGCTCCTTGAGCACCTCGGCGGCCTTCACCAGCGTGCCGGCGGTGTCGATCATGTCGTCCATGATCACGCAGTTGCGGCCTTCGATCTCGCCGATGACGTGCATCACTTCCGAGACGTTGGCGCGCGGACGGCGCTTGTCGATGATGGCCAGGTCGCAACCCAGCTGCTTGGCCAGCGCGCGGGCGCGCACCACGCCGCCGACATCGGGGCTCACCACCACCAGATCGGGGTAGGCCTTGGCCTTCAGGTCGGTCAGCAGCACGGGCGACGCGTAGATGTTGTCGACCGGGATGTCGAAGAAGCCCTGGATCTGGTCGGCGTGCAGGTCCATGGTGAGCACGCGCTCGACGCCCACGGTCTCCAGCAGGTTGGCCACGACCTTGGCCGAGATGGGCACGCGGGTGGAGCGCGGGCGGCGGTCCTGGCGCGCGTAGCCGAAGTAGGGGATCACGGCGGTGATGCGGCGCGCGCTGGCGCGCTTCAACGCATCGGCCATGATCAGCAGCTCCATGAGGTTCTCGTTCGTGGGCGCGCAGGTGGGCTGCACCACGAAGACGTCACGGGCGCGGACGTTCTGCTGGATCTCCACCGTGACTTCGCCATCGGAGAAGCGGCCGACGGACGCCTTGCCGAGCTCGGTGCCCAGGTGGGTGGCGATTTCCTGGGCCAGCACCGGGTTCGCGTTGCCGGTGAAGAGCACGGTGTTGAACAGCACGGGGGAACTCCGGGAAGGCAACGGGGGGCGGGGGAGAGAAAGGGCGCGCTACAGACGACAACGGCGCATTGCCTGGTGGTCAGCAGCGCGCCGTCGTGATGTGAAGAATTTGGCAGGGGAGGAAGGACTCGAACCCTCGCATGTCGGAATCAAAATCCGATGCCTTAACCAACTTGGCGACTCCCCTACACAGGACCCGGCCTGACGGCCACGCCCTTGAAACCTTTCAGCCCGGCCACCCGACGAGCGGGTGCTGATCCAGGCCACGGCACATTCGACCGACCCAGCCTTCAGGCAAACCGCCTTCGGGCATGGTCGCCACAGGTTGGTCGCCTGTGCCGGCTCTCGCAAACACCGCACTGCCTGAGCCGGTCATCCGGCTGTTGCCGAAGCGGGCTTCCAGCCACCGCGCCACTGTGGCGACCTCCGGGCACAAGGCCTCGGCGGCTGCCTGCAGGTCGTTGCGGCCGGGGTACCCGGTTCGCTCCGCAGCCTGAGCTGCGCTGGCGTCTGCGAGAAAGCCCACTACTGTAGCAGCGTTCGTGTCCCTTGTCAGCAGGGGGCTCGAAAAAATCTGCGCGGTGGGCAATGCCGCCGCGGGCTTGACCACGGCGTAGTGCTGGCGCGAGGGGGGCACGGGCAGGGTGATGGGCGTGAGGCGTTCGCCGATGCCCTCCACCCAGGCGGTGTGGCCGCCGACGAAGAAGGGCACGTCGGCGCCCAGCTCCAGGGCCAGGGCGAGCAGGCGCTCGCGCGGCCAGTGCAGGCTCCAGAGGCGGTTCAGGCCGAGCAGCACGGTGGCCGCGTCCGAGCTGCCGCCGCCCAGCCCTGCGCCCCATGGCACCTGCTTGTCGATGTGGATGTCGACGCCGAGGCGGCAGCCGCTGGCCGCCTGCAGGCGCCGGGCGGCACGCAGGCACAGGTCGTCCTCGGGCAGCGCGGGGCCCAGGTCGTGCCGGTGCAGGCGGCCGTCGGTGCGGCGCTCCAGGTGCAGCGTGTCGGCCCAGTCGATGAGCGTGAACACCGACTGCAGCAGGTGGTAGCCGTCGTCGCGCCGGCCCACCACGTGCAGGAAGAGGTTCAGCTTGGCGGGGGCGGGCAGGTCGTAGAGGGCAGCGATGGGCATGGGGCAGGCGGGGACGAGGGGCAGCGAAGTGACAGTCGCGCGCGGGTCATGGCGCGCCGGGTTCAAGGGGCGCTGTCGAGCCGGGCCCGCACGCTCACGCCGGGCGGGTCCAGGCGTTCGGCCTGCAGGGTGGCCGCCTCCGCCCAGCGGCTCAGATCCACCGACCAGCCGAGCTGCACGAAGCCCTGTGCCGTGGCCTCGTGCGGCGCCCCGGGCCAGGGCCGACCGGCCAGCCAGTGCAGCAGCGCGCCCAGGGGCAGCGGCTCGCCCAGCGCCTCGCGTGCCAGCGTGGTCAGGTCCGGGAAGCGCCGCCGGCCCTGGCCATCGTCCAGCTGCACGCCCTGTGGGCCCCATTCGGCCAGCGCCACCTGCGTGCCCAGCGGCCCCAGCAGCCGCAGGCGGCCCGCGGCCTCGTCACCCTGCAGCTCGAAGGCCGCGCTGTGGCTGCGCGTGCCCTGCTCCCCCTGGTCGACCCTCACCACCAGCCGACCGGCCCGCAGGGCGCCGTCCGGCGTGGGCGCAGGCGGCGCCGTGGCGCAGCCCGCCATCACCAGGCACAGCGCCAGGCCGGCCGCCCGGCGCGCGTACCCACCACGGCGGGTCGGTCCCGTCACAGGCTGACCTGCAGGCGCTGCAGGGTCTCGCGCAGCACCTCGTTGCCCGCCTCGCGGCGCCGGCCGTCGCGCCACACCTGCAGGGCTTCGTCGCGCCGGCCCAGCGCCCAGAGCACCTCGCCCAGGTGGGCGGCCACCTCGACGTGGGGCCGCGCGCGGTGCGAGCGGCGCAGCAGCGCCACCGCCTCCTCGGGCCGACCCAGGCGGAACTGCACCCAGCCCAGGCTGTCGAGGATGAAAGGGTCGTGCGGGGCCAGCCGCGCGGCCTGCTGCACCAGCGACAGCGCCTCGGACAGGCGCAGGCCGCGGTCCGCCAGCGAGTAGCCCAGGGCGTTGTGCGCGTGGTGGTCGTCGGGCTTGAGCGCCATCACCCGGCGCAGCAGCGCCTCCATGTCGTCGAAGCGGGCGAGCCGCTCGGCCACCATGGCGAGCTCGTACATGAGCGTGGTGTCGTCCGGGCTCTGGCGCAGGCCGCCGAGCAGCAGCTCGTAGGCGGGCGCCCATTGGCCGCGGTCGCGCAGCACCTGGGCCTCGGCGAGCAGGCGGGTGCGCGGCTCCGGCTCCTCGCGCACGGCCCCCTCGCGCACGAGGGCACGGGCCTGGTCCATGCGTCCCTGGGCGGCCCACACGCTGGCGCGGCGCACCAGCACCGACATGTCCACCCGCTCGGCGGGAATGCGGTCGAGCCAGGCCTCGGCGGCGCGCAGGTCACCCTTCTGCTCGTGCGCCTGCGCCATGAGCAGCACGGCCAGGTCGGCGGTGGCGTGCGGGTCTTTCGGCGCGCGGGCGCCGTTGGGCGACGCGTCGTTCGCGTCGTCGGCATCGGCGCCGGCCGCGGCGGCGGCCGACAGCACATGCTCCAGGGCGGCGATGGCCTCGTCGTTCTCGCGCAGGTCCACCAGGTAGGCGCCGAGCGTCAGCCACGCGCCGGGCTGCTCGGGCTGCACCTTCAGCACCTGGCGCAGTTCATCGGCGGCTTCGCCGATGCGCTGCTGCTGGTCGAGCGCGCGGGCATAGGCCAGGCGCACCACGGTGAGCGCCTCGCGCTGCGCCAGGTAACCCTGCACCAGGGTCTCGGCGGCCGGCTCCTTGGGCATCAGCTCCAGGGCCACCAGCACCGGTCCCGGGGCCGCCGGGTCTTCGGCGAGCGCCCGGCGCGCATGGTCCAGCGCCTTGCCGGGCTGGTCCGCCGCCAGCGACAGCCGGGCAAGGGCGGTGCGCGCCGCGGTGCGGGTGGGCCCGACATTCACGTACGGGGCCAGCGCCTGCTCCGCCGCGGCCAGCGCGCGCGGCTTGTCGGCGAAGGCGCCGAGGAAGCGCGGCACGGCGGCGATGGTGGCGCCACGGTCGGTGGCTGGCTGGCGCTCGATCAGTGTGCGCAGCGGCTCGGCCACGTCGGCCGGGCGGTCCAGCGCCGCCAGCAGCTGCAGCTGCATCTGCACCGCGGCCACGGATTCGGGCAGGGTGGCCCGCCAGGCGCGCACGGTGGCGAGCGCGCGGTCGCCCGAGCGGGCCGCCACCGCCAGCTCGACCGCGCGCTGGAAGAGCTGCTCGTCGCGGCTGCGGCGTGCGGCCGAGAGCATGTCGCCGTAGGCGTCGCCGAGGTCACCGCCCTGGGCCTTCAGCTCGGCCTCCAGCAGCGTCTCGAACAGCGCCGCATCGAGCGCGGAATTGCGCACCGGCGCGCTGGCGCCTGCCTCAGGGGCAGGCGCCGCGGCAGGCTGGGCATGCAGGCCGCCGGCACAGGCCAGCACGGCGGCCGCAGCCAGGAGACGCAGCGGGGCAGGGCGGCGCGTCAGCGCGTGGGCGGGCGTGGCGGGCATGGGGTCCTTGCAGGCAGATCCGACGATTCTAGGAGCGGGTCGTCCGCCCCCTGACCGAGCTGTGACCCCGGGGCGCCGGGATAATTCCCCCATGCCGGAACTGCCCGAGGTGGAGGTCACGCGCCGCAGTGTGGGCGCGATCGAGGGCGCACGTGTGCGGGGCCTGCGGCTGGGCAAGCCGCTGCGCTGGCCGCTCGGCGTGGAACCCGCCCGCCTGGCGGGCCTGCAGGTGGGCGCGGTGGACCGGCGCGGCAAGTACCTGCTGCTGCCGCTGATGGCGCTGCCCGGCAGCGCGCCCGAAGCGGCCCCCGGCGTGCTGCTGTGGCACCTGGGCATGTCCGGCTCGCTGGCCTGGTGGCCGCACGATCGGCCCGCTCCCGAGCCGGGCCCGCACGACCACGCCGACCTGCTCACCGACGCCGGTGTGCTGCGCCTGACCGACCCGCGCCGGTTCGGCGCCGTGGTGTGGGCGCCGGGGACCCAGGCCCTGCCGGCCAGCCGCATGCTCGCCGGGCTCGGCCCCGAGCCGTTCGACCCCGCCTGGACAGCCGCGGACCTGGCAGCCCGGCTGCGAGGGCGGCGCGCGCCCATCAAGCCGGTGCTGCTGTCGGGCGAGCTGGTGGTGGGCGCGGGCAACATCTACGCCAGCGATGCGCTGTGGGAGGCCGGCATCGACCCGCGCACGCCCTGCGCACGCATCGGCCCGGTGCGAGCCGCCCGCCTGCACGGCGCCCTGCGGCAGGTGCTGGGCGAGGCCATCGAGGCCGGCGGCTCCACCTTGCGCGACTTCCGCAACGCCCACGGCGAGGTGGGACAGTACCAGGGCCAACGGCGCGTCTACGGCCGTGAAGGCGAGGCCTGCGCACGCTGCGGCGGCACCATCCGCCGGATCATGCAGGGCCAGCGTGCGACATATTTCTGCCCTGGCTGCCAGCGTCGCTGAACGCCGGCGCAGCGCGCCGGGTGCCTTTGCTAGGATTTCCCACCCTTTTCTCGCACGCCGGTGCGGGGCGTCCGCCGCTGCGCGAGCGGGCGCCGTGCCACGTGCCCTTTGACGCCGACATGCCCATTTCCTCCGTGGCCGAACAGCAGCTCGCGATGCAGCCCTTCCTCGCGCCGGGCCTGGATGCCCTGGCGGACTGGCGCCTGGCGATGGAGCGCGACCTCGCCCTGCTCGAGCGCTACCTGCTGGACGCCGACCTGCTCGATCCGGCGGCCCAGTCGGCCTCGCAGTCGCTGCGCCAGCGACTGGCCAGCGACAAGCTGGTGATCGCCTTCGTGGCCGAGTTCTCGCGCGGCAAGAGCGAGCTGATCAACGCCATCTTCTTCGCCGACGCCGGCCGCCGTGTGCTGCCGGCCACGCCCGGCCGCACCACCATGTGCCCGGTGGAGCTGTGCTGGGACGACCGCGAGCTGCCCACCCTCGACCTGCTGCCCATCGAGACCCGGCGCGAGGCCGCCTCGCTGGTGGAGTGGCGCGCCCAGCGCGACCGCTGGAAGCGCCTGACGCTGGACCCGAGCGACACCGAGGGCCTGGCCCGCTCGCTCAACGAGGTGACGGCCACGCGGCTGGTGACCGTGGACGAAGCGCGCACGCTGGGCCTGTGGTCCGACCAGTCGCCCTCCGACAACCCGCCGCTCCAGGCCGACGGCCGCGTGGAGGTGCCGGCCTGGCGCCACGCCATCATCAACTACCCGCACCCGCTGCTGCAGCGCGGCCTGGTGGTGGTGGACACCCCGGGCCTGAACGCCATCGGCACCGAGCCCGAGCTCACGCTGGGCCTGCTGCCCAGCGCCCATGCGGCCCTGTTCGTGCTGGGGGCCGACACGGGCGTGACGCGCTCCGATCTCGACATCTGGAACGACCACCTCGGCGGCCAGGGCCTGGCCAGCTTCGTGGTGCTCAACAAGGTGGACACCCTGGCCGACCCGCTGGCCACGCCGGCCGAGCGCGAGCGCGCGGTCGAGCGCCAGTGCGCCGACACGGCGGCCACGCTGGGCATTCCGCGCGGGCGGGTGTTCCCGGTCTCGGCGCGCCAGGCCCTGGCTGCCCGGCTGGCCGGTGACGAAGCCGGGCTGGCCGCCAGCCGGCTGCCCGCGCTGGAAGCGGCACTCAACGCCGACCTGCTGCCGCAGCGCCAGCAGGTGCTCTCGCGCACCGTGATCAGCGGTGTGCAATCGATGATCGAGCACGCCACGCGCCGCCTGCGCGACCAGCGGCGCGGCAATGCCGAGCAGATGCTCGAGCTGCGCAGCCTGCGCGGCAAGAGCGGCAGCCGCGTGGCCCAGATGCTGGTGCGCGTGCAGGCCGACACGGAGGAGTTCGAGCGCTGCGCCTCGCGTCTCACGGCACTGCGCTCGGTGCACCTGCGCATGCTGCGCGATGCGCTGCACGCGCTGTCGAGCGACCGCCTGCGCGAGGCGGTGGCCAGCCTGCAGGCCAGCCTGGGCAACAGCTGGTTCAACCTGAAGGCGCGCTCCGCCTTCGAGGCGCTGTGCCAGGGCCTGCTGGCCCAGGTGGACCGTGCCGCGCACCAGTGCGCCGAGATCGACCAGATGCTGCAGGCCACCTTCAAGCAGCTCAACGCCGAGTTCGGCTTCACGCTGGCGCTGACGCCTCCGCCCGACCTGGCGCCCTTCCGCGAAGAGCTGCAGCTCATCGAGAAGGGCTACGGCCGCTACTTCAGCGTGACCCGCTCGATCCGCATGAATGGCCCGGCGTTCAACGACCAGTTCCAGCGCATGCTCATGAGCAAGCTGCGCGTGATCTTCGAGAACGCGTCGGCCGAGGTCGAATCCTGGAACCAGATGGCCTCGCAGCAGATCGACGGCCAGTTCAAGGACCGCCGGCGCGGCTTCAAGCGGCGCCGCGAGGCGCTGGAGCGCATCCAGCAGGCCACCGGTGAGCTCGAGCACCGCCTGGCCGAGGTGGAACAGCAGGACGCGCGCCTCATGGAGGTGATCGAGCAGGCCTACGCCCAGGCCAACGAGCTGCACCAGCTGGCCCAGCGCGGGCCGGCCACCGAAAGCCTGCTGCGCGACGCGGTGGACACCGAAGCCGGCACCGTCTCGCTGCTGGCGGGCGGCACGGACCTGGTTCTTCCGTGACGGCCGGCTTCGCCGGGCGCGTCGTCGCCTGGCAGCGCCGGCATGGCCGGCATGCCCTGCCGTGGCAGCGCACGCGCGACCCGTACCGCGTGTGGCTGTCCGAGATCATGCTGCAGCAGACGCAGGTGAGCACCGTGCTCGCCTACTACGAGCGTTTCCTGCAGCGCTTCGACACCGGGGCGGCGCTCGCCGCCGCCCCGCTGGACGAGGTGCTCGCGCTGTGGGCGGGGCTGGGCTACTACAGCCGGGCACGCCACCTGCACCGCTGCGCGCAGGTGGTGGTGGCCGAACACGGCGGGGTGTTCCCCACCCGCGCCGAGGTGCTGGCCACGCTGCCGGGCATCGGCCGCTCCACGGCCGCGGCCATCGCCGCCTTCTGCGCGGGTGAGCGCGCCGCCATCCTGGACGGCAACGTCAAGCGGGTGCTCGGCCGCGCCTTCGCGGTGGCCGACGATCTCTCGGTGGCGCGGCACGAACGCGCGCTGTGGGCGCGGGCGGAATCGCTGCTGCCGCCCGAGGGTGAGGACATGCCGGCCTACACCCAGGGCCTGATGGACCTGGGCGCCACGGTGTGCACGCGCAGCGCGCCGCGTTGCGAGGCCTGCCCGCTGGCCGACACCTGCCTGGCCCGCGCCGAAGGCCGGCCCGAGGCCTACCCGGTGAAGACGCGCCGGCTGCGGCGCAGCGCGCAGGGGGTGGTGCTGCTGTGGCTCGTGCAAGCGGGCCGCGTGTGGCTGGTGCGGCGTCCCGCCACCGGCATCTGGGCGGGCCTGTGGTCGCTGCCCGAGTTCGACACCCCCGAGGCCCTGGCCGAGGCGCTGGCCGGCTGGCCGGGGCAGGCCGATTGGCTGCCGGGCTTCACCCATGTGCTGACGCACCGGGACCTGCACCTGGAGCCGGTGCGCTGGGCGCTGCCGCCTGGTGCCGACGCGCAGGCCCTGCCGGGTGCGCGCTGGCCCGAGGGGCGCTGGGTGGACGCGGCGAGCCTGCCCGACCATGGCCTGCCCGCGCCGGTGGCCAGGCTGCTGGCCGGGCCGGCGTGACGCCGCGGCCTCAGACGAGCTTCTTGTCGCGCAGGTAGCGGTCCACCAGCGCCAGGCGCTGCAGCGGGTCGTCCAGCGCCATCAGCTGCTGGCGCGCGGCCAGCGACAGCGGCAGCAGCTCGCACCAGCGGTTGGCCACCCAGCCGGCGTTGCCGAACTCGCGCTCGGGCGGCAGATCGGTGTCGGCGCGCAGGCTCAGCGCCGCATAGGCACGGGCGAGCGCCAGGGCGGTGGGCAACATGGGTTGCGGCACCACGCGCGGCGGGTCGTCGGGCAGCCACTGCACGCCCTCGGCCTGCCACAGGCCGTTCGGTCCCTCCACCGTGCCCGTCCAGCGGAACCGCCGGGTGCCGGTGCAGCGCACCTGCAGCCGCCCCGCAGCCGGCGCGTCCACGTCCACCAGGCGCGCCAGCACGCCCAGCGGCTCGAACAGCGGGGCCGGCGCGCCGGGCTGCCGCACCTCCTGGCCCTGCGCCAGGCACACCACGCCGAAGCCGCGCTGCTCGCGCAGGCAGGTGGTCACCAGGTCGAGGTAGCGCGCCTCGAACACCTGCAGCCCCAGGCGCCCGCCCGGGAACAGCACGCTGCGCAGGGGAAACAGCGGCAGCACGCCGCGGGGCGCGTCGAGCGACAGGTCGGTCATCCGCGCGCGTCCAGCTCGCGGTGGCGCCGCAGGGTGGCCACCCGGCCGGCGAAGCGCTGGCCCAGTTGCTCGACGAAGTACACCGAGCGGTGCTGGCCGCCCGTGCAGCCGATGGCCACGGTGAGGTAGCTGCGCTGGTCCTGCGCATAGCCCGGCAGCCAGCGCCCGACGAAAGCCTCGATCTGGCCCAGCATCTCGACGGCCTCGGGCTGCGCCTGCAGGTACTCGGCCACCGGGCCGTCGCGGCCGGTGAGCGGGCGCAGCTCGCGGATGTAGAACGGGTTGGGCAGCACGCGCACGTCGAACACCAGGTCGGCATCCAGCGGCACGCCCCGCTTGTAGGCGAAGGACTGGAACACCAGCGTCAGGCGCGATTCCGGCAGGCCCACCAGCTCGCTGAGCCACTGGCGCAGCTGGGCCGGGCGCAGGTGCGTGGTGTCGAGCACCGTGGAGCGCTCGCGCAGGTCGGCGAGCAGCCCGCGCTCCAGCTCGATCGCGTCGAACAGGGCGCGGTGGATGTCCTGGCCGGGCCGTGGCTTGCTCAGCGGGTGCGGCCGCCGTGTCTCGGAAAAGCGCTTGACGAGCTCGGTGGTCGCCGCGTCGAGGAACAGGCTGCGCACGACCACGCCGTTCGCCCGCAGCTCGTCCAGCACCGGCAGCAGGTGGGGCAGCGAATTGGCGCTGCGCACGTCGGCCGCGATGGCCATGCGGCGCACGCCGTGGCGGGTTTCCACCTCGATCAGCTCGCGCAGCAGCTCGGGCGGCAGGTTGTCCACACAGTAGAAACCGGCGTCTTCCAGCGCATGCAGCGCCACCGACTTGCCCGAGCCGGAGATGCCGGTGACCAGCACCACCTCGCGTTCGGGCGCGGGCAGGCCGGATGGGGTGGGCTCGGGCACGGCGGGGTCCATGGGTGAGGTGCCGCGTCAGGCCGCGCCGGCGGCCTGCTGGATGAGCTCGTGCGCATGGGCCAGGCTGGTGCCCGAGGCGCGCTCGCCACCCAGCATGCGCGCCACTTCGGCGACACGGGCCTCACCTTGCACGGCCTGCACGCGGCTCGTGGTGTGGCCGGCCTCGGTGGCCTTGGCCACCACGAAGTGGCCATCGGCGCAGGCGGCCACCTGCGGCAGGTGGGTCACGGCCAGCACCTGGGCGCTGCGGCCGAGCTGCTTCATCAGCCGGCCCACGGCATCGGCCACCGTGCCGCCCACGCCGGAATCGATCTCGTCGAAGATCAGCGTGGCCGGCGAGGCGGCGCTGCGCCCGGCGCTGCCTGCCTGGCGCGACTGGGCGGTGGTCACGGCAATCGCCAGCGCCAGGCGCGAGAGCTCGCCGCCCGAGGCCACCTTGCCCAGGGGGCGCGGCGGGCTGCCGGCATGCCCGGCCACGAGGAATTCCACGCTTTCCTGCCCGTGTGCCTGGGGGCCCTCCACCCGGGTGAGGGCCACCTCGAAGCGGCCGCCGGCCATGCCGAGCTGCTGCATGGCCGCGGTGACGCGCTCGGCCAGCGGCTTGGCCGCCTTCTGGCGCGCGGCGCTGACCTTCTTCGCCTCGGCCTGCCAGGCGGCCCGCGCCTGCGCGACGCGTTGCTCCAGCCCGGCCAGGTCGGTGGCCGCGTCCAGCGCCGCCAGCGCGGCGCGCCACTCGGCCAGCAGGGTGGGCAATTCCTCCGGCGGGCGGCGGTAGCGCCGCGCCAGGCTCACCCAGGCGCCCAGCCGGGCGTCCAGCTCGTTCAGCCGGTCGGGGTCGAGCTCGGTGCGCGACAGGTAGGCGTGCAGGGTGTGGCCGGCGTCATCGAGCTGCGCCTGGGCGCCCTGCAGCACCTCGATCACGGCGGCGAGCCGCGTGTCGTAGGCGGCCACGTCCTCCAGTGCCGACAGCGCCCGAGCCACCAGCCGCGACGCATTGGCCTCGTCGTCGTCGCCGCCGATGGCGGCGGCCGCCTGGCTGGCGCCGTCGAGCAGCGCCTGCGCGTGCGCCAGGCGCTGGTGCTCGGCGTTCAGCTCGGGCCACTCCGCCTCGCCAGGCGCCAGGCGGTCCAGCTCGCCGATCTGCCACTGCAGGCGCTCGCGCTCGCTGGCCAGCTCGCCCTGGCGGGTGCGGGCCGAGGCCAGCGTCTGGCTGGCCTGGCGCCAGGCCTCGTAGGCGGCGGCGAGCGGGGCGGTATCGATGCCCGCCTGCTCATCGAGCAGGGCGCGCACGGCGGCCGGCCGCGTGAGGCCTTGCCACGCGTGCTGGCCGTGGATGTCCACCAGGTGGTCGGCCACCTCGCGCAGCTGGGCGGCCGTGGCGGCGCTGCCGTTGATGAAGCCGCGGCTGCCGCCCTTGGCATCCACGATGCGGCGCAGCAGCAGCGTGCCCTCCTCGCCGCGGTCGAAGCCGGCGTCGTCGAGCCACGGGCCCAGCGAGGCGGGCAGGTCGAAGGCCGCGGTGATCTCGGCGCGCGCGGCGCCGTCGCGCACCACATGGCTCTCGGCGCGGGCGCCCAGCGCGAGCTGCAGCGCGTCGATGAGGATGGACTTGCCGGCGCCGGTTTCACCGGTGAGCACCGAGAAGCCGGCGTCGAACTCCACGTCCAGCGCGCGGACGATGACGAAATCCTGGAGGGTCAGGCTCTTGAGCATGGCGTCAGACCACCCCTTCGTACCAGCGCAGCTTGCGCCGCAGGGTGGCGTAGTAGCTCCAGCCGCGCGGGTGCAGGAAGCGCACGCTGGTGGCCGAGCGGCGCACGCTCACGCGGTCGCCGTGCAGCAGGCTGGCCAGGCGGTGCATGTCGAAGCTGGCGCTGGAATCGCGGCCGGCCACGATGGTGACGTGCACGTCCTGCCCGTCGGGCAGCACGATGGGGCGGTTGGACAAGGTGTGCGAGGCGATGGGCAGCACCACCCAGCCGCCGATGGCCGGGTGCAGGATGGGGCCGCCGGCCGAGAGGGCGTAGGCGGTGGAGCCGGTGGGCGAGGCGATGATGAGGCCGTCGGCGCGCATGTTGGCCACGAACTCGTCGCCCACGTCCACGCGCAGCTCCACCATGCTGGCGGTGTGGCCGCGGCTCACCACCACGTCGTTCAGCGCCAGGCCCTGGAAGATGACCTCGCCGTCGCGCCACACCTCGCCCTCGATCATGGCGCGGTGCTCTTCCTCGTAGTCGCCCTGCACCATGGGGCCGAGCGCGGCCGCCCAGTCGCTGGCGCGGATGTCGGTGATGAAGCCGAGGCGGCCCTGGTTGATGCCCACCAGCGGCAGGTGGAAGGGCGCCAGCTCGCGGGCGATGCCCAGCATGGTGCCGTCGCCGCCCACCACCACGCCGATGTCGCAGCGCTGGCCCAGCTCGGCCGGCGTGTAGGCGCCGTGCTCATGCCAATCGGTGTTCAGCGCCGTCTCGCGCTCGATGGACACCTCCAGCCCCTGGGCGATGAGGAAATCCGCCAGGCTCTGCAGCATCGGGCGGATGCCTTGGGCCTGGTACTTGCCAATCAGCGCGGCGTGGCGAAAACGGGTGGGCATGCGCGGAAATTACACCACAGGGCCCCTTCGCCACGGCCCTGCGGCGGCCATGCCCGCCCCGCGGTACTTACAATGATTTCATGCTCGACGAGCGCGCCCGATCGCTGCTGAAGACCCTGGTGGAACGCTACATCGCCGACGGGCAACCCGTGGGCTCGCGCACCCTCAGCAAAGCCTCGGGCCTGGAGCTCTCGCCCGCCACCATCCGCAACGTGATGGCGGACCTGGAAGAGATGGGCCTGATCGTCAGCCCGCACACCTCGGCCGGCCGCATCCCCACCCCGCGCGGCTACCGCCTCTTCGTGGACACCATGCTCACGGCGCGGCCGCTGGATCTGCACAGCCCGCCGGCCGACCTGGTGGCCGCGCGCGACCAGCTGCACCCCGACCAGCCCCAGCGTGTCATCGCCCAGGCGGCGCACATGCTGTCCAGCCTGTCGAGCTTCGTGGGCGTGGTCACGGCACCCAAGAAGCCCAGCGTGTTCCGGCACATCGAGTTCCTGCGCCTGAGCGAGCGGCGCGTGCTCGTCATCCTGGTGGCGCCCGATGGCGACGTGCAGAACCGCGTCATCATCACCGCGCACGACCCGAGCCAGTCCGAGCTGGCCGAGGCCAGCAACTACCTCAACGCCCACTACGCCGGCCTCACGCTCGAAGAGGTGCGCGAGCGCCTGAAGGGCGAAATCGACGCCCTGCGCGGCGAGATCGCCGGGCTCATGCAGGCGGCGGTGCAGGTGGGCACCGAGGCCATGGCCGAGACGCAGGAGCAGGTCATCGTCAGCGGCGAGCGCAACCTGCTCGGCGTGCAGGACTTCGGCAACGACCTCGGCTCGCTGCGCAAGCTGTTCGACCTGTTCGAGCAGAAGACCCAGCTCATGCGCCTGCTGGACACGTCCAGCCGCGCCGAAGGGGTGCGCATCTACATCGGCGGCGAGAGCCGCGTGGTGCCCTACGAAGAGCTCTCGGTCGTCTCCGCCCCCTACGAGGTGGACGGCCAGGTGGTGGGCACGCTGGGCGTCATCGGCCCCACGCGCATGGCCTACGACCGCATGATCCAGATCGTCGACATCACCGCCCGGCTGGTGGGCAACGCGCTGTCGCAGCGCTGAGGCCTGCCCGCGCGGGGCGGGCGCCTGCTCACAGCGGCCGGCCGCCGCGCCCCACCAGCCATTGCGGCGCGTCCTGCAGGCACACTGGCCGCAGGAATCGGGCGAGCGCGGCGTCGCCCACGGACGTGCTCTCCGGGCGGGTGCTGCTGGGCCAGGGCCCACCGTGCTGCTGCGCGGCCGTGACCGCCACGCCGGTGGGCACGCCGGCGAACAGCACCCGGCCGGCGAACGCCATGGTGGCCCGCACCAGCGAGCGCACCTCGTCGGTGGGCTGCTGGGCGCCCCACAGCGTGACGGTGAGCGAGCCGCCCACGGCCTGCAACACCTGCAGCGCCTGGGCGAGATTCGCCGCCCGCACCACCAGGCTGCCGGGGCCGAACACCTCCTCGCGCAGGGCCGGGTGGGCGATGAACTGGTCGGCGCTGACCTGCGCCAGCACCGGCCGGGGCGGCTGGTCGACCGGCGCCTCGGCATGCAGCCGCCACTCGGCGCCGGCCTCCGCCCAGTGCGCCACCCCGGCGTCGAAGGCGGCGCGCATGGTGCGGGTCAACATGGCGTGCGGCTCCAGCGGCCGCAGCGCCTCGGCCAACTGGTCGACGAAGGCGTCGTTCACCGCGCGCGTGTCGCCCTCGGCCGCCGCATGGTCCACCAGGACGATCAGGCCCGGGTTGGTGCAGAACTGGCCGCAGCCCAGCGTGATGGAGCCGGCCAGCGTGGCCGCCAGCGAGGCGCCGTGCGCGCCCAGCTCGGCAGGCAGGGCGATGACGGGGTTGATGGAGCCGAGCTCGCCGTAGAACGGGATGGGCCGGGGGCGGGCGGCGGCTTCGGCGGCCAGCGCCGCGCCGCCCTGTGTCGACCCGGTGAAGGCGCCCGCAGCGATCGCCGGGTGGCGCACCAGCGCCACGCCGACCTCTTTGCCGCCTCCTTGCACCATGCCCACCAGGCCGGCGGGCAGGCCCTGCTCGGCCAGCACACGCTGCACCAGCGAGTACACCGCACGCGACAGCAGCAGGTGTGCGCTGTGCGCCTTGACCACCACCGGGCAGCCGGCGGCCAGCGCCGAGGCCGTGTCGCCACCCAGCACCGAGAAGGCGAAGGGGAAGTTGCTGGCGCTGAACATGGCCACCGGGCCCAGCGGCACGCTCCAGCGCTGCATGGACGGGTGGCCTGCCGGTGGCGCGCCTGGCACGGCCGGGTCGTCGACCACGGCGAACGGAACGCCGCGCTCCGCGATGTCGGCGAACCGGCGCAGCTGGAACGTGGTGCGGTCCAGCTCTCCATTCAGGCGCACGGCGCCCAGCGCCGTCTCGCGGTCCGCCAGGGCGACGAGCGGCTCGCGCTCGGCCCCCAGGGCGTCGGCCAGCGCGCGCAGCAGGGCGGCGCGCTGGGCGCCGGGGCTGGCCTGCCACGCGCCGAACGAGGCCGCGGCCTCCCGGCAGATCGCGTCCAGCGCGTCGGGCGCGGTGGCAGCGACCTGGCCGAGCACATGGCCCGTTCGGGCGTCGAAGGAGGAAAGCAGGGTGCTCATGGAGGAGGTGTCCGCGAAGGAGGTCGGTGGGGTATCAGCGCACCAGGCACGGCCGCTTCGGATCGAAGCGCCAGCCTGGGATGAGGGACTGCATGGCCATCGCGTCGTCGCGGGCGCCCAGGCCGTGCTGCAGGTAAAGCTGGTGGGCCTTGTCCACCTCCGCCATGTCCAGCTCCACGCCCAGGCCCGGGCGGGTGGGCACCTGCACATGGCCGCCCACGATCTGCAGCGGCTCGCGCGTGAGTCGCTGGCCGTCCTGCCAGATCCAGTGGGTGTCGATGGCGGTCACCTTGCCGGGGGCGGCAGCGCCGACGTGGGTGAACATGGCGAGCGACACGTCGAAGTGGTTGTTTGAGTGGCTGCCCCAGGTCAGGCCCCAGTCGCGGCAGGTCTGGGCCACGCGCACGCTGCCCGCCATCGTCCAGAAGTGCGGGTCGGCCAGGGGGATGTCCACGCTCTGCAGGCTCAGCGCGTGCACGAACTGGCGCCAGTCGGTCGCCACCATGTTGGTGGCAGTGGGCAGGCCCGTGGCGCGGCGGAACTCGGCCATCACCTCGCGGCCGCTGAAGCCGGCCTCGGCACCGCAGGGGTCCTCGGCATAGGCCACCACACCGCGCATGCGATGGCCGAGCCGGATGGCGTCGTCCAGCAGCCAGCCGCCATTCGGGTCCAGCGTCACGCGGGCGTCGGGAAAGCGCTCATGCAGGGCGATGACGGCGTCCACCTCGGCGTCGCCCGCCAGCACGCCGCCCTTGAGCTTGAAGTCGTTGAAGCCGTAGCGCGCGCGGGCAGCCTCGGCCAGACGCACCACGCTGTCCGGCGTCATGGCGGCCTCGTGGCGCAGGCGGCACCAGTCGTCCGCGTCGTCGGCCTCGTCGGCCGGGCTGGCATAAGGCAGGTCGGTCTTCGTGCGGTCGCCCACGAAGAAGAGGTAGCCCAGCATCTCCACGCTGTCGCGCTGGCGGCCTTCGCCGAGCAGGTCGCACACGGGCACGCCCAGGTGCTGGCCGAGCAGGTCGAGCATGGCCGACTCGATGGCCGCCACCGCGTGGATGGTGGTGCGCAGGTCGAAGGTCTGCAGCCCGCGGCCGCCGCTGTCGCGGTCGGCGAAGCAGCGCTGCACGGCCTGCAGCACGCCCAGGTGGGCGCCCAGCCGCTGGCCCACCACCAGCGGCCGGGCATCGTCCAGGGTCTGGCGGATCTTTTCGCCGCCGGGCACCTCGCCCACGCCGGTGCGGCCGGCACTGTCCGTGAGGATCAGCAGGTTGCGAGTGAAGAAGGGCGCATGCGCGCCTGAGAGGTTGAGCAGCATGCCGTCACGGCCCGCCACGGGGATGACGCGCAGCTCGGTGATGCGGGGAGTGTCGAAGGGCATGGCAGCGGGCGGCAAGTGGGAAGGGGGCACCGCGGGCCGGCGCGGGGCGGCGGCCCGGGGATCTGTCGGCCCCGAGGTCAGTCGGCGGTGATACGGCGTGTCTCGATCAGCTGTTTCCAGCGCGCGTTTTCCTTGGCCTGGAAGGCCGCGAACTGGTCGGGCGTGTTGGCGACGACCTCCAGGCCCACGCTGGTGAACTGCTGGCGGATCTTGGCGTCGCCCAGCGCCGCCTGCAGGCCCTCGGTCATGCGGGCCCGGATGTCAGCCGACAGGCCCTTGGGCGCGACGATGGCCTGCCAGGAGTAGACGTCCACGCCCTTGACGCCGGCCTCGGCCAGCGTCGGCACGTGGGGCAGCACCGGGGACCGCTTGTCGCCCGTGACGGCCAGCGCCTTGAGCTTGCCCGCCTGGATGTGCTGGAGCACCGCGTTGACGTTCTGGAACGATGCGTCCACCTGGGCACCGAGCAGGTCGGAGATGGCCGGTGCGCCGCCCTTGTAGGGCACGTGCACCCCCGAGGTCCCGGTCTGCAGCCAGAACAGCTCGATGGTCAGGTGGTCCGACGAGCCGTTGCCCGACGAGGCGAAGCTCATCCGGTCGGGCTGGGCCTTCTGGTGCGCGATGACGTCGGCCACGCTCTTGTGCGGCGACGCGGCCGGCACCACCAGCACGTTGGGCGCCTGCACCAGTACCGTCAGCGGGTCGAAGTCCTTCGCGGCGTCGTAGGGCACGTTCTTCATCAGGAGAGGCGCCACCACCAGCGGCCCGAGCGAGGTGACGAGAAAGGTGTAGCCGTCGGGCGCCGCACGTTTGACCTGCGCCGCGCCGATGGTGCCGGTGGCGCCGGCCTTGTTGTCGACGACGAAGGTCTGGCCCAGGGTCTCCTGCAGCTTGGGGGCGATGGCGCGGGCCACGGTGTCGGTGGAGCCGCCCGGTGGGAAGGGCACCAGCAGGGTGACGGGCTTGGCCGGCCACGATTCGGCGCCGGCGAGGGTGGCCGCTACACCGAGGGCCAGGGTGACGAGAGTGCGCTTCATGACATGTCTCCTGATCGTGTGGGTCACTGGGCGCCCAGGGGCGCGATGAGGGCGCGAAGTTCCTCGACTTCGGCCGGCTTCAGGTCGCTCAAGGGCGGCCGCACCGGGCCGGCGGAGTGGCCGACGATGGCGGCGCCGGCCTTGACGATGGACACCGCGTAGCCTTCGCCCCGGTTGCGCAGCGCGATGTAGGGCAGGAAGAAGTCGCGGATGAGGCGGTCGCAGGTGGCGGTATCGCCGGCCGCATGGGCGTCGTAGAACGCCATCGCCGTCTTCGGGATGAAGTTGAACACCGCCGACGAGTACACCGGGCAGCCCATGGCCTTGTACGCCCCGGCGAAGAGCTCCGCGGTGGGCAGGCCGCCCAGGTAGGCGAAGCGGTCGCCGAGCGTCTGGCGGATGGCCACGAACTTCTCGATGTCGCCGATGCCGTCCTTGAAGCCGATGAGGTTGGGGCAGGTCTCGGCCAGCACCTGCAGGCTGGCGGGCGTCAGGCGGCAGGCACCCCGGTTGTAGACCACCACGCCGAACGTCACGCTGCGGCACACCGCCTGCACATGGGCGATCAAGCCCTCCTGGCTGGCTTCGGTGAGGTAGTGCGGCAGCAGCAGGATGCCTTGCGCCCCCAGGCGCTCGGCTTCCTGCGCGTACTGAATGGCCACGCGCGTCGGGCCGCCGGCGCCGGCGAGGATGGGGGTGCGGCCGCGGCAGGCGTCCAGCGCCACCCGGATCACCTGGCTGTACTCGCCCGGCTCCAGCGAGAAGAACTCGCCCGTGCCGCCGGCGGCGAACAGCGCCGACGCACCGTACGGCTGCAGCCAGTCCAGCCGCGCCGCGTAGCCCCGCGGGTCGAAGTCGAGCTGGTCGTCGAAATCGGTGAGGGGAAAGGACAGCAGGCCCGCTTCGAGCACGCGCTGGAGTTCCTGGGGCGACATGAAGGTCTCCGTGAAGTGATACGTCATCGTACAACCGACGACGATATCCTGGCCACCGGGAGGGGGTCGGGGTTTACCCGCGGACGAGCGTCACGCGCGGATGGGGCTGCCCGCCAGCGTCACCAGCGTGCGGCGCCGCCGTTCGCGGCTGTTGCTCAAGTGGGTGCGCATGGCGGCGCGTGCAGCCTCGGGGTCGCCGGCGGCGATCGCGTCCAGGATGCTCTCGTGCTCGGCGTTGACGCGCCGCAGGAAGGCCTGCCGTTGCGCGAGCGCCTCGGGCGACTCCTCATCGAGCCGCGCCCGCGGGATCACCTGGTCGCCCAACGTGGCCATGAACCGCAGGTAGTGCGCGTTGTGGGTGGCGCGCGCGATCTCGAGATGGAACTGGAAGTCCGCCGCCACGGCGGCCTCCCCGTGGTCGATGGCGTCGGCGAGTTCGTCCAGCACGCGCCGCATGGCCAGCAGCTGCTCGTCGGTGCGTCGCTGGGCGGCCAGCGCGGCCGCCTCGGTCTCGATGCCGATGCGCAGTTCCAGCAGGGCGATCACCTCCTGCAGGGTGCCCAGCTGGTTCGGCCGGATCCGGAAGCCCGGCTCGTCGGGTGGGGGCGCCTCGCTGACGAAGGTGCCCACGCCGTGGCGCGTGCTCACCAGGCCGGCTGCCTGCAGGCGCGAGATCGCCTCGCGCACCACCGTGCGGCTCACGCCGTACTCCGCCATCACCGCCGCTTCGGTGGGCAGCTTTTCGCCCGGCGCCAGCCGACCGTCCTGGATGCGCTGCTCCAAGGCGGCCACCAGTTCCTGGGCCAGGGTGCGGGAACGTCGGCGGGGCAGGGTCAGCTCGGTCATGGGCGACAAGGGCAACGTGCGACACAGCGGTGTCTGCGGTGTCGGGTCATCATACAACTGTGGGTGGAGTGGTCCTGCCGCACTGGGAGACCTATGCCACTCACGCGCACGGCGCGGAAGTGCTGAGATAGGGCGTCGGACGACGTACCACCGATTCGCCGGCGGCGGCCCGATCCTGCGCTGCCGGCGCTGGCCCAGAACAAGGGCGGGGGGTCCCCTACAATCCCGCGCCCCGGGGGCCGTTAGCTCAGTTGGTCAGAGCAGAGGACTCATCACTCTGTGCTCTTGCCCCATGTGGCGGCGCGCGGTGTTGGGGCTGCTGTCCGCAGGCTGTGTGCAACGCCCCAGGGTGCCCGCATGCGGGACAATGGCGGTGTGTATTCAGTGGGCCGGTAGCTCAGTCGGTTAGAGCGCGCGACTCATAATCGCTCGGTCGCGGGTTCGAGCCCCGCCCGGCCTACCACTTCAGAACTGCCGCACGCTCGGGCATCACGTGCATGACCTTGCGCCTACTACGGCAGGTGAATGCCGAGCGCGCTGGCCAGCCCCTTCACAACGTCGTACGCGGATTGAGCGTCCCCTATGAACGCGACGGCATCACCGACGGCACTCAGCAAGCCGACCAACTTGGTCTTGTTGGGACGCTCCTGCCGAAGCTCCACGACGGCTCCATCAACGTCGGCGATCAGTTTGCCACGAGCCTCGGGCGCAACATCCTGTGAACGCTCCAACGCGTCGCGCAAGTCGCCGAGGGCCTGCCGCAATGCAGATGTATCGCCCTCGACCCACTGCTGCTGAACGTGTGCAGTTGCCCCGGGCCCAGTCTGCACGGCCCCGATCGTTCCGCTGTTGTTGATGGTGGTGGTGCTGTTGTTGATGGTCACTTGAGCCTCCGTTGTCTGCCGCCGTGGATGCATGGCCGGGATGTTCCGCACTTCCCACAGGTAGCGCGCGGGCAAATTGGCGACCGTTGCCTGTCCCAGCGCGTAGGCATGTTCAAGTCCGATCGGGTGAATGTCCTGGAGGCCGTAGCTCTGCAGATGCCGCAGGTAGGCATCCTCAAGCGCCTCGCGAGCTTTGGCGAGCGCGGCGGCGCCCCATTCGCGCAACTGCTCCTCGACACCCTCGCCCAAGGGGCTGTCGAAGGCCAGATGCACCTTTTTGAGTGTCTCGGCAATCGCCCTGGCGCGCTGCGACAGATTCTCCTTGTAGAGCGCCGACAGGCGCGCAGCGAAGCCCGATCCGTTGGGACATTGGCCCCGCGCGAATTCGCCCCGCTCAAACTCCCGTTGCTGGTTCGACAGACTCGACCAGGCATCCGCCGACTGCGCGGACCAGAGTGAGTCAAAGTAGGCCTTGGCCGTGTCAGGCAGCACAGCAACTCCTTCGAGGGTTGAACGGTTGTCGAAGTAGTGGCGGACCTGCTGGCCCTGAATCTCCAGAGAGCTGCCCATGAGCAGGGACTGCGAGAGCGACCGACGGCGGGGCGACTCCAGCCATGACGGGGCGTAGCGCAAGGTGTGCGCGTTCCGGTCGACGAGCCAGGTGCCGACCAGCTCACCGTTCATCCACGCGTTCAGTGACTGCGTCACCACGAGCCCTTCTTGGGACGAGCCACGAGGGTGGTGGGACGGGATGCGGGTGTCGCCTGATGCTGCCTGCGGGGTGGCTTCGGGGCCTTGGCGGCCCGGACGGGGGGCGGGGTGGCGGCCGGTGCCACCGCTTCCTCCTGCAAGGTCAGCGTGACATGCAGCACGGAGAGCAACTTCATCAGCTGCTCGAAGTTCACCAGGCCGGGATTGGCTTCGATCTCGGCGATCCGCGCCTGGCTGACACCGATGCGTGCGCCGAGCTGGGCCTGAGTCAGGCCATGCCGCTTCCTCAACGCCCGCAGGTGCTGCCGGAGTTGATCAGGGAAGCGGACGGGGAGGGTGGCGGCCATGGAGCATCTTATAAGCCATGGCATGTTAGTACAACAAACAAGCTACAGGAAGTTTGATGAACTTATATGCCCGGGCAGATGATCAGCCGACATGACCCAAAGATTGTGCGATAAAGGTACGGTCAGTGCCTGGCCTCCAGAGTCTCCAGACTGCACGCCGGCTCCACCTTGCTCGATGGGACGGACGGCATGGAAGATTCCTGGACGATTGGCCGATAGGTGCGCCGCCAGCAGTCGGGCGCCACGCAGCCTGGCCCAAGAGACTGAAAGGGAGAGACGCCAACATGGCAAGACGCAAGAGATCCGGTCCGGCCGAGGACCTCGTTGAACTGGTGGCGATGCTCCCGTGGTGGGTGGGCGTGGCCCTCGCGCCGGTGAGCTATGTACTGCTGCACCAGATTGCGGCGCAGTCGCTGACCGTCGGCGCCCCATCCGGGCGGGCGGGCATGGCTGTCCAAGCGTTATGGATGGGCCTAGCGAGCGCGGGTCAGTACATCTTGCCGTTCATCTGCGTGGTTGCTGCTGGGGTGTCTGCCTGGCGGCGCAAGGTGCGTCAGGGCCTCGTCACCGACGTTGCGCAGAGCCAAGCGACGGATGCTCTCGATGGCATGAGCTGGCGTGAGTTCGAGTTGCTCGTCGGTGAAGGGTTTCGACTGCAGGGCTATCAGGTGGCAGAAACCGGTGGGGGCGGTGCCGATGGCGGCGTGGATCTGGTGCTGACTCGACCTGGCAAGGGCGGTGGCGAGAAGTTTCTGGTGCAGTGCAAGCAGTGGCGCGCGCTGAAAGTGGGCGTCGACGTGGTGCGTGAGCTGTACGGGGTCATGGCCGCCCGCGGTGCCACGGGCGGATTCGTGGTCACCTCCGGGCGATTCACCGATGACGCCATCCGCTTTGCGAGCGGGCGCAATGTGAGGCTTGTGGACGGGCCGAAGCTTCTCGGACTCATTCGGCAGGCGAAGTCCGCCGCAGGGCAACCGACGCCAAGCAGAGGTGCCTCCCAGGTCGTCCCGCTCCCGACTGAAGCAGGGCAGGCGATTGTTTGCCCCGTGTGTGCCAAGCCCATGGTGCGTCGAACGGCGAAGCGCGGGGCCCAAGCAGGCAGAGACTTCTGGGGCTGCACCGGCTACCCGGATTGCCGAGGCACCCGCTCGATCGCTTGACGCGCGGAGCCTCCATGGCGCTGTCCGACGGTCTCTACGATCTGCTGCTCACCGAGGGCCTGGTTCGATCGCTCGCCGACCTGGAACCTGGCAGCGCTGACGTTCACGCGCTCAAGGCCGGCGTGCCTGAGCTGCTGGTTGATGCCATGGCACGCCAGCTCGGCACGATCCTCGATGACGTGGGCGGAGATGCCACCGACAAGCCCGAGCTGCAACTTCAGCTGGTCAACGAGCTGCTGGTGTTGCTTCGGCAACGGCTCGCCGCAATAGGCGGCTCCCGTGCGACCGACGGCTCCGCCGAAGCTGTCGACCTGATTGCGCCACCCCTGCGCGTCCTGCGGGCCGTCCAGCGTCACCGGCAGTTCCAGGCTCCGCCGGAGATCGGGCTGTCGGCGCCCTGGCTGTTCACCGCAGGCAAGGGTTCGCCGTCCCTGCTTCACGAGATCCGACGTGAACTGGCGTCTGCCGATCAGGTCGACATCCTGGTGAGTTTCATCACCGTATCGGGCGTGCGCAAGCTGCAGGATGTGCTGCAGCAGATCACGGCCAGGGGAGCACAGGGTCAGAGCGCGACGCGGCTGCGCATCCTCACCACCACCTACACCGGCGCCACCGAAGCGCGTGCACTCGACGAGTTGGCGCGCCTGCCGGGGTGCGAGGTTCGCGTGTCTCTCGACGGCCGCCGCACACGCCTGCATGCCAAGGCCTGGCTTTTCCATCGCCAAACCGGTTTCGGTTCGGCCTACGTGGGCAGCGCCAACTTGTCGGGCGCGGCGCTGACTGGCGGGTTGGAATGGACCGTCAAGCTGACGCAACGCGCGCAGGAGGCGCTGTTTGCCCGGGCAACCGCCCACTTCGAGACGCTGTGGGCAGACAGTGAGTTCCAGCACTATGACCCCGACAACGCGGCTCACCGGCGGGCGCTGTCTGTCGCGCTCGGCCGCGAGTCCTTTGGGGGGGAGTTTCCTGGCGTCGTCAGCTTCTTCGATCTGCAGCCCAAGACCTACCAGCAGGACATGCTGGAGCGACTGGGTGCAGAGCGTGCTCACGGACGGCGTCGCAACCTCCTGGTCGCTGCCACCGGCACCGGCAAGACGGTGGTTGCGGCGTTCGACTACAGGAACACCTGTCGCAGCGAAGGCGGACGCCCCCGTCTCCTCTTCGTCGCGCACCGCGAGGAGATTCTTCGCCAGGCCCTGCGTACCTATCGCGAGGTGCTTCGCGACCCCGAGTTCGGGCATGTGCTGGCCGGCGGGCACGAGCCCGACCGCTGGGACCACCTCTTCGCCACCATCGACGGCGTGACCAGCCGCAACCTGGTGGCCGGGGTGGGTGCCGAGCATTGGCATACGGTCGTCGTGGATGAATGCCACCGATTGGCGGCAGACCGCTTCGACGCCTTCGTGAAAGCCGTTCAGCCGCGCATCCTGCTCGGCCTGACCGCCACGCCGGAGCGCAGCGACGGGCAGCCGATCACTCCGTACTTCGATGCAAGGCCCGACGGCAGCCCGGCCGTTGAGCTGCGCCTGTGGCATGCACTCGACCTGCAACTGCTGGCGCCGTTCGAGTACTACGCCTGCGACGACGCCACCGACTTTTCCTCGGTGCCGTGGGACAAGCCCGGCGAGCGCGAAGCGGTCGACCACCTGGTCACGGGCAACGATGTGCGCGCCCGTTTGGTGGTGAATGAATGGCGGCGCCTTGCGTCCGATGCGGCACGGTCGCGTGCCCTGGTGTTCTGCGTGTCGGTTGCGCACGCCGAGTTCATGACCGACTGGCTCAACCGCGCCGGACTGCCTGCGGCGTGCGTGGTGGGCGCCACGAGCGCCGAGGACCGCCGCCGGGCGCCGCAACGCTTGCTCAACGGGGAACTGTGTGCGCTGGTGACGGTCGACCTCTACAACGAAGGCATCGATCTGCCCATGGTCGACACGCTCTTGCTGCTGAGACCGACTCAGAGCCCGGTCTTGTTCCAGCAGCAGATCGGCCGGGGTCTGCGCTTGGCGCCGGGCAAGGAGAGCTGTCTGGTGCTCGATTTTGTCGGCCAGCATCGCACGGAGTTTCGGTTCGACCGCCTCCTGTCTGGCCTGAGCGGCCTGTCACGCCGTGAGCTGGTGGATGGTGTCGAGAATGGCTTTGGCAGCCTGCCACCGGGGTGCCACATCCATCTCCAGCGTCAGACACGAGAGCAAGTGCTTCAGGGCCTGCGAGCATTGACGACGCAGAACTGGCGTCGCCTGAAGACGGAGCTGCAAACCTACGTTGTGCTGCGGGGCCGTGCCGACGTGCGGCTGGCCGACTTCCTGCATGACCAGGCGCTTGAGCTGGACGACATCTACCGCTCAGGCACCGGCCAGGGGGCGAGCGGCTGGACGACACTCAAGCGCGACGCGGGCCTGATCGTCGCGGAGCCAGGGCCCGAGGAGGCCTACTTCAGCCGCCGGTTCGGCGACCTGTTGCACGTGGACGACCCGCGGCGGCTCGACGTGATGGCCGCGGTGGGCGCTTGGCAGGGCAGACCGTCTGCAGCCGGTGCGATGGACTCGTTGGGGGTGCAGATGCTGGCCTACCAGATCGATGGGCGGCATGAGCAGGCGGCGGGTCCCGAAGCCTTCATGGAGCGTGTGCAGCGCCACCCCGCCATCGCCGCCGAGCTGGTCGAGCTCTCGGCCTTGCTGCAGACCCGCACCACGCTGGTTGCCACGCCGATCCCCGGACTGGAAGATACGCCGCTGTGCCTGCACGCCAGCTACGGCGTGCGCGAGGTGCTCACGGCGGTCGGCTGGCTGACCGCCGCGCGCCGCGCACCTTTCCAGGCGGGTGTGCTGCCACTCGGGAGCCGCAAGACAGAACTGCTATTCGTGACGCTTGACAAGAGCGACGGCTATCACGACCGCATCGCGTACCACGACTACGCTATCAGTGCCGAGCGCTTCCACTGGCAGACGCAGAACAGCGCGGGGCCGGACACGCCCAGCGGGAGGCGCTATCTGCAGAGCGCGTCAAACGGTTGGCAGTTTCAGCTCTTCGTGCGGTCCCGCAAGGGCGACGCCTACCGCGCCTGCGGGCGAGTCACGCTGGAGTCCGCAGAGGGCCACCGGCCGATGAGCATTGTGTGGAAGCTCGAGACGCCCTTGCCCGTGAGCCTGTTCCGCGAGTTCAGCGTGTTGCGTGGGGTGTAGCTGGGCTGGCGTGGTGCGCGGTGGGCTCCGCCACGGCCTCGCTCTCTGCGTGCCGCTCCGGCTCCATGGTCTCGATGATTTCATCCAGCACGGTGGTGGCGTAGCTGCCGGCGTTCAGCGAGAACGTGATCACCAGCTGATCCGCTTGCGGCCATTCCCACGACATGTCGGTGGGGCTGGCCACCAAGGGGCGCCGCTCCTGGTTCAGGCCGGCGTGTTCCAGGCCGTCGCAGAGGGTGGCGTGGCGTTCGGCGACGGCGTTTTCCAGCGCCTGCGCGTCGTCGGTGGTGGCCACGCGGCCGCGGCCCCACAGGGGGCCGGTGGGGCGGCCGGCGTCGTCGGGCACGTCGCCGGGCAGCGTGTGGCCCCACAGACCCTGCTGGATGCGCTGGGCGAGCACTTCATTGAAGACGAAGGAGCGCACGGCCGAGAGGTAGATGCCCTTTTTCTTCGGGTTGCGCACGCGGATCTCGCGCGCCAGCATGGCGCGGCCCTGCTCGATGTTGCCGCCGTCGTGGCCGAAGCGCTGGGCGCCGAAGTAGTTGGGCACGCCGAGCGACTTCACCGCCTGCAGGTTGGCCTCGATGGCTTCGCGGCTGCCCGTGACGTCGCGCAGGACGATGCGGAAGCGGTTGCCCTGCAGGTCACCGGGGCGCAGCTTCTTCAGGTGGCGGCTCTGGCTCAGCACCTTGAACTCCGGGTGCTGCAGCGTGGTGAGGTCGGGCGTCTCACCCTGGCCCTTCGGGATGGGCAGGTAGATGCTGAACCACTGCCGCGTGACGGCGTGGCGGTCCTTCAGGCCGGCATAACCGACGTCCTTGTCCTGTACGCCCGCGGCCTGCGCCAGCTGCTGGGCGACGAAGGCGGTGTTGGCGCCGTTCTTCTCCACGTCCAGCCAGAGGTGTTCGCCCTCGCCGCACGGCAGCTGCAGCGGCAGCTCGGTGACGATGAAGTCCTCGTTGAACTGTTTCAGCGTGGCGCGGGCGCCGCTGGGCGCGTAGGCCTTGGGCCACAGGGGCAGGGTGGTCAAGGCGGGCAGGGCGGGCAAGGCGGAGGAGGGGGCGTCGGTCATGGCAGCGTGCCGGCGCCGGCTGTCGCCCCGTGAGGCGGCCGAGCCGAGCGGGTCGGTTCAGCCGCGGATTGTCCCCTCCGCCTGCCTCTGCCTCAGCGCCCCGCGCAGTTGGCGTAGAACGACACGGTGGCGGGCCAGTCGCTGAAGATGCCGCGCACGCCCACGTCCTTGGCCAGCACGTCGATCACGCGCAGCACGTCGCCTTCGCGCGTGATGGCCGCGTCGATGGTCTGGTAGTACGAGCCGTTGTTGCCGTCGGCCAGCAGGCCGCTGCGCTCGAGCGACCAGGTGATCAGGTCGAGGCCGGCGGCGCGCGCATCCCTGGCGGCCTGCGAGGGCACGATGTTCTTCTTCGCGTCCAGCGCCAGCAGCGCCCAGGTGGGCGGCGCCCAGATGTTGATGCCCTGGGCCTTGTAGGTGCGCAGCTCGGTGGCGGTGGGCAGGTCGGCCGGCACGTTGGCGTCGTCGAGGTACACGGCCTGCTGGCCGAAGGCGGGCTCGTGGGCCACCCAGTACAGCACGTCGTCCTTCAGGAACGACTGCGGGAAGACCTTGGACGGCGCGATGCCCGCGGCCTTGTACTCGTCGATCATCTTCTGGGCGTAGGCCTGCTGGGTGAAGCCGTCGAAGGGCATGGGCACCACAGGGGTCTTGAGCTCGGGCGTCATCTTCACGCCCAGCTTCTTGAACAGCGCGATGCTCTCGGCATGCGTCATCAGCGTGCCGCTGGTGGGCCCGGCGTACAGGTCGGTGCGCCAGGTGGCGGTGCCGGCCATGTACTCCTGCACCGTGCGGCCACGCGGGTTGAACGCGTCCATCTTGCCGCGCAGGGTCTTGAACTCGGCCAGCGTGATGTCGCTGGTGCGGCATTCGGCCTTGGCCGGCGTCACCAGGTTGCCGGCGCCGTCGATGACGGCGGGCTGGAAGGGCGTGGTGCACTTGGCGGCCAGCGGCGTGGCCAGGATGTTGGTCGTCGTGTGCAGGTCGTTCTGCGCGTGGCGGCAGACGAGTTCCTTGTCCTGCGTGAAGGCCACGTCGCACTCGATGATGCCGGCGCCCATGCGGGCGGCGGCTTCATACGACTCGCGGGTGTGCTCGGGGAACTGCAGCGGCGCGCCGCGGTGGCCGATGGAGAACTCGCTGGGGCGGTAGTGCTGGAAGGTCTTGGCGCACTGGTTCAGCTCGCGCTTGAGCCGGCCTTCGGGCATCTCGGCCGCCAGGAAAAACGGGCGCGGGCCGAGCTGGACGGAGGGCACGGGGTAGGCGTTGTTCGGCGCGGCCTGGGCGCCCAGGGCGCACCGGGCCGCGGCGGCGCCGGCCATGCGCAGGGTGAGGGTGTTCGACATGCGTCTTCCTTGGGTGGGATGGGAAGCGCGGCAGGGTAGGGGGCCGCCGTGTCGCTCGGATGACGGTCGCCTGGCCGTCTGCACCCATAATCGACCAGCCGACGGCCATCCGCCTGCGCGGCCCCTTCCTGGTGGCCGCCGCGGGCCAACAGGCCATCACCTTGCAGTCAGGGTTCCCCATGTCGGTTCCTCACGAGGCGTTGTTCCGGCACTCCCCCAACGCCTACATGGTGCTGGACCGGCAGATGCGCTACCTCGACGTCAACCCGGCCTACGAGCTGCTCACGGGCCGCCGACGCGGCGAGTTGCTGGGACGTGGGCTGTTCGAGATGTTTCCCGGCACGGCCAACGAAGACGGCAGCGCCCAGGCCGACGTGCTGCGCGCCTCCATCGAGCGTGCCTTCACCACCGGCGAGCGCGACACGCTGGCGCTCATCCCCTATGCCATCGAGGCGCAGACCGCCGATGGCCCCGTGATGGACATGCGCTACTGGAGCGCCACCCACACACCGCTGCGGGATGCGCAGGGCGAGGTGGTCGCGGTGATGCAGCACACCACCGATGTCACCGAGGTGCAGCGTCTGCGCGAGGAGCTGCAGCGCGCCCGCTCGGCCACCGGGCTAACCCCCGACCAGTTGGCCGAAGGCGTGCGTTCGCGTGCGGCGGCCGTGCAACAGGACAACATCCGCCTGTCGGCCAGCCAACGCTTCCTCACGGAGCTGTTCGCGCAGGCCCCCGGGTTCATGGCCGTGCTGCGCGGCCCCACCCAGGTGTTCGAGCTGGCCAATGCCGCGTACCTGCAGCTGGTGGACCGGCAGGCGGTGGTGGGCCGCTCGGTGCGCGAGGTGCTGCCCGAGCTGGAGGGCCAGGGCTTCTTCGAGCTGCTGGACAGGGTGTACCGCAGCGGCGAGCCGCATGTGGGGCGCGGCACGGCGGTGCGTCTGCAGGGCGGCGATGCACCGCGCGAGCTGTTCCTGGATTTCGTGTACCAGCCCATTCGGGGGGCGGGCGGCGAGGTGGAAGGCATCTTCGTGCAGGGCGGCGACGTCACCGACCGCGAGTCCGCGCTCGCGGCGCTGCGCGAGAGCGAGGCGCGCTTTCGCACCATCGCCAACCTGCTGCCGCACATGCTCTGGTCCACGCGGCCCGACGGCCACCACGATTGGTACAACCAGCGCTGGTACGACTTCACCGGCGTGCCCGAGGGCTCCACAGACGGCGACGCCTGGAGCGGCATGTTCCACGCCGACGACCAGCCGCGCGCCTGGGCACGCTGGCGCCACAGCCTGGCCACGGGCGAGCCCTACGAGGTGGAGTACCGGCTGCGCGATCGGCGCGGGGAGTACCGGTGGGTGCTCGGCCGCGCGCTGCCGGTGCGCGATGCCGAAGGCCGCATCACGCGGTGGATGGGCTCGTGCACCGTGATCCACGAGATCAAGGAGGTGCAGGAGCGGCTGGAGAGCAGCGAGCAGGCGTTGCGCGACGCGGCCCGCCAGAAAGACCTGTTCCTGGCCGCCCTGGCGCATGAGCTGCGCAACCCGCTCGCCCCCATCGCCAACGCGGCCCGCATGATCCTGCTGGCGCCGGAGCAGGTGGACGGCGTGCGTTACGCCGCCGGCATCGTCGACCGCCAGGCCGCCCACATGCGGCACCTGGTGGAGGACCTGCTCGACGTGTCGCGCGTCACGCGCGGTCTGGCCACGCTGCAGAAGCGGCCCATGCACCTGCGCGAGGCGCTGGACATGGCGCTTGAGCAGACGGCGGCGGCCATGGGTGCGCGCGGCCACCGGGTGGAGGTGGTGGACGAGGCGCCCGGGCTGTCCCTGCAGGCCGACCCGGTGCGCGTGGCGCAGATCCTCAGCAACCTGCTCAACAACGCGGCCAAGTACACGCCTGACCAGGGCGACGTGACGGTGCAGGTGCGGGTGGAGCCCGACCGTGGCATGGCCCTGGTGCGCGTGTGCGACACGGGCATCGGCATGGAGCCGGCGCTCCTGGCACGGGTGTTCGACCTGTTCGTGCAGGCCGAGGCCACGCCGGCACGCTTCCAGGGCGGCCTGGGCATCGGCCTGGCCCTGGCGCGCAGCCTGGCACAGCAGCATGGCGGCAGCCTGGTGGCGTCCAGCCCCGGGCCGGGCGAGGGCTCGGTGTTCGAGCTGCGGCTGCCTCTGGCGGGCTGACGGGGCCGGGTGCGAGGCGCTCAGCGCGCCCGCAGCACCGCCAGCGCGAAGCCCACTGCCGCCTCCCGCAGCGCCGGGCTGCCGGGGTCGGCCCCGCGCTGCACGGCGTCGCGCACCAGCTCCTCCACGCCACCCACCATGGCCAGCAGCTCGGCGTCGCTCACGGGCCCATGGGTCTCGGCGCGGCAGTCGTCGGCGGTGGCGCGCCACAGCAGCACCCACTGGTGCAGCGCGGCGGACCGCAGCGCCGCGACCCGTTCGCTGGCGCCCACCGCGGCGGCGGCGAAGGCGCGCGCCGCGCCCGGCACGGCGCCCAGGGTGGCCAGGTAGGCGGCCAGTGGCGCCCGCACCCGCTCGGCCAGCGGCCGGCCCACGGCCTGGGCGCTGGCCTGCCGCACCGCCTGCTGCAGGCCGGCCAGGGCCGAGGCATAGGCCGCCACGAAGCAGTCGTCCAGGTCGGTGAACTGCTCGTAGAAGGTGCGGCGCGACACGCCCGCGCCGGCGATCACATGCGCCACCGTGGTGGCCGCGTAGCCGCGTTCGGCCACCGCCTGCACCACGGCCGCCAGCATGCGGCCACGCTGCGCCTGGGCCACCGCGTCGCGGGTGGCCGCGCGGCGTGCGGTGGCAGGCTCAGGCACGGAATCAGGCTTGGAAGGGGGGCTGGCGGACATCGCTCGAAAACAATATCATACCGGACGTAAACACAAATGTTTCCGGAGACGCCCATGCCCACGCCCACCCCCACCCCTGAACAGATGCCCCTGCTGGCGATCGTCCTCGCCGCCGTGGTGGCCCTCATCCACCTCTACATCCTCGTGCTGGAGATGTTCTGGTGGAACACGCCGCGCGGCCACAAGGCCTTTGGCCTGGCGCCCGATTTCGCCGCCGCCACCCAGGTGCTGGCCAAGAACCAGGGGCTGTACAACGGCTTCCTCGCTGCGGGCATCGCCTGGGGCCTGGTGCGCAGCGACGCGCCTGCGGTGCTGTTCTTCCTGGCCTGCGTGGCCGTGGCGGGCGTGTACGGCGCCTGGAGCACCGGCTCGCGCAAGATCCTGTTCATCCAGACGCTGCCCGCGGCGGCGGCGGCCGCGGCGCTGCTGGTGCTCGGGCACTGAGCGGCCCAATATCACGCGCTTCGACGGGGCCTCGTGCACGGGGGGCTGGGAGGTTAAGGGTTAACCCTTAAGATCGCGGCTTTTTTGGCGGCGGCACAGCCGCCTGTCGGCCGCCTGGGCCGCCCACCCTCCGGAGTTCCGCTTGAGCCAACCGTCCCGTGTGCTGCACCCTGGGCTGCAGCAGAAGATCACCACCGCCGACGCGGCCGCCGCCCTCATCCGCCACGGCGACCACGTGGGCATGAGCGGCTTCACCGGCGCGGGCTACCCCAAGGTCGTCCCCGGCGCGCTGGCGCGCCACATCGAGGCAGCCCATGCGGCGGGGCAGCCCTTCCGCGTGGGCGTGTGGACGGGCGCCTCCACGGCGCCCGAGCTCGACGGCGCGCTCGCCCAGGCGCAGGGCATCGAGATGCGGCTGCCCTACCAGTCCGACGCCACCTGCCGCCAGCGCATCAACGCGGGTGAGATGGAGTACCTGGACATCCACCTGTCGCATGTGGCGCAGCTGGTGTGGTTCGGCTTCCTCGGCAAGCTCGACGTGGCCGTGGTGGAGGTGTCGGGCATCCTGGAAGACGGGCGCCTGATCCCCGCCTCGTCGGTGGGCAACAACAAGACCTGGCTCGAGCAGGCCGACCGGGTGATCCTCGAGGTGAACTCGTGGCACCCCGCCGAGCTCGAGGGCATGCACGACATCTACTACGGCACGGAGCGCCCGCCGCACCGGCTGCCCATCCCCATGACGGCCGCGGGCGACCGCATCGGCGAGCCCTACCTGCATGTCGACCTGGACAAGGTGGTGGCGGTGGTCGAGACGCACCTGCCCGACCGCAACAGCGCCTTCGCGCCGCCCGATGCGGTGTCCGAGCGCATCGCCGAGCACATCCTCGACTTCCTCTCGCACGAGGTGAAGCGCGGGCGCCTGCCGGCCAATCTGCTGCCGCTGCAGTCGGGCGTGGGCAACACCGCCAACGCGGTGCTCGCCGGCCTGGACCGCGGCGGCTGGCGCGACCTCTCGGCCTACACCGAGGTGCTGCAGGACGGCATGCTGGCCATGCTCAAGTCGGGCACGCTGGCGCAGGCCTCGGCCACGGCGCTGTCGCTCAGCCCCGAGGGCATGCAGGAGTTCCTCGCGCACCTGCCGTTCTACCGCGAGCGCATCGTGTTGCGGCCGCAGGAGATCTCCAACCACCCCGAACTGATCCGCCGCCTGGGCATCATCGCCATGAACGGCATGATCGAGGCGGACCTGTACGGCAACGTGAACTCCACCCATGTCATGGGCACGCGCATCATGAACGGCATCGGCGGCTCGGGCGACTTCGCGCGCAACGCCTACCTGTCGATCTTCATGACGGCCTCCACCGCCAAGTCGGGCCGCATCTCGTGCATCGTGCCCATGGCCAGCCATGTGGACCACACCGAGCACGACGTGCAGGTGATCGTCACCGAACAGGGCCTGGCCGACCTGCGCGGCCTGTCGCCCCGGGCGCGCGCCCGCGTGGTGGTGGACCGCTGCGCGCACCCCGACTTCCGCCCCGCGCTGCAGGACTACATCGAGCGCGCCGAGGCCGCGGGCCGGCGTGGCCAGGGCGGGCTGCACACGCCGCACCTGCTGGCCGAGGCGCTGTCGTGGCACGAGCGCTACGAGCGCACGGGCAGCATGCGCGCCTGAGGGCCCGCAACGCTCAGGCCGCAATGGCGCGGGCCAGCGCCTCGGCGATCTCCGAGCCGGTCTGCGGCCGCACCAGGCGCTCCACCTCGCGCCCGTCCTGCAGGAACACGAGGGTGGGCCACAGCTTCACGCCGAACGAGCGGCCCAGCGGTCGGCCCTTGCCGTCCTCGACCTTCACATGGCGCAGCGGCTCGTGGGGCGACAGGGCGCCCTCGATCAGCGGCTGCGCGCGCTGGCAGTGGCCGCACCAGCCGGTGCCGAACTCGATGACGCTGAGGCCCCGCCAGGCGTCGACCTCGGCGCGGCTGGGCTCGGGGGTGGTGAACTGGGTGGTGAAGGCCATGGCGGGTGGGGTCAGGCCGCGTGCCGCAGGGGTGCGGCCGCGGGCACGGGCGGGGTGAGGGGGGGCGTGTGGGCCGGGCCGGCCTGCACGTCCGCCATCGCATGGCCCAGCGCGCCCGAGCGCGCGAGCCATCCGTAAGCGTAGCGGTAGCCGTGTCCGCTGGGGTGGATGCCGTCGGCGGAGAAGAACTGCGAGCGCTCCCGCGTGAGCACATGGCTGTGGCGGCTGCCGTGGAAGCCCACGTACTCCACGCCGTGGCGCCGCGCGGCACGCTGGAACAGGCCAGCCGCCTGCCGGCTGCGGTGCGAGAGCCACCAGCTGAACGGTGGGCGGAACAGCGGCGCCAGGCCCACGTCCACCGGGCCCAGCCACACCACGCGCTTGCCCACGGCATGCAGGCGCGGCAGCAGGGCATCGGCCGTGGCCTCGATCGAGCCCAGGTTCGGCGTGCGCATGATGTCGTTGCCGCCGCAGTGCAGCAGCACGATGTCGAAGCGGCGCTCCAACGGCCCCAGGCGCTCGAGCTGGGCCGGCACGTCGCCCAGGCACGAGCCCGAGACGCTCAGGTTCACCAGCTCGGCACCCTGGCAGGCCGCACGCACCAGGGCGCCGATGGATTCGGTGCGGCGCTCCGCCCCGATGCCCACGCCGGTGCTGTCACCCACCACCAGCACGCGCCGCCGTGGCCGCGCCGCACGGTATTGGTAGGGCTGCGCCTTGGGGCCGCTGTCCACGCCGTTCCACGCGCGCCACATGCGCCACACCTGCTCGGCGGTGAGGGCCACCATCGCCGCCCCGGCGGCCGCCGCCACGCCCGTGCCCACGCGCGCCAGCGCCCGGGTCACGGGGCGGCGGGTGAGCAGGCGCAGGGCGATGGGCAGCAGCAGCGGGTGCATGGCAGGCAGCAAGAGTCTGCCGTGCCTCGGCAATCGTGGTGCCCGCCCGCGGGCTCAGTAGGTCTCGAGGTGCAGCCGCCCCTGCTGCTTGAGCGTGGCGGCGGTGGCCGTCCAGCCCAGGCCGGCCTGCTGGGCGATGTCCTTCAGCGCCTGCACCACGCCTTCTTCCATGGCCTTGAGGCCGCAGACGTAGAAGTAGGCATCGGGGTCGGCCAGCAGGGGGGCCAGCGTGTCGGCCTGCTCTCGCATGAGGTCCTGCACGTAGCGGCGCGGTGCGTCGGGCTGGCGGCTGAAGGCGAAGTGGATGTCGATGAAGTCGCGCGGCAGGTTCTGCAGCGGCCCGAAGTAGGGCAGCTCCTGCGGCGTGCGCGCGCCGAAGAACAGCAGCAGCCGGCCGCCGTCGAACTTGCCCGAGCGGCGCAGGCGCCGGCGCCATTCGGTCATGGCCCGCATGGGCGCCGAACCGGTGCCCGTGCAGATCATCACCAGGTGGCTGCGCGGGTGGTTGGGCATCAGGAAGCTCTGGCCGAACGGGCCGATCACCTGCACCGCCTGGCCCACCTGCAGGTCGCACAGGTAGTTGCTGGCCACGCCCCGCACGGGCCGGCCCTGGTGGTCCTGCAGCACCCGCTTCACCGTGAGCGAGACGTTGTTGGAGCCGGGGCGTTCGCCGTTGCGCGGGCTGGCCACCGAGTACTGGCGCGCATGGTGGGGGCGGCCCGCCGCGTCGGTGCCCGGCGGCAGGATGCCGATGGACTGGCCCTCCAGCACCGGGAAGGGCATGGCGCCGAAGTCAAGCACGATGTGGTGGGAGTCGTACTCGGTGCCCGCCTGGGTGACGCGCACGTTGCCGCTCACGGTGGCCGTCACGCTCTGGCTCGCCGCGCGGGGGCCGTACAGGTTGACGTAGGGGTGCGCGGCGGACCAGGGCGGCACCGTGGCACCCCAGTGGCCGTGGGGGGCATCGTCGGGCGAGCTGCCCGCCTGCGTGCCGGGCGCGGCGGCCGCCGCGGCGGTGTTGCCCTCCGACGCGACATCGTCCTGCGGCGTGGGCGCCGAGCCATCCCCCGCCCCGCCCGCCGCGGCCGCCAGCTGCAGCGGCGTCAGCTCGGGCGGCAGCGCGTCCCAGCCGAGCTGATCCTGCACGCTGTAGGCGGCCTGGCGCGGCATGGTGCGCCAGTTGTCGATGGAGCCGGTGGGGCAGGGCGGCACGCAGGCCATGCACAGGTCGCAACGCGCGGCGTCCACCACGTAGTTGCGCTCGTCGTGCGTGATCGCGCCCACGGGGCAGGTGGCCTCGCAGGTGTTGCAGCGGATGCAGATTTCCGGGTCGATCAGGTGCTGCCGGATCACGGGCGGGGCGATGTCCATGGCGTCACGGGGGGCAGGGGCCTCGGCGGGGGCGACGGTTCAGTTGAACCGGACGTATTCGAAATCGACCGGCTGGCGGTTGATGCCCATGACGGGCGGCGCGATCCAGTGGGCGAACTTGCCCGGCTCGACCACGCGGCCCATGAGGCTGGCCACGAAGGCGCGGTCGGCGGCCGAGGGCAGCCAGTCGTCCACGCGCGCGGCCCATTCCGCCTCGGACACCACCTGGCCCTCGGGGGACACCTTGGCGCCGGCCAGCGTGCCGATGTTGCGGTGGAAGGCCTTGTGCGGCGTCTTCAGGCGGAAGGGAATGCCGGCCTTCTCGATGACCTTGTTCCAGCGCTCGACGCCGGCGATGGAATCCTTGATGTAGTCGTCGCGCAGCACCTCGTTGAGCGCGTTCAGCATGGGCACCTCCTTGTCCACCAGCTGCCCGCCCTGCAGGTCGAGCACGCGGTAGCTCTGGCCGCGCAGCTGGTGGTCGTCGGCGCGCTTGCCTTCCTCGAATCGGCCCTTCAGGCCGGTGGAGTAGAAGGTGGCCGCGTTGCTGGACTGGTCGGCGCCGAACAGGTCGATCGTCACCGAGAAGTGGAAGTTCAGGTAGCGCTGCAGCGTGGGCAGGTCGATCACGCCCGCGGCGCGCAGGCGGGCCGGGTCGTCCGTCTTGAGCTCGTTCATCACCTGGCAGGTGCGCTGGATGACGCGGCTCACGCCCGACTCGCCCACGAACATGTGGTGGGCCTCCTCGGTGAGCATGAACTTGGTCGTGCGCGCCAGGGGGTCGAAGCTGCTCTCCGCCAACGCGCACAGCTGGAACTTGCCGTCGCGGTCGGTGAAGTAGGTGAACATGAAGAAGCTCAGCCAGTCGGGCGTGGGCTCGTTGAAGGCCTGCAGGATGCGCGGGTTGTCCTGCTGGCCGCTGCGGCGCTCGAGCAGGGCCTCGCCTTCCTCGCGGCCGTCGCGGCCGAAGTACTTGTGCAGCAGGTACACCATGGCCCACAGGTGGCGGCCTTCCTCCACGTTCACCTGGAACAGGTTGCGCAGGTCGTACTGGCTGGGTGCCGTGAGGCCCAGGTGGCGTTGCTGCTCCACGCTGGCCGGCTCGGTGTCGCCCTGGGTGACGATGATGCGGCGCAGGTTGGCGCGGTACTCGCCGGGCACGTCCTGCCAGGCGTCCTCGCCCTTGTGGTCGCCGAAGTGGATCTTGCGGTCCTTCTCGGCCGGGTTCAGGAAGATGCCCCAGCGGTAGTCGGGCATCTTCACGTGGCCGAACTGGGCCCAGCCCTGCGGGTCCACGCTGATGGCGGTGCGCAGGTAGACGTCGAAGTTCTGCGAGCCGTCGGGCCCCATGTCGGCCCACCAGTCGAGGTAGTTGGGCTGCCACTGCTCGAGCGCGCGCTTGAGCGTGCGGTCCTCGGCCAGGTTGACGTTGTTGGGGATCTTCTCGCTGTAGTCGATGGTGCTCATGGCTGTCCTTCGTCTGGTGTGGGGGCGGCGGGCGGGGCTCAGACGCGCTGCCAGCCGAAGCCGGGCTTGTCGCCGGTGCCGTAGACCTTCAGGGCGCCCTTGTCGCCCACGGCGTTGGGCCGCTGGAAGATCCAGTTCTGCCAGGCGGTGAGGCGGCCGAAGACGCGGGTCCACATGGTCTCGGGGCCGTTGAAGCGCAGGTTGGCCTCCATGCCGGTGAGGGCGTCGGGGCTCATGGCCACACGCTCCTCGATGGCGATGCGGGTCTCGTCCGGCCAATCGATGTCGTCGGGCGCGCTGGTGACGAGGCCCAGCGCCAGCGCGGCGTCGCCGTCCAGCGGCTCGCCCAGGCGCGCGCGCACGGCGGCCAGGGGCTCGGCCTCGCCATAGAAGCGGCGGGCCAGGCGGCTCTGGCCGGTGACCATGGGGTACAGGCCGAAGTTCACCTCGTCCACGGCCAGGCGCGGCGCACGCTCGGGCGCATCGGGCAGCACCAGCATGTAGCTGCGGTCGGCGGCCAGCGCCAGCTCGAGCAGCGTGCCGGTGAAGCAGGAGCCCGGCTCGATGAGGGCGAACAGCGTGCGCGAGGACACGTCCAGCCGCGCCAGCGTGCGGCGCAGCAGGCCCACCGTCTCGCGCACCAGCCAGTGGCCGGCGTGCGCGCGCAGTGTGGCGTCCATGGCCTGCACGGCGGCGGGGTCGCCCTGCGTCGTGAGCAGCCAGGTGCCCAGCTCGCCCTCGTTGGTGCGCATGGAGAGGATCGCGTCGTCGAGCTCGCGCGCCATCTGCAGCGGGTACCAGGCGGCGCCCGCGGCCTCGATGGCGGCCGCGTCGGCGGGCTGCGCACCGGCGGGCGCCCGCACCACGAAGGTGGCGGTGCGGTGCGCGCGGTCCATGGTCACGCTGACATGGCGGTAGTGCAGCGCGTCGGGCTCGATGCGGCGCTCCAGCGGGGTGAGCGCCACGCCGCGCGCTCCGGCGGGCCGGTCGCTGGTGGCGGCCAGCTGCAGCGCGCGCTCCTGCACGCGGGCAGCGAACTGCGCGGGCTTGACCACCTCGTCCACC
This sequence comes from Burkholderiales bacterium, assembly GCA_016213265.1. Classification (GTDB taxonomy): domain Bacteria; phylum Pseudomonadota; class Gammaproteobacteria; order Burkholderiales; family Burkholderiaceae_C; genus Ideonella. The sequence goes on along the minus strand of JACRBA010000071.1, from coordinate 18,691 downwards.
AGGCGCCAGGCCTTGGCCTTCTGGCCGCGCACGCCTTCGGTGGTGGTGCAGAAGATGTCGGCCAGGTCGTGGCGCACGCGGCGCTTGTCGGTCAGGCGGGTGAGGCCGCCGGTGCCGGGCAGCACGCCCAGCAGCGGCACCTCGGGCAGGCTGACGGCGCTGGAGCGGTCGTCCACCAGCAGGATCTCGTCGCAGGCCAGCGCCAGCTCGTAGCCGCCGCCGGCGCAGGCGCCGTTCACGGCGGCCAGGAACTTCAGGCCCGAGTGGGCGGATGAATCCTCGAAGCCGTTGCGCGTCTCGTTGGTGAACTTGCAGAAGTTCACCTTCCAGGCGTGGCTGGACACGCCCAGCATGAAGATGTTGGCGCCCGAGCAGAAGACGCGGTCGCGGGCGCTGGTGACCACCACGGTGCGCACCTGCGGGTGCTCGAAGCGGATGCGGTTCACCGCATCGTGCAGCTCGATGTCGACGCCCAGGTCGTAGCTGTTGAGCTTGAGCTTGTAGCCCGGCGCGATGCCGCCGTTCTCGTCGATGTCGCAGGCCAGGGTGGCCACGGGGCCTTCCACGCTCAGCCGCCAGTGGCGGTAGCGCGAGGGGTGGGTCTGGTAGTCGACGCGGGGCGGGTCGACGGGGTGGGCGGACGGGCTCATGCGCGGTCTCCTTGGCGGCAGCGCGCGCCGTGGCGCCACCATGAGACGCAGCATAGTGCATCGCTTATCGATGCGCAAGCAGTTTAATGCATGCGCTCGCGCGCATGCCCGTGGGCCTCAGGTGGGCAGGCGCAGGGCCTCCCGCACCACCCGCCGCAACGCGGCAAACGTGGCTTCCAGCGGCTGGGCGCTGGTGTCCACGCGGAGGTCGGCCTTGGAATAGAAGGCCGCGCGGCCGGCCAGGATGCGCTTGAGGTCGTCCATGGCCTCGCGGCTGGCCGCCATGGGGCGCAGGTCGCCCTGGGCCTGCACGCGGCGCATGTGGTCTTCCGGCTCGGCCTGCAGCCACACGGTGGTGCAGTGCGACAGCAGCAGGTTGAAGGTGGCCGCGTCCGACACCAGGCCGCCGGGGGTGGCGATCACCGCCTCGGGGTAGATCTGGATCGCCTCTTCCAACGCCCGCCGCTCGTAGCGCCGGTAGGCGTTCTGCCCGTACAGGGCCTGGATCTCCGAGATGCTGCAGCCGGCGAACTTCTCGATCTCCCGGCTCAGCTCCACGAAGGGGAAGCCCAGGTCGTCGGCCAGCATCTGGCCGAGGGTGGACTTGCCCGCCCCGCGCAGCCCCACGAGCGCCACCCGGGGCGGCTGTTGCCCGTCGGCGCGCTGGGGCCCCGCGCCGGTGCCCAGCAGCTCGCCGATGGCCAGGCGCACGCGGTGCAGGCTGGGCTCGTCACGGTGCTCCAGCATCTCGCGGATGAGCAGCCATTCGGGCGACGAGGTGGTCACATCCCCGATCAGCTCGGCCAGCGGGCATTGCAGCGCCTGCGCCACCTGCAGCAGCACCAGGATGGAGGCATTGCCCGTGCCGTACTCCAGGTTCGCCAGGTGCCGCTCGGACACTTCGGCCGCCGCGGCCACCGCCTTGCGCGTCATGCCGCGGCGCGCGCGCAAGGCGCGCACCCGCTCGCCCAGCGCCACGAGGAACGGATGCTTGTCCTCACCGCCGGGGGGCGGCGCGCCCTCGGCGTCGATGGCGGTGGAAGGATGCAATATAGTGCTTGACATGGTCCGGGGCCGGATCTAGAGTGCCTGCAAGCACAATAGTGCATCCCACCCCCCGGTGCAAGCCGGCAGGTCAAAGGAGACAGCGATGACCCCAGGCCCCGGCGCGCAGCTGAACTTCGCGGCCCACCTGTTCCGCCTCAACGCCGGCCGAGGCGCCCGCGCGGCCTTCATCGACGACCAGGGGGCGCTGAGCTACGCGGCGCTCGAAGAGGGCGCCCGCCGCTTCGCCGCCGGCCTGCTGGCGCAGGGGGTGCGGCGCGACGAGCGCGTGCTGCTGCTCATGCACGACACCACCGACTGGCCGGTGGCCTTCCTGGGGGCGCTCTATGCGGGCGTGGTGCCCGTGGCGGTGAACACGCTGCTCACGGCCGACGACTACGCGTACATGCTGCGCCACAGCCGGGCGCAGGCCGCCATCGTGTCGGCGCCGCTGTGGCCCGCGCTGCAGGCCGCCGTTGCGCAGGCCGGCACACCGCTGCGCGCCGTGGTGGTGTCCCGCCAGGCGCAGCCCTTGCCCGCCGACACGCTCGGCTTCGACGATCTGCTGGAGCGCCATGCGCCCCTGCCCGCGCCGGCCGACACGGGCGCCGACGAGCCCGCGTTCTGGCTGTACTCCTCAGGCTCCACCGGCCGGCCCAAGGGCACGGTGCACACGCACGCCAACCCCTGGTGGACGGCCGAGCTGTACGGCCGCGGCGTGCTGGGGCTCACCGAGCAGGACGTGTGCTTCTCGGCGGCCAAGCTGTTCTTCGCCTACGGCCTGGGCAACGGGCTCACCTTCCCCTTGAGCGTGGGCGCCACCACCGTGCTGATGGCCGAGCGGCCGACGCCCGAGGCGGTGTTCCGCCGCTGGCGCGGGCAGGTGGGCGGCGTGAAGCCCACCGTGTTCTTCGGCGCGCCCACGGGCTACGCCGGCATGCTCGCTGCGCCCGGGCTGCCGGCGCGCGGCGAGGTGGCCCTGCGCCTGTGCTCGTCGGCCGGCGAGGCCCTGCCCGCGGAGCTGGGCGAGCGCTTCACCGCGCACTTCGGCTGCGAGATCGTCGACGGCATCGGCTCCACCGAGATGCTGCACATCTACCTGAGCAACCGCCCGGGCGCGGTGCGCTACGGCACCACCGGCTGGCCGGTGCCTGGCTACGACATCGCACTGCGCGGCGACGACGGCCAGCCGGTGGCCGACGGCGAGACCGGCGACCTGTACGTGCGCGGCCCCAGCGCGGCGCTGATGTACTGGGGCCAGCGCGACCGCTCGCGCGAGACCTTCCAGGGCGAATGGACGCGCACCGGCGACAAATACCTGCGGCACCCGGATGGCAGCTACACCTACGCCGGCCGCAGCGACGACATGCTCAAGGTGAGCGGCATGTACGTCTCGCCCTTCGAGGTGGAATCCACGCTCGCCCAGCACCCCGCGGTGCTGGAGGCGGCCGTGATCGGCGTGGCCGACCCCGACGGCCTCACACGCACCAAGGCCTTCGTGGTGCTCAAGCCCGGCCAGACGGCCAGCGACGCCGAGCTCAAGGCCTTCGTCAAGGACCGGCTGGCGCCCTACAAGTACCCGCGCCAGATCGCCTTCGTGGACGAGCTGCCCAAGACGGCCACCGGCAAGATCCAGCGCTTCCGCCTGCGCGAGCAGGAGCGCGCGGCCGCCGCGTGACGGCGACGCAGCACGTGGCCCTGGCCGGCCTGGCCGGTGCCGGCGGCGGGCCCCCGCACATCGAGTACCGCTGGCTCTCGGCGCAGCGGCACGACCGGCCGCTGATGGTGTTCCTGCACGAGGGGCTGGGCTCGGTCTCGCTGTGGCGCGACTTTCCCCAGCGCCTGGTGGACGCGCTGGGCTGGCGCGGGCTGGTGTACTCCCGCCCCGGCTACGGCCGCTCCACGCCTCGCCCGCCGGGCGAACGCTGGGCACCCGACTTCATGCACCGCCAGGCCGACGAGGTGCTGCCCGCCCTGTTGGAGGCCGTCGGGGTGGACACGCTCGCCGAGCCGCCCTGGCTGTTCGGCCACAGCGACGGCGGCTCGATCGCGCTGCTGCATGCGGCGCACTTTCCAGCCCGGGTGGCGGGCCTGGTGGTGCTGGCCCCGCACATCCTCGTGGAAGACGTGTCGGTGCGCAGCATCGCCCAGGCGCGCGAGGCCTACCTCGCGGGCGGCCTGCGCGATCGCCTGGCCCGCCACCACGACGACCCCGATTCCGCCTTCTGGGGCTGGAACGACATCTGGCTGGATCCGGCGTTCCGCAGCTGGTCGATCGGCCATGAGCTGGCGTCCATCCGCTGCCCGGTGCTGGCCGTGCAGGGCCGCGACGACGAGTACGGCACCCTGGACCAGGTGCTTGGCATCGCCCGCGAGGTGCCCGGCACCGAGGTGCTGGCACTGCCCGAGTGCGGCCACTCGCCGCACCGTGACCAACCCGCCCGGCTGATCGACGCCGTCCAGCGCTTCGTCGCTGCGCGGGTCTGAAGCGGCCCCGAGCCGGGCGGGGCGGCCGCCCGGCTGCGCACTCCGTCACACCCTGCGGGTGACCCCGGATGCGGGCGTGAGGATCGTTGAAGCTTTTGTGATGGGCAAGGCAGGCGGCCGGCCGCACACTGCGGGCCTCTTCCTTCCCTGACACCTGCCCGCCCGGCGCCGCCCGCGGTGGCAATCCAATTCGGAGCGATTGATGAACAAGACGAGCTTCCCGGTCACCCAGCTGGTCGCCGGCCTGGGCCTGGCCTTCGCCATGATGGGCGCGCAGGCCGCTGCCGACACCACCCGCGTGGTCGTGACCTTCAAGTCGGGCGAGCAGGCGGCGAAGATGGCGCGTGCCGCCATCGCCAACTTCGGTGGCCGCATCAAGGTGGAAATCGATGGCCGCAACGTCGCCGTCGAGCTGCCCAAGGCCGCTGCCCAGGCCCTGGCCAAGCACGCCGCCGTCGAGCTGGTGGAAGAAGACGGCAAGCGCTACCCGCTCGCCCTGACCACCCCCTCCACTGGCAAGCCCTACAAGCTCGGCCAGCTGGTGCCCTATGGCATCAAGATGGTCCAGGCCGACAAGGTCAAGGACACCAACGCCGCCAACCGCAAGATCTGCATCATCGACTCCGGCTACTCGCTGGGCCATGAAGACCTGCAGAACAACGCCAACGTCACCGGTGAAGACGACATCGGCGGCGCCGGCCCCTGGTCGGTGGACGGCTCGCACCACGGCACGCACGTGGCCGGCACCATCTCCGCCATCAACCAGGCCGACAAGGGCGTGGTGGGCGTGCTGCCGAACCAGAAGATCAAGCTGCACATCGTGAAGGTGTTCGGTGACGACGGCGCCTGGGCGTACTCGTCCACCCTGGCGGCCGCGGCCAAGAAGTGCCAGGCCGCCGGCGCCAACGTGATCAGCATGTCGCTGGGCGGCCCGCTGCCCAACTCGTCCGAGCGCGCCACCTTCGACAGCCTGCAGTCCGCCGGCATCCTGTCGATCGCGGCCGCTGGCAACGGTGGCAACACCCTGACCTCCTACCCCGCCGGCTACGCCGCGGTGATGTCGGTGGCGGCCGTGGACGAGAACGCCCAGTGGGCCAGCTTCTCGCAGCGCAACAAGGACGTCGAGATCTCGGCGCCGGGCGTGGGCGTGCTGTCTTCGGTGCCGATGGGCACCGGCTCCGAGCCGGCCCTGACCGTGGGTGGCACCACCTACGCCCCGGGCGCCATGGACGGCTCGCCCGTGGCCAGCGCCACCGCCCCCCTGGCCGACTTCGGCCTGGGTGAGACCATCGACACCTCGGTGGCCGGCAAGGTCTGCCTGATCCAGCGCGGCAACATCGCCTTCTCCGACAAGGTGCTGAACTGCCAGAACTCCGGTGGCGTGGGCGCCGTGGTCTACAACAACGTGGCGGGCGGCTTCGCCGGCACGCTGAACGGCGTGGCCACCACCATCCCGTCGGTCACGGCGTCCGACACCGAAGGTGCCGACCTGGTGACCAAGCTGGGCCAGAGCGCCACGGTGGCCGTCGAGACCACCAACTACGCCTACTTCGACGGCACCTCCATGGCCACGCCGCACGTGTCGGCCGTCGCTGCCCTGGTGTGGAGCTACTTCCCCACCTGCACCGGCGAGCAGATCCGCCAGTCGCTGAACAAGTCCGCCAAGGACCTGGACGTGGCCGGCCGCGACAGCAAGACCGGCTACGGCCTGGTGCAGGCCCTGGCCGCCAAGAAGCGCATCGCTGCCCAAGGCTGCGGCAACTGATGACCGGCGGCAGCGCACGCTGCCTTCGGCAAGACAACGGGGCCCTGCGGGGCCCCGTTTTTTTCGCGGCGTAGCCGTGTGGTGCCGGCCGCGTCATCATGCGGGCCAGGGTCGGCAGCATGGAAGGGGGCCTCGGCGCCATGGACATCTCTGAAGTGGCCAAGCGGTCCGGCGTGGCGGCGTCGGCACTGCGGTACTACGAGCGCAAGGGGCTCATCCGTTCGCTCGCCGCACACGGGGCGCGGCGTCGGTTCGCCCCTGCGGTGCTGGACCAGCTGGCGCTCATCGCCCTGGGCAAGGCCGCGGGGTTCTCCCTGGACGAGATCCGGGTGATGCTCACGCCCCACGGTGCCGCCGACATCGACCGCACGGCGCTGGCCGCCAAGGCGGACGAACTCGAGGTGATGGTCAAACGCCTGCGCGCCATGATCCGCGGGCTGCGGCATGCCGTGGTGTGCCCGGCGGCCAGCCACGCCGAATGCCCGTCGTTCCAGCGCCTGCTGTCCGCGGCGGCGTCCGGCGCGCTGGAGCGCCCGGCGGTCAGTCGCGCGCGACCAGGGCGCTGACGGCACGGCGCGTCAGCGGCGCCACGACGAGCACCACCGGGAAGGCGACGAGCCAGGCCGTGAGCCAGCCTCCGGTCCAGGTCGCCAGGAAGTCGGCCGACAGGCCGGTGCTGCGGTAGGTGGCGATGCCGGATACGAGCAGCGACATGAGCCCGGAGAGGATGAGGCCGAAGAGGGCGGGGGCGAGCTTCTGGGGAAACATGGGATCGAACCTTTCAAGGGGGCAGCGGCGCGCTGCGGTCATCCGGTGAAGTGAGAGGCCAACACCGCGGCGAGGTACAGGCCCACGCCGAACACCGTGTGGTTGGCGACGCTGCGGGCCACGTTCTTCAGCGGCGTGGGGGTGCGTGAGGCCGCCAGCCCCTGGCCCATGGCGGGCTGCATCACGCACAGTGGCAGCGCCACCGTGGCCACGCCCGTCAGCAGTGCGGGGCCGAGGCGCGGCGTGTGCACCCAGGCCATGCCCTGCCAGGCCACCAGCGCGGCCGCGAATGCGATGCCCACCGCGTAGTGCACGGCCCAGCCGAGGGCGAGTTCGTGGCGCATGGGCTCCGCACGCGTGATGGCCGGGTGGCGGAAGCGGCCGTTGGCCATGTGCGCGGCCCAGCGCCCCACGAGGGCGAAGCTGCCGGTGGGCATGCCCAGGCGCTTGAGCCCCCACAGCCAGAGGTCGAGCACCGCGGTGGCACCGATGCCGACCACGACGGTGGCGGCCCAGGGGGACAGGGGGAACATGGGGACTCCTCGAAGCGCCAGGACGGCGTGGGAGTCACTGTAGAAGTTGAAGTCAACTTCAAGTCAACAGGCGGCGGCCGGAAAGCCCCATCGGCATGAGGGGCGCCGGCCCGCGCCCCTCATCGGTGCCCTCTGGCCCGCCTCAGCCCGCCGGCTCCAGCACCATCAGGCCGGAGGCCGTGTTCGAGATGGGGATGTGGTAGTTGCGGTGCACCTCGCGCACGTGCTCGCCCAGCGCCGCGCGCGTGGCCAGCCACATGAGCAGTTCCACGCCCTGCGTGCCGGTGTGCTCCACCAGCTCGTGCGTGCTGTACTGCGTGGCCCAGCGCGGGTCGTTCACCAGGCTGTCCATGAAGCGCAGGTCGAAGTCCTTGTTGATGAAGCCGGCGCGGGCCCCGTCCAGCTGGTGCGAGAGGCCACCCGTGCCCAGCACGAGCACGCGCTGGTCGGCGGGCCAGCGGCGCACCGCGCGCCCGATGGCCTCGCCCAGGGCGTAGCAGCGCCGCGCGCTGGGCAGCGGCAGCTGCACGGTGTTGATGCACACCGGCACCACGCGCACCGGCCAAGCCTGGTCGGGCCACAGCAGGGCCATGGGCAGCGTGAAGGCATGGTCCACCACCATCTCCTGGCAGGTGGTGAGGTCGAACTCGTCGGCCACCAGCGATTCGATGAGGTGCCAGGACAGGTCCTGCTCGCCGCGGAAGGCGGGCACCTGGGGAATGCCCCAGCCCTCGTCGGCGTTGAGGTACTCGGGCGCCGCGCCCACGGCGAAGGTGGGCATCTTGTCGAGGAAGAAATTCAGCCCGTGGTCGTTGTAGACGACCACCACCACATCGGGGCGGGCCGTGTCGTGCAGCCAGCGGCGTACCGGCACGAAACCATCGAAGAAGGGCTTCCAGTAGGGCTCGTTCTGCAGGCCCTGGGCGATCGCGCGGCCGATGGCCGGCACATGGGAGGTGGTGATGCCACCGACGAGGGTTGCCATGGGGTCTCCGTTGCGGGTCGGTGGGTGGGGTCAGCCGGCGTGCGCGAGCAGCATGGCCTTGAAGGCGTCCTTGGTCATGCCCGTCTGCAGCGCGCCCAGGTCCTGCACGTCCAGGCCCAGGATGCCGGCGAACTTGGCCAGGTAGTACACGTTGCCGCCCTCAGCGATGAGGCCCGGCACGTCGCGCTCGCGGATGGCGCGCGTCTGCGCGGGCGTCAGCCCGAAGCGCGCGCAGTAGGCCGCCTCGTCGCGCTGGAACTCGGCCCGGCTGAGGGCGCTGTTGAACGAATAGCACATGCGGTTCAGGGCGTAGCCCTTGCGGGCCTGGGTGCCGTCGAACAGCGTGGTGCCGGGGATGGGCCGGGGCGGCGTGGGCATGGGTGTCTCCGGGAGAAGCTTGTCGTGCATCAAGCGCGCGCGGGGCGCGGCCGGTTGTCGAGTGTGCAAAGCCCTGCCCGGCGAAGGAAGCGGCCCATACTCATGCCACCCATGAACGGCATCGATGCATTCGACCTCGACGGCCACCTGCTGGCGCTGCTGGTGGCCGTGCACGACACCGGCTCGGTCACGCGCGCGGCCGAGCGCCTGGGCCTGAGCCAGTCCGCCGTCAGCCACGGCCTGGACCGCCTGCGTGCGCTCACCGGTGATGCGCTGTTCGTGCGCAGCGGCCGCGGCATCGCGCCCACGCCCCGCGCGGCCGAGCTGGCCCGCCGGGCCGAGGCGCTGCTCGACGGCCTGCGCGGTTTCGCCGCGCCGCCGCGTTTCGAGCCCGCGCGGTGGGTGGCCTGCGTCACCGTGGCCGCCAACGACCTGCAGCGCGACCTGCTGCTGCCGGCCTGGCTGCGGCGGGTGCGGGCCGAGGCGCCGGGGGTGACGCTGCGGGTCATCCCGTCGGGCGCGCCGCGCGCGGAGCTGCTGCGCGACGGCGGCTGCGACCTGCTGCTCACGCCCCGCCCGCCGGAGGCTGGCGACATCGTGCACCGGCGCCTGTTCGACGACGGTTATGCCGTCTTCTTCGATGCCGCCGAGCGCGCCGCGCCGGCCGACGCGGCCGAGTACCTGGCCAGCGAGCATGTGAGCGTGCTCTACGAGCAGCCGCGGCGGGCGCTGGAGATCGACGACTGGCTGGCCGCGCAGGGTGTGTCGCGCCGGCTGGTGGCCACCGTGCCCGGCTTTGCCGGCGTGGCCGCGCTGCTGCAGGGCGGGCCGTGGCTGGCCACGCTGCCGTCGCGCCTGTCGGGTGGCGTGCTGCGCGGCCTGGCCAGCGCGCCGGTGCCGGTGCCCACGCCGCCGCTGCCCATGTACCTGGCCTGGCACGCGCGCCAGCATGCCGACCCGGCGATGCAGTGGCTGCGCGCCCGGCTGCTCGAGGTGGCGGCCGCGGTGTGACACCGCGGCGACGGGGCCGTCAGTCCACCTCGGCGTCGTTGGCCGGCTGGTCGAACAACACCAGGCCCACGATCAGCAGCGCCGTGGCCGGCATCATGGCCAGCGGATGCACGATGCCCGCCACCATGGGCAGCACCATCAGGAACAGGCGCAGGCCCCAGCTGTACATCAGGCCGGCGCGGCGCACGTGCAGCGCGGCGGTGGGGTTGAGCCGGTCACGCTCGGGCTGGCCCACTGGCATGGACATGATGAAGCTCGCGTGGCTGTAGTGCCGGGTAGACAGCGCCGAGCACACGTAGGACGCGAACAGCGTGGCCACCAGCATGGCCTGCAGCACCGTGTGCAAGGTGCTCTCGGTGGACCACCGGGCCAGGTTGGCCACGAGCGACGAGCCCACCATGCTCAGCGCGCCCATCACGGCCAGCGCCGCGGTGGACGCCGAGATGGACGCGGCCATCAGCGAGTTGCGCAGCGACTGCACGGCCACGATCTCGAAGCCGGGCTTGTCGCCCAGCGCCGTGACCCAGTGCATGCGCAACCGGGCGTTGGCGTAGCGGGCCAGCTTCTCGGGCTGGTGCTGGCCCACATGGTGCACGCGCCACTCGTAGCCGACGAGCATGGCCAGGCTGAGCACGAAGCCGCCCCAGGACATCCAGGTAGTCATGCGGCCGATGATAGGCGCGGCCGGAGGCGGGTTCATGCGCCTGTCATGCCGGCTGGCCAGCATGCGCGCACTTCGATCACACGCCCGAGGATGCGCATGACCCGACTGTCCCTCCGCCCGGTGGCCGCCGCCACCGCCGCCCTGGCCGCCGCGCTGGTGGCACTGCCCGCCGTTGCCGCCGGCACGCTCAGCGGCTTTGCCGTGATTCCCGCCGACACCTTCGCGCCCGGGCCCACGTCCGGCCAGTTCGCCAGCGGCGCCAACGGCGTGACGCTGCCCCTGGTGGACCGCCAGCCGGTGCAGGGCTTCTCCGCCGTGCTGCCCGGCCCGGTGGACGGCAGCTTCCGCGTGATGCCCGACAACGGCTTCGGCACCAAGGCGAACTCCCCCGACGCGCTGCTGCGCCTGTACACCGTGAAGCCCGACTTCCGCCGTGTGGAAGGCGGCGCGGTGGTCGGCGCCGGCGTGGTGCACGCGGCTGACCGGAATACCGGCTTCGAGCTGCCTGCGTTCGATGAACGCAGCTACATCACCCTGCACGACACCGACCACCGCCTCGGCTTCGGCCTGGTGGCCGACGCTGCCACCTACCCCTACGCCGGCAGCGGCCCCGGCAGCGCCGACATCCCGGTGGACCGCGCCATCGCCAAGCGCCGCCTGCTGACGGGCGGCGACCTGGACATCGAATCGGTGCGCATGGACCGCAAGGGCCGGCTGTGGTTCGGCGACGAGTTCGGGCCCTTCCTGGTACAGGCCAACGCCAACGGCAAGGTGCTGCGCGCCGAGGTGCCGATGCCGGGCGTGCAGTCGCCGGACAACCCGCACCTGGCGGGCGGCACGCCCACGCTGGGCCGCTCCAAGGGCTTCGAGGGCATGGCGATCAACGCCGCCGGCAACCTGCTGTTCACGCTGCTGGAGGGCACGGTGACCGGCGACGCCCCGGGCACCCTGCGCATCAACGCCTTCGACATTCCCACGGCGCATTACACCGGTCGCCACTGGCTCTACCGCCTGGAGCCGCAGGGCACGGCCATCGGCGACATGACGGCGGTGAACAACCACCAGTTCCTGGTGATCGAGCGCAACGGCACCGAGGAGCCGCGCTTCAAGAAGATCTTCCTGATCGACCTGAACGACCGCGACGACGCCGGCTACGTGCGCAAGACCGAGGTGGTGGACCTGATGGCCATTGCCGACCCGGACGACCTGAACCAGGACGGCCAGTCGACGTTCACCTTCCCGTGGGTGACCATCGAGGACGTGCTGGTGCTGGACGAGCGCACGATCCTGGTGATCAACGACAACAACTACCCCGGCACCAGCCGCGACGCGGGCGTGCCCGACCGCACCGAGTTCCTGCGCCTGACGCTGGACCAGCCGCTCCCGGTGAAGAGCGAGGTGGCGCTGCGCTGAGGCGGCGCCCCCATTCCGTTCGACCCGAGCTCGTCGAAGGCCCGCACCGCTTCCCGTTCGGTCGAAGCTTGTCGAAGGCCCGCACCGCTTCCCGTTCGGCCTGAGCCCTTCGACAAGCTCAGGACAGGCCTGTCGAAGGCCCTCCGCATGCCGAGGTGGGTGCCAGCCCGCACCGGCACCCGCCCCGGGCGGCTCATGCGTCCGCGCCTTCGGCCTGGCGGCCGAAGGTTCCCTGCGATGCTCGGCCACGGGTCGCGCGGCTCAACTCGCTTCGTTCGCTGCGCTCACTGCGCTCGAACAGTCGCCGCGAGTCAGTGCACGAAGCGCGCTGACGCGCGCCGACCCGCGGCCTGCGCTTCTCGGCGCTGCCCAAATCGCCACCCGGGGCGGGCGCCGGCGCGGGCAGCGAGCGGCTCGCCCTGCGTAGCGGCCGAGGCTAGAACTCCTCGGTGTCGATTTCAGCCTGGGTGGCGGGGTGGTAGCGCGCACCCTGCACACGGCCCGGGGCGAACAGTGCCGCGGCGCGGGCGAGCAGCTCGGCAGGGAGTGACAACGTGCCGGCGCCCAGGTCGTCGTCCAGGTGGTCGGTGCGGGTGGTGCCCGGCAGGGCGATGATGTGCTCGCCCTGGGCCAGCACCCAGGCCAGCGCCAGCTGTGCCGGGGTGCAGCCGGCCTCGGCGGCCAGCGCGCCCAGGGCGTCGGCCAGCGACAGGTTGTGCGCGTAGGCGGCGGGCGCGAAGCGCGGCATGGCGCGGCGGATGTCCTTGGCGTCGAGCGCCGACACGTCACGCAGCGTGCCGGGCAGGAAGCCGCGTGCCAGCGGGCTGAAGGCCACGAACGCGGTGCCCAGCTCGCGGCAGGCATCCAGCACCGCGATCTCCGGGTTGCGCGTACACAGCGAGTACTCCGACTGCACGGCGGTGATGGGATGCACCGCGTGCGCGCGCCGCAGCGTGGCGGCCGAGACCTCCGACAGGCCGATGGTGCGCACCTTGCCGGCGCGCACCAGATCGGCCAGCGCACCCACCGAGTCCTCGATGGGCACCGCCTTGTCCCAGCGGTGCAGGTAGTACAGGTCGATCACCTCGGTGCGCAGACGCTGGAGCGATTCGTCGCAGGTGCGCTTGATCGTCTCGGGGCGGCCGTCGATCACCCGCTTCACGCCCCCCTCGCCGGCCACGCCGGTCATGCCGCATTTGCTGGCCAGCACGAACTCGCGGCGATGCGGCGCCAGGACGCGGCCGACCAGTTCCTCGTTGGCACCGAAGCCGTAGAGCGCCGCGGTGTCGAACAGCGTCACGCCGCGGTCCAGTGCATGGCGCAGCAGCGCGCTGGCCTGCTCGAACGACGGCGGCTGGCCATAGGCGTGGCTGAGGTTCATGCAGCCCAGGGCCACGGGCGCGACGCGCCAGGGCCCGAGCACGCGCGCGGCGCCGAGGGAGGTGGGCACGGCCGCCATGCCAGTCAATCCCGCTGGAGCTGCTGCTCCAGCGCGTGCAGCACCTCGTAGCAGGGCAGCACCTGCGCCACGCTGGCGTTGGGCTCGCGCCGCTCGCGGATGGCGGCGAAGAACTCGCGGTCCTGCAGCTCGATGCCGTTCATCGAGACGTCCACCGCCGACACATCGATCTTCTCGTCCTTGCCGGTGTAGAGGTCGTCGTAGCGGGCGATGTAGGTGGCGGTGTCGCCGATGTAGCGGAAGAAGGTGCCCAGCGGCCCGTCGTTGTTGAAGCTCAGCGACAGCGTGCAGATCGCCCCGTTGGCCGCCTTGAGCTGGATGGACATGTCCATCGCGATGCCCAGCGTGGGGTGGATGGGGCCCTGGATCGCGTTGGCCTGCACGATGGGGCTGCCGCACTGGTAGGCGAACAGGTCCACCGTGTGCGCGGCGTGGTGCCACAGCAGGTGGTCCGTCCAGCTGCGCGGCTGGCCCAGCGCGTTCATGTTGGTGCGCCGGAAGAAGTAGGTCTGCACGTCCATCTGCTGGATGGCGAACTCGCCCGCGGCGACCTTCCTGTGCACGTACTGGTGGCTGGGGTTGAAGCGCCGGGTCTGGCCGCACATGGCCACCAGCCCGGTCTCGCGCTGGAGCTGCACCACCTCGCGCCCGTCGGCCAGCACGTCGCACAGCGGGATCTCCACCTGCACGTGCTTGCCCGCCTTCAGGCAGGCGATGGCCTGCGCCGCATGCATCTGCGTGGGCGTGCACAGGATGACGGCGTCCACCTCCGGCCGGGCCAGCGCCTCGTCCAGCTCGGTGGTGACGTGGCCGATGCCGTACTTGGCGGCCACCTCGCGCGTCTTGTCCAGGTCGCGGCTGATGAGGGAGACGACCTCGACGCCGTCGATGTGGCGGATGCCGTCCAGGTGCTTGATGCCGAAGGCGCCGGCACCGGCGAGGGCGACTTTCATGGGGGCTCCTTGCGGATGCGTGTCAGTCGATGAGGGGATCACTTGGGTGCGTACTTGGCGAGGATGGCCTTGGCCTCGGCGACGAGCTTCTTGCCGTCGGCGCCCTTGGCCGCCACGTCCTTCATCCAGTCGTCGTCGACGTTGGCGGTGGCGGCCTCCCAGCGCTTGAGCTCGGCCTCGGGGATGACGGTGATGGTGTTGCCGCGGTCACGCGCCAGCTTGCTGAAGGCCTCGACCTGCGCGTCGAAGCCCTTCTCGCCGGCCCAGGCCGACACGGCCAGGCCGGAGTTGTCGTCGATCACCTTCTTCAGGTTGGGCGGCAGGCTGTCGTACTTGGCCTGGTTCATGCCGAACAGGAAGATCGAATTGGCGAAGCGCGGGCTGCCCTTGGGCGCGTCCAGGTGGTACTTGGCGATCTCGTACAGCTTGGTGGCGGGCATGGCCTCCCACGGCACCAGCACGCCGTCGACCACGCCCTTGCTCAGCGCGTCGGCCACCTGGGGCAGGGGCATCTGCACGGGGGTGCCGCCCAGGCCCACCACCATCTTGGCACTGATGCGCGTGGCGGTGCGGATCTTCATGCCCTTGAGCTGTTCCATCTGCGTCACCGGCTTGTTGCTGTGCAGCACATAGCCCTCGGTGGTGTGCATGAACAGCGGCTTGACGCCCTTGAACTCGTCGAGCGAGAACTTCTGCGTGTACTCCCACAGCGCCTGCGAGCCGTGCTTGGCGTTCACCGCCATGAAGGGCAGCTCGAACACCTCGGTCTTGGCATAGCGGCCCGCCGAGTAGGTGGGGATGGTCCAGATGATGTCGGCCACGCCGTCGCGTGCCTGATCCACCAGCTGCGGCGGCGTGCCGCCCAGCTGCATGGCGGGGAAGATCTGGCACTTCAGGCCACCGGCGGATTCCTTGGCGATCTTCTCGCACCACGGCGAGATGATGTTGACGTGGGCGTTGGAGCTGGGCGGCAGGAAGTGGTGCACCTTCAGCACCACCTCCGCCTGGGCACCGGTGGCGCCCAGCAGGGCGCAGGCGGCGGCCAGCGTGGCGGACAACGGGGCCAGGCGGGCGGCCGGGGCGATGCGGGAAGTCGTCATGGTCTTGTCTCCAGGGGGTCGTCGGGTGGGACGGGGGAACAGCGCGGCGGGCCGCTCAGGTGAGCCGGTGCACCAGCCACAGCGCGATGCCGGGGAAGGCGATGAGCAGGGCCAGGCGCAGGAAATCGGTGACCAGGAAGGGCACCACGCCCTTGTAGGTCTCGGTCATGGGCACGTTCTTGGCGAGCCCGTTCATGATGTAGACGTTCAGGCCCACGGGCGGGAAGATCATGCCGATGGCGCACACGGTGAGGATCAGGATGCCGAACCACAGCGCCTTGTCGGTGGGGCCCAGGCCGAAGAAGTCGAGGCCCATGATCACCGGGAAGATCACCGGCACCGTCAGCAGGATCATCGACATCTCGTCCATCACGCAGCCGAGGATCACGTAGAAGATCATGATGGCGGCCATCACGGCCACCGGCGGGATCTGCGCATGCGCCACGATGTCGGCCAGCTGGTTGGGCAGCTGCGACAACGCCAGCGCCGCGTTGATCATGTCGGCGCCGATGAAGATCAGGAAGATCATGCCGCTGGTGGACGCCGTGCTGCGGATCGCCTCGAGCACGCCCGCGCGGCTCAGCTGGCCGCTGGCCACCGCGGCCACGAAGGTGAGCACCGTGCCGATGGCCGCGCCTTCGGTGGGCGTGAACACGCCGCCGTAGATGCCGCCGAACACCGCCAGGAAGATGCCCAGGATGGGCCACACGCGCAGCGCGGCGCGGCCGACCTCGCCGGCCGAGGCGGGCTGCACCTCAGGGGCGTGCTCGGGCTTCCAGCGCACGTAGACCGCGATGGCGATCACGTAGCCGATGGCCGCGAGCAGCGCCGGCACATAGGCCGCCAGGAACATCTTGGTGATGTTCTGCTCGGTGAGGATGGCGTAGACGAGCAGCGTCACCGACGGCGGCAGCAGCACGCCCATGGTGCCGCCCACCGCCAGCGAGGCGGTGGCCAGCCGGCCGGAGTAGTGGATGCGGCGCATCTCGGGGTAGGCCACCTGCGCGATGGTGGCGGTGGTGGCCACGGTGGAGCCCGAGATGGAGCCGAAGGCGGCGCAGGCCAGCACACCGGCCATGGCCATGCCGCCCTTGAACCGGCCCAGCACGGCGTTGGCGAAGTCGAACAGCGCCTTGGACAGGCCGCCGTGCACCGCGAAGGCGCCCATCAGCATGAACAGCGGGATGACCGACAGGTCGTACACCGACACGCGGCCATACACCGCGCCTTTCAGGTGGGCCAGCAGCGGCAGCCAGCCAGCCAGGGCCACATAGCCCACGGCGCCCGGCACGAACATGGCGATCGCGATGGGCACGCGCAGCGCCATCAGCACCAGCATGGCGCCGAAGAGGGTGAGGCCGATCTGCAACGAGCTCATGCGCGGGCCTCGATCACGTGTTCCACCGTCTGCCATGCGCCCACGGCGGCGGCGAGTGCCAGGCCGGGCAGCATGCCGAAGTAGGGGATCCACACCGGGATGGCCATCAGCATGGAGGTCTCGCCGTTCTCGCGTGCGGCCACGCCGCCGGCCCACACACGCCAGCACACCAGGGCCAGCACCAGCGCGTACAGCAGCGTGCCCAGGCCGTCGAGCCAGGCGCGCGGGCGGGCCGAGGTGTTCTGGGTGAAGAAGTCCACGATGATGTTGGCGCCGCGAAACTGGGTGTAGGGCAGGAAGCAGGCGATGCACACCGCGCCGCCGAGCTGCACCAGCTCCACGTCACCCTGGATGGGGCTGGAGAACAGGGCGCGGCCGAGCACGCTCGTCACCGTGATGCCGGCCATGCCCAGCAGCAGCAGGCAGCCGATGCCGGCGGACACGTCGCACAGGCGGTGCAGGACACGGGCGATGCCGCGTTCCTGCGCTCGAAGGTAGGGCACGAGAAGGTCCTTTCGATGCGCCGGGCTCAGCCGGCGTGGTCTTCGAGGATGAGGTGGCCGACGGCCGTGTTGGACGCCGGCACGTGGTAGAAGCGCCGCGCCACCGTGGGGGCCGGGCCGGCACCGGCCACGTCGGCCATGGCGCCGCGCGCGATGAGCCACATCACCAGCTCGATGCCTTCGGAGCCGGCCTCGCGCACGTAGTCCAGGTGCGGCACCTGGGCCAGGCCGGCGGGGTCGGCGATCAGGCGGTCCAGGAAGGCGTTGTCCCAGGCGCGGTTGATGAGGCCCGCGCGAGGCCCCTGCAGCTGGTGGCTCATGCCGCCCGTGCCCCAGACCTGCACGTTGAGGTCCTCGTCGAAGCTCTCCACCGCGCGGCGCAGGGCCTGGCCGAGCTGGAAGCAGCGCCGGCCCGAGGGCACGGGGTACTGCACCACGTTGACGGCGAAGGGGATCACGCGGAACGGCCACGCGCCCTGCACCGGGTCCTGCTTGCCGCACATCAGCGACAGCGGCACGGTGAGGCCGTGGTCCACGTCCATGCGGTTGGCGATGGTGAGGTCGAAGTCCTCCTGGATCACGCTCTGCGCGATGTGCGCGGCCAGCTCGGGGTGGCCCATCACGGTGGGCACCGGGCGCGGGCCCCAGCCCTCGTCGGCCGGCTGGAACTCGGCCGCACAGCCGATGGCGAAGGTGGGGATGAGCTCCAGGCTGAAGGCCGTGGCGTGGTCGTTGTAGACCAGGAACACGACATCGGGCCGGTGCTCGCGCAGCCACTGCTGCGAGGGCTCGTAGCCCTGGAAGACCGGCTGCCAATAGGGCTCGGCCGATTTGCCGAGATCAAGCGCCGCGCCGATGGCCGGCACGTGCGAGGTGTACACGCTCGCGGTGATGCGGGCCATTACTTCTTCTCCCCGGTCTGTTCGTGGGCGCAGCGGTTGCCCTCGGGCGAGCGGCCGCCGGCCAGCATCATGGCGGCGTACTCCTCCTGCGTCATGCCGGTCATCGACGCGGCCATGTACTGGAAGCTCTTGCCATCGGTGGCGCCGATCTTGGCCAGGAAGTAGATGTTGCCGCCCAGCGAGATGCAGCGGTTCAGGTCACGCGCCAGCACGGCCTGCTTCTGGTCCTCGGTCATGGGCCACTCGTCGAGGTAGGCGCGCTCGTCGGCCTTGAAGCGCTCGCGGTTGGCGGCCTTCATCAGCGACATGCAGAACTGGTTGAGCCAGTAGCCCTGGCGCGAGCGGTCCGCGTCGAAGATGGTGGTGCCGGGGATGTCGGCATAGGGCTTGTGCAGTGCCATCAGCGGGGCTCCTTCACTTCCTCGGGCCAATACAGGCGCATGGGGTTGTCCACGAGCAGGCGGCGCTGCAGATCGGGCGTGGGCGCGATGTGCGGGATGAAGTCCACCAGCAGGCCGTCGTCGGGCATGTGGTCCTTGAGGTTGGGGTGGGGCCAGTCGGTGCCCCACAGCACGCGATCGGGGAACTCCTCGACCACGCGACGGGCGAACGGCACGACATCCGTATAGGCGTGCTGCTCGCCATTCAGCGCGCGCGGACAGGTGGCGCTGAGCCGCTCGGGGCACGACACCTTCGTC
>JACRBA010000072.1 GCA_016213265.1 Burkholderiales bacterium | reverse complement strand
CGCCCGCTGGCGGCCGCCGCGCCGGTGGCCCGGGCGCCCGCCGCGCCTGCCCCCGCGCCGGCCGACCCCCTGGCCGACCCGGTGCCTGTGGCCGTGGGCGTGCTCATGCACCGTTATTCGCTGGGCCGCGCCGAGGCCCTGGGCCGCCTGCAGCGGCTGGCGCAGGCCGACGGCCGCTCGCTGCACGCCCAGGCGGCTGCGCTGCTCGACGCCGTGGAGCTGCTCTCGCGCCCGGCCGCCAGCTGAGCCTCAGCCCAGCGTGAAGTAGAAGCGGGCACCCTTGCCCACTTCGGACTCGGCCCAGATGTCGCCCCCGTGGCGGCGCAGGATGCGCCGCACCGAGGCCAGGCCCACGCCGGTGCCCTGGAAATCCTTGGCGCTGTGCAGGCGCTGGAACACGCCGAACAGGCGGTCGGCGAAGCGCATGTCGAAGCCCGCACCGTTGTCGGCGACCAGGAAGACGCGCCGGCCCTGGTGGTCGACCTGCCGGAACTCGATCTTCGCCACCGGCACCTGGCCGCTGTACTTCCAGGCATTGCCCAGCAGGTTCTCCAGCGCGATGCGCAGCAACGTGGGGTCGCCCTGCACCAGCAGGCCCGGCTCGATCTGCACCTCGGCCTGCCGCTCGGGCTGCTGTCGCTGCAGGTCCTCGACGATGTAGGTGGCCAGCTGCGAGAGATCGACCGGCTTGCGCGACAGCGGCTGCTGCTGCAGGCGCGACAGGGCCAGCAGCGCATCGATCATGCTGTTCATGCGCGCGGCGGCCGCGAGCACGCGCTCGAGGTGGTCGTTGCCGATGCGGTCGAGGAAGCGGCCGTAGTCTTCCTTGAGGATGCGGGCGAAGCCCTCCACCACCCGGATCGGGGCGCGCAGGTCGTGCGACACCGAGTAGGCGAACGAGGCCTGGTCTTCCGCCGAGGCCGCGTCCGGCGCCGGGGCGGCGGCCTGGTGGCGCAGCAGCAGCAGCCGGCCCGTGCCGGGGGCCTGCCCATCCCCCACCGCGAGCAGGCTGGCCGTCCAGTCGCCCGCCTCGCGTGACTGGCCGGGCGCCAGCGAGGCCGCCGCGTCCGCCAGGCCCGCGGGCAGGCGCGCCAGCAGCGCGTCCCAGGCCAGGCCTTCGGCCGGCTGGCCGTCCTGCCGCAGCAGGCGCTGGGCATCGGGCGACACGGCGGCCACACGCCAGGTGGGCGCGGCGCCGTCCGCGGCCGGCTCGGCGCGCAGCGCGATGGCGGGTTGGTCGAGCTCGGGCCACAGCCGCTGCAGCAGGGCGTCGGCGAAACGCTGTCGCTCGTCGGCGGCCAGCGGCGTGGCGGTGCCCAGGTAGCCGGTGAAGCGGCCCTCGCCGTCGAACTGGGCCACCGCGTGCAGGCGCCAGGGCTGGCCGTCGCGCAGGCGGCTCACGCGCAAGGGCTCGAGGGTGGCCTGGGCCTGCAGGCGTGCCTTCAGCGGGGCCTGGGGGCCGAAGGCCTCCCACACGGCGGCCCCGAGCGGCTCGCCCTCGGCCCAGTCGGCCTGGCTGGCGCCCGCGGGCGGGCGCCATTGGCGCAGGCGGTGCTGGGTGTCGCTCTCCCACCACCAGGCGTCCACCAGCTGGGCGGCGCTGTGCTGGCGCCAGCGGGCGTCACGCAGCCGGGCGCTGGCCCGCTGGTGCCCCACCGCGATGCCCGCGCCCGCGCACGCCGCGCCGAACACCAGCATGGCGAGCCAGCCGGACGCCGCCGTGGGCAGCGCCGCCGGTGCGGCCAGCTGCCAGACGAGCGCCACCGCCGCCGCCAGCGCGGCCGACAGCAGCAGTGCCGCCGGGAGGCCGCGCCCACGGCGCCGTGGGTTGCGCTGGCGCGGGCAGTGCAGGGGGGGCATCGGGCCATTGTAGGAGCCGGCATGCGTGCAATCCGTGGCCGAAATGACGCTACCGCCCGCATGTCGCCACGATCTGCGGCTTCCGGAGGTATATTGGCTTGGCCACTGCGAACACCATGCGAGACGCCCGGCCCACGCCACCCCTGGACCCAGAGAACAGCGCTGTGCTCGATGAAGGCAGCCTGGCGCAGCTTCGCCAGCTGGATCCCACGGGCACGGGCGGGTTCGTGCAGCGTGTGCTGGGCACCTACGCCCGCTCGCTGGCGCAGCACGAGGCCGACGCGCGCGCCGCCGTCGAGGCGCGCGACTGGCCCGCCTTCGGCAAGATCGCCCACACGCTCAAGTCGGCATCGGCCAGCGTGGGTGCCCTGGCCTTTTCGGCCCTGTGCGCCGAGATCGAGGGCGGCATCCGCCGCCATGAGCTGACGGGCGTCGAGGCGCAGGCCGTGCGCTTCTTCGAGGAAGCCGCACGCGTGCACCAGGCGGTGCAGGCGCAGCTGGGATCGTCGGCCACATGACCGCCGGCGGCGCTCCCTTCGGCGTCAACCCGGCCGAACGCCCGCGGGTGCTGCTCGTCGACGACGACGAGGTGAACCTGATGCTGGTGTCGGCCGCGCTCACGCAGCACGGCTTCGACATCACCGAGGCGCGCGACGGCGAGGCCGCGCTGCGCATGCTGCGCGACTGGACGCCCGACCTCATCGTGCTGGACGCGCGCATGCCCGGGCTCGACGGCTTCGAGACCTGCCGCGAGCTGCGCCGCATGTACGGCTACGAGAACGTGCCGGTGCTCATGCTCACCGGCCTGGACGACGAGACCTCGATCAACCGTGCCTACCAGGCCGGCGCGACCGACTTCTTCGTCAAGTCCAACCAGTGGACGCTGCTGGCCGGCCGCCTGCGCTACATGCTGCGCGCCTCGCGCACCAACATCGAGCTGGCCCGCAGCCGCTCGAAGCTCGCGCGCGCCCAGGACCTGGCCAAGATGGGCAGCTTCGACTGGTGGCACGAGCCGGGGCGCTCGCTGTACCGCGGGCTGGCCCTGTCCGAGCAGGCCCTGCATGTGCTGCTGGGCAAGGTGGACATCGACGACCGGCCCAGCCTGACCTTCCTGCTGCGCTCCATTCCCACGGTGGACCGGCACAACTTCATCCGCACCGTGCGCAACGTGGTGCAGCATGAAGACCGGCTGCTGATGGACGTGCCGATGAACCTGCCCGGCAAGTTCATCATCCTGCACGTGCAGGCCGAGCCCGAGTTCGGCGACCAGGGCCACTGCATCGGCTACAGCGGCATCGTGCAGGACGTGACCGAGCGCCGCCGCGCGCGCGACGAGATCCAGCGCCTGGCCGAGACCGACAGCCTCACCGAGCTGCCCAACCGGGCCCAGCTGCGCAAGCGCACCGAGCAGGCGCTGTTCCAGGCGCAGCGCATGGGCCACCAGGTCGCGCTGCTCATGATCGACCTCGATCGCTTCAAGAACATCAACGACACGCTCGGCCACTCGGCCGGCGACGAGCTGCTGCGCGAGGTGGCACGGCGGCTCAAGAGCTGCGTGCGCCACAGCGCCAAGATCATCGAGAGCGAGAAGGAATCCATCGGCCCGCGCGCCCACCGCGCACTCGAGGGCGTGGGCCGGCTGGGCGGCGACGAGTTCGTGGCCCTGCTGCCCGAGGTGTCCGACGAGGCCGAGGCCGAGTCGGTGGGCCGGCGCATCCTCGATGCGCTGCGCGAGCCCGTGGACGTGAGCGGGCAGGAGTGCTTCGCCACGGCCAGCGTGGGCATTGCCCTGTACCCGCGCGATGGCATGGACGCGCAGGACCTCATGCGCAACGCCGACGAGGCGATGTACCGCGCCAAGGAAGAAGGGCGCAACCGCCTGGTGGTGTACAGCCCGCAGGGCGCCAGCCGCGGCCGCGAGCAGCTCGAGCTGGAAACCGCACTGCACAAGGCGCTGGAGCGCGACGAGCTGGTGCTGTACTACCAGCCGCAGGTCGAGGCATCGAGCGGGCGCATGGTGGGCGTGGAGGCCCTGATGCGCTGGCGGCGCGGCGAGCAGCTGGTGCCGCCCAACGAGTTCATCCCGCTGGCCGAGGTGACCGGCCTCATCGTGCCCATGAGCGAGTGGGTGCTGCGCGAGGCGGCCCGCCAGGCCGCGGTCTGGCGCGAGGAGTTCGGCTTCGACGGCACCGTGGCAGTCAACATGCCCTACCGCATGTTCGTGCAGAAGGACATGGTGGAGCTGGTCGAGCATGCCGTGCGGGATCACCGCCTGCCGCACCGCATGATCCAGCTCGAGATCACCGAGGAAAGCCTGGTGAAGGATCTGCAGAGCATCCAGCCCACGCTGCGGCGGCTCAACGAGCTGGGTGTGCAGATCTCGGTGGACGACTTCGGCACCGGCTACTCGTCGCTGTCGCGCCTGACCGACCTGCCCATCTCCGAGGTCAAGATCGACCGCTCGTTCGTCAAGAACATGGCCGTCACCCACAAGGGCACGGCCGTGGCGCGCACCATCATCGCGCTGGCCCAGGTGCTGGAGCTGCGGGTGATCGCCGAGGGCGTCGAGACCGAGGACCAGAAGGCCGCGCTGGTGGCCGAAGGCTGCGACCTGATGCAGGGCTTCCTGTACTCCCGCCCCGTGCCGGGAGCGGAGATCGGCCCCTGGAACGCCCGCCACGAGGCGCGCCTGGCGGCTGAGGCCACCGCACCGCGCGTGGCGCCGCCCGCCGGTGCCCGCCCGCGGCGTGAGCCCGGGGCCTGAGGCGCTTCCCACCCCCTTGCCTGCAGCCGCACCGCGGCGCGCCCGACGCGCATGAAGGAACCCACGACACCCCTGACGCCGGCGCAGATCGCCAAGGCGGCGCTGCGCCGGCTGGCCATGGCCAAGCTCGAGCCGACGCCCGAGAACTACGCCCAGGCCTGGGCCGAGGAATCCGGCGAGGCGCGCGGGCCGGGCACCCTGCCGCCGCGGGCCCGCCCGGTGGCCGAGCGCCGGGCGCAGCGCCTGGCCGACGAGCCGGCGCAGCGGGCCGAGCTGGTGCAGCACCTGATGGCGGGGCAGTGGGACGAAGCGCAGCGCTGGCTCGAGCGCAGCGGCGAGCAGGCCGGCAGCCAGTCGCAGGCCTGGGCGCAGCTCATCGAGCGGCTGACGCGCGGCCTCGAGCGCGGCGGTCGGCAGTGGACCACCGGCCGCCGCAAGGACAGCCTGCAGCGCGTGCTCGACTCCAGCCGCGGCGACATGCAGCGCCTGCTGCACCGGCTGCGGCAGCTCGTGGGCTCGTGGGACAGCGACGACGCGCCCGCACCGCCGCTGGCCACCGAAGGCGCCGAGGGCTCGCCCGACGCCGTGGCGCCGGCCCCGGCCGGGGCGGTGCCGGGGCCCGCGCCCGGGCCGGCCCACGACTGGCCGGCCGTCGTGGCGCCGCTCAACGCCACCGTGCGGGTCGCGCTGCCCACCGTCGATTCCCCGCGCGCCGCGGAGCTGGCCGACGAACTCGGCCAGCTGGGGGACCGCCTGGCCGCCGAGGGCGCCACGCCCGAGCTCACCGCCACCGCCGAGGCGCTGTGCGAGCGGGCGCGGCGGCTGCTGGCGCACCGCCACCACCTGCTCATGCAGATCCACGGCTTCTCGCGCGAGCTCACGGAAGGGCTGTCCGAGCTGGCGGAATCCGACAGCTGGGTGCACGGCCAGGTGCAGAGCCTGCGCGAGCGGCTCTCCGGCCCGCCGAGCGCGCGTGCCGTGCAGGCGGCCAGCCAGCTGCTGGCCAATGCGCGCACCCGCCAGGCGCAGCTGCGCGCCGACCGCGACGGCGCGCGCGATGCGCTGCGCGAGCTCATCCAGCGCATGCTCGCCGAGCTGGGTGAGCTGGACCAGCACACCGGCCGCTTCAGCGAAGGCATGCTGCGTTATGCCGACACCATCGCGCGCGCCGACTCGCTCGAATCGCTGGCGAGCGTGGTGCGCGAGCTGGTGGACGACAGCCGCTCGGTGCACGCGCTGGTGCATGGCACACGCGAGCGCCTGGCCGGCGAGCACCAGCGCGCCACCGAGCTCGAGCAGCGGGTGCGCGACCTGGAAGGCGAGCTGCGCCGCCTGTCCGACGAGCTGGCCACCGACGTGCTCACCCAGGTGGCCAACCGCCGCGGGCTGATGCAGGCCTTCGACGCCGAGCGCTCGCGGCTGGACCGCGAGGGCGGTGCGCTGTCGATCGGCCTGCTGGACATCGACAACTTCAAGCGCCTGAACGACTCGCTGGGCCATGCGGCCGGTGACCAGGCGCTGGTGGCGCTGGCGCAGCATGTGCGCCGTTCGCTGCGCCCGGTGGACGTGGTGGCGCGCTTCGGCGGGGAGGAGTTCGTGGTGCTGCTGCCCGGCACGCCCGTGGACGAGGCGCAGCGCGTGCTCACCCGGCTGCAGCGTGAGCTCACGGCCAGCCTGTTCATGCACGACGGCAAGGAGGTCTTCGTGACCTTCTCCGCCGGCGTCACCGCCTACCGCCTGGGCGAGCCCGTGGAAGACGCGCTGGAGCGCGCCGACGAGGCGCTCTACGAAGCCAAGCGCACCGGGAAGAACCGCACCTGCATCGGTTGAGGCTGGCGGCGGGCGCCCCGGCGCTCAGCGAGATTCGCGCTGCGCGGCGGCCGCCGCCCGGCGCTGCTGCCAGGCCAGCAGCTCGCCGACGAAGCCGCGGCGGAAGGCGATGACGCACACCACGAAGATGCCGCCGATGATCACCGTGACCCAGGAGCCCACGCGGTCGGCCAGGTAGTTCTGCAGGCCGATGATGGTGAAGGCGCCCAGCACCGGCCCGGCGAAGGTGCCCATGCCGCCCAGCAGCGTCATCAGCACCACCTCGCCCGAGAGCGACCAGTGCGCGTCGGACAGGGTGGCGAAGCCCAGCACCAGCGTCTTCAGCGAGCCCGCCAGGCCGGCGATGGCGGTGGACAGCACGAAGGCCAGCAGCTTGTAGCGGTTGACGTCGTAGCCCAGCGAGGTGGCCCGCGCCTCGTTCTCGCGGATCGCCTTGAGCACCTGGCCATAGGGCGAGTGCACGATGCGCAGGATGAACAGGAACACCGCCACGAACACCGCCAGCACGACGAAGTACATCACCAGGTCGTTGGCCAGCGGCAGCACGCCGAACAGCGCGCCGCGTGGCACGCCCTGAAGGCCGTCCTCGCCGCCGGTGAAGGGCGCCTGCAGGAAGACGAAGTACACCATCTGCGCCATGGCCAGCGTGACCATGGCGAAGTAGATGCCCTGGCGGCGGATGGCGATGGCCCCCACCACCGCCCCGGTGGCTGCGGCGATCAGCGTGCCGGCGAGGATGCCCAGCTCCGGCGACCAGCCGGCCGAGCGCACCAGCCAGCCGGTGGCATAGGCCGCGGCGCCCAGGTAGGCCGCGTGGCCGAAGGACAGCAGCCCGGTGAAGCCGAGCAGCAGGTTGAAGGCGCAGGCGAAGATCGCGAAGCACAGCGCCTTCATCATGAAGATGGGGTAGACGCCGGCGAAGGGCGCGATCACCAGGGCGGCCAGCCCCAGCCCCCAGGCGATGCGTGCATGGCGGTGCGACAGCGCGGTCATCACTTCTCCTTCCCGAACAGACCGGCGGGCCGGATCATCAGCACGATGGCCATGATGACGAACACCACGATGTTGGAGGCCTCCGGGTAGAAGACCTTGGTCAGGCCCTCGACGATGCCGAGCATCAGGCCGGTGAGGATGGAGCCCAGGATGGAGCCCATGCCGCCGATCACCACCACGGCGAAGACCACGATGATGAGGTTGCTGCCCATCAGCGGCGTGATCTGGATGACCGGGGCGGCCAGCACGCCGGCCAGCGCCGCCAGCCCGGCACCGGCCGCGTAGGTGAGCATCACCATCATCGGCACGTTCACGCCGAAGGCCTGCACCAGCGCCGGGTTCTCGGTGCCGGCGCGCAGGTAGGAGCCCAGCCGGGTGCGCTCGATGACGAACCAGGTGCCGAAGCAGATGGCCAGCGAGGCCACGATGACCCAGGCCCGGTAGTTGGGCAGGATCATGAAGCCCAGGTTCGTGGCGCCCTGCAGGGCCTCGGGCACCGAGTACGACTGGCCCGACACGCCGAACTGGTCACGGAACACGCCCTCGGCGATGAGCGCCAGGCCGAAGGTCAGCAGCAGGCCGTAGATCGGGTCGATCTTGTACAGCTGCTTGAGCAGCGTGCGCTCGATGAGCACGCCCAGCGCGCCCACCAGCAGCGGGGCCACCACGAGCGCGGCCCAGTAGTTCAGGCCGAAGGTCTCCAGCCCGTACCAGGCCACGTAGGCGCCGATCATGTAGAGCGCGCCGTGGGCGAAGTTCACGATCCCCAGCAGGCCGAAGATCACCGCCAGGCCCAGGCTGAGCATGGCGTAGAAGGAGCCGTTCACCAGGCCCAGCATGAGCTGGCCCAGGAACGCCTGCAGGGGGATGCCGAAAATCTCCACGGCGGGCCTCTCTCGTGGCGGGGCGACTCAGCGGCTCACTTCCAGAGCGCGCACTTCGACTCGGCCTTGGTCGTCCAGGCTTCCTCGCCCTTGAAGGTCTGCACCACGTTGTAGTAGTCCCAGGGCTCGGTCGACTTGTCGGGCGACTTCACCTGCATCAGGTACATGTCGTGGATCATGCGGCCGTCGGCGCGGATCCAGCCGCCCTTGGCGAAGACGTCGTTGAACTTGGTCTTGCGCAGCTGGGCGAGCACCTTGTCGGCGTCGTCGCTGCCGGTGGCCTTGACGGCAGCGAGGTACTGCGTGGCCACCGAGTAATCGGCCGCCTGCAGCGAGCTGGGCATGCGCTTCATCTTCTCGAAGAAGCGGCGGCCCCAGGCGCGGGTCTCGGCGTCGCGGTTCCAGTACCAGCTGTCGGTGAGGTACATGCCCTGCGTGGTCTTCAGGCCCAGCGAGTGGATGTCGTTGATGAACACCAGCAGGCCGGCGAGCTTCATGCTCTGCGTGATGCCGAACTCGTTGGCCGCCTTGATGGAGTTGATGGTGTCGCCACCGGCGTTCGCCAGGCCCAGGATCTGCGCCTTGCTGCCCTGCGCCTGCAGCAGGAAGGACGAGAAGTCGCTCGCCGACAGCGGGTGCTTGACCGAGCCGACCACCGTGCCGCCGGCCGCCTTGACGACGGCCGAGGTGTCGTTCTGCAGCTGCGCGCCGAAGGCGTAGTCGGCCGTCAGGAAGTACCAGCTCTTGCCGCCGGCCTTCACCACCGCGCCGCCCGTGCCCTTGGCCAGGGCCACGGTGTCGTAGGCCCAGTGCACGGTGTACGGGTTGCACTGCTCGTTGGTCAGCGCCGAGGTGGCGGCGCCCACCGAGATGAACACCTTCTTCTTCTCGGCCGCCACCTTCGCCATGGCCAAGCTGGTGCCGGAGTTGGTGCCGCCGATGAGCAGGTCCAGCCCCTGGGTGTCGAACCACTCGCGCGCCTTGGCGGCGGCCACGTCCGCCTTGTTCTGGTGGTCGGCGAACAGCAGCTCCACCTTCTTGCCCGCCACGTTGCCGCCGGCATCGGCGATGGCCATGCGGATGGCCTCGACGCCGCCCTGGCCGTCGATGTCGGAGTACAGGCCGGCCATGTCGGTGATGATGCCGATCTTGACCACGTCGCCCGAGACCTGGGCCTGGGCAGCGGTGGTGGCGCCCAGCCCGGCCAGGGCGAGGGTACAGGCGGCGGCGAGTGTCGTCATCTTCATGGCAGGTGTCTCCGTGGGTAGGTGGCGCCGGTCAGACGCCGAGGTACTCATGCAGGCGCTCGATGCGCGAGGGCAGCTCGGCCTGCGTGAACTGCTGGATCACCTGGCCGTGTTCCATCACGAGGAAACGGTCGGCCAGGGGGGCGGCGAAGCGGAAGTTCTGTTCCACCATCACGATGGTGTAGCCCTGCTCGCGCAGCGACAGCACCATCTCGGCCAGCTTCTGCACGATGACGGGGGCGAGCCCTTCCGAGATCTCGTCGAGCAGCAGCAGCTTGGCGCCGGTGCGCAGGATGCGCGCCACGGCGAGCATCTGCTGCTCGCCGCCCGACAGGCGCGTGCCCTGGCTGGCCGCGCGTTCCTTCAGGTTCGGGAACATTGCGTGGATCTGCTCCAGCGGCATGCCGCCGGGCTGCAACACCGGCGGCAGCAGCAGGTTCTCCTCGGCCGACAGGCTGGAGAAGATGCCGCGCTCCTCGGGGCAGTAGCCGATGCCCAGCCGCGCGATGCGGTGGGTGGGCATGGCGATGGTTTCCTGCCCCATCACCTTGACCGAGCCTTTGCGCTGGGGCGTGAGGCCCATGATGGCTCGCAGGGTGGTGGTGCGCCCGGCGCCGTTGCGGCCCAGCAGGGTGACGACCTCGCCTTCGTCGACGTGGAAGTCCACGCCGTGCAGGATGTGCGACTCGCCGTACCAGGCGTGCAGGCCCGAGACCTCGAGGAAGCGGCGCGCGGCCATGTCAGTGGGCTCCCTTCAGTTCGACCTGGGCGCTGCCCATGTAGGCCTCGATCACGGCCGGGTTCTTCGACACCTGCTCGTAGGGCCCCTCGGCCAGCGTGGCGCCGCGCTGCAGCACGGTGATGGTGTCGGCGATGCTCGCCACCACGCTCATGTTGTGCTCGACCATGAGCACCGTGCGGTCGGCGGCCACCTTCTTGATGAGCGCGCGGGTGCGGTCCACGTCCTCCAGCCCCATGCCCTGGGTGGGTTCGTCCAGCAGCATGAGCTGCGGGTCCATGGCCAGCGTGGTGGCGATCTCGAGCGCGCGCTTGCGGCCGTAGGCCAGCTCCACCGCCAGCTTGCCGGCGAATCCGGCCAGGTCCACCGCGTCCAGCAGTTCCATCGCGCGTGCGTTCAGGCCGTCGAGGCTGCGTTCGCTGCGCCAGAAATCGAAGGAATGGCCGCGCTGGCGCTGCAGGGCCACGCGCACGTTCTCCAGCACGGTGAGGTGCGGGAACACGGCCGAGATCTGGAACGAGCGCACGATGCCGCGGCGCGCCACCTGCACGGGCGTCTCGCGCGTGATGTCGTGGCCGTCGAAGACGATGCGCCCGGCGGTGGGCGTGAGGAACTTGGTCAGCAGGTTGAAGCAGGTGGTCTTGCCCGCGCCGTTGGGGCCGATCAGCGCGTGGATGTGGCCGCGCCGCACCCGCAGGTTCACCTGGCTCACCGCGACGAAGCCCTTGAACTCCATCGTCAGGTCGTTCGTCTCGAGGATGTAGTCGCTGCTGCGCATGGAAAGTCAGGCCTCCGCTGGGCGCGCGCCGAGCCGCCGGGACAGCGTGCGCGCCGCTTCCTGCACCACCTGTTTCTGGCGGTCCATCTGGCCGGCGCCCAGCACGGCCTTGTTCAGACACACGCCCACGGCGGCCACGGCCTGCCCGCTGGCGTCGAAGATGGGCGCGGCGAGCGCCACCACGCCCTCGCGGATGCCCTCGTCGTCCACGCTGTAGCCCTGGGCCCGGCAGTCGGCCAGCTCCGCCTCCAGCGCTGCTCGGGTCTCGGGGCCGCGGGCCGTGAGCCGGGGCAGCGGCTCGGCCGGCAGCAGCGCGGCCAGGCGGCCGGGCGGCTGGTGGGCCAGCAGCGACTTGCCGGTGGCAGACAGGTGCGCGGGCAGGCGCATGCCCACGTGGAACGCCAGGCCCAGCGGCCGGCTGCCATGGCGCACCGCGACGTAGATCACCTCGGCGCCATTGAGCACCGAGAGGATGAGCGTCTCCTCCGGAGCGTGGCCTTGCTGCCAGAGCCGGTCGAACTCGCTGGCCACGCTGGTGCTGGCGATGAAGGCCTCGGCCAGCGCCATCACCGCCGGGCCGATCTGCATGGCGCCGTCGCTGGCGCGCCGCAGGTAGCCGGCGCTCAGCAGCGTGTTGCACAGGCCGTGCACGCTGCTCTTGGGCAGGGCCAGCTGGTGCGCCACGCGGGCCATGCTCAGCGGCTGGCGCTCGCGGGCCAGCAGGTCCATCACGGCCACCGCGCGCACCACGGCCGGCACGCGCGCACCGGTGGCATCCGCGCCGGCGGGCTCGGCGCGAGACGGGGGCTGGGCAGTGGGCGACGAAAGTGTCATGCGGTTCAAGCTGCTGAACCTCGTTCAGCCTTTGGAACCAGTCTGCGAGTCGGCCCGCGCACCGGTCAACGGGTTCGGCCCCAGGTCACGGGTAAACACCGATCGGGTGTTCAGGGGGGCGGCGGCGTGCCAACGGGTGCGCAGAACAGGCCTGGTCCGGGGCGTGTTCTCCGGCGATCGCCCGCATGGCCGGTTCCTAGCATGGGCCGTCATGCATTCCGCCTTCGCCTCCCTGGCTGCCCGTGCGCCTGCGCGCTGGCGCCTCCACCTGCCGCTGCCCGCCCTGTGGCTGGCGCCCTGGGCCGTGGCGGCGCTGGCGGACGGCGCGGCGGACCATGCCGGCAGCCTGCGCGCCACCGCGGCCTGGCAACTGGGCGGCATGGTGGCCGCGGTGGTGGGCCTGGCGGGCCTGGCCGTGTGCCTGTGGCGGTTCGCCGGGAGGCGCAGCCCCGTGGCACGTGCGGTGCTGGCGGCGCTGATCGCGCTCGGCCTGGTCACGGCCGGCCCCTCGGCCGCCCAGCGCACCGCGGAGATCGGCCGCATCGCCTTTGGGCTGGACCCCTTGCCCGCCGCCCGCGTGGAGCTCTCGGGCGATGGCCATACCTTGTGGCTGCGCGGGTCCATCGGCACCGGCTCGGCCGACGCCGTGGCGCGCGCGCTCACCGCGTCGCCCGCCGTGCGCCAGGTGCGGCTCGATTCCCCCGGCGGGCGTGTGTACGAGGCGCGCGAGATCGCCTCGCTGCTGCGCGCCCGGCAGGTGGACACCTTTGCCGAGGGCCTGTGCGCGAGCGCGTGCACCGTGGTGCTGCTGGCCGGCCGTGAGCGCGGTGCGGCCCACGAGGCCCGCATCGGCTTTCACCGGCCGCAGTTCGCCGGCCAGGACGACGAGGCGCTGGGCACCAGCCATGCGCTCATCCGCGCCTACCGCGAGGCCGGACTGGGGGCGGCGTTCATCGACCGCGTGCGCGCCACGCCCAGCCGATCGATGTGGTACCCGGCGCGGGCCGAGTTGCTGCGGCAGCGGGTGCTGACCGGCTGAGCCCGCTATGCTGCGGCGCCTCACCGACTGGATCGAGGTGCCCGCATGGCCACTGCCCCCACGCTGCCTCAGCCGCCCATCCGCGTGGGCATCGGGGGCTGGACCTTCGAGCCCTGGCGCGGCCCCTTCTACCCGCCCGGCCTGCCGCACGACGAAGAGCTCGCCTTCGCCAGCCGCCAGCTGCGTGTCATCGAGATCAACGGCACCTACTACCGGCTGCAGAGCCCGGCCAGCTTCGCGCGCTGGCGCGAGCAGACGCCGGACGGCTTCGTCTTCAGCCTGAAGGCTTCGCGCTTCGTCACCCAGCGCCGGGTGCTGGGCGAGGCCGGCGAGGCGGTGCAGCGCTTCATCCGCAGCGGGCTGGCCGAGCTGGGCGACAAGCTCGGCCCCATCGTCTGGCAGCTGCCGCCCACCCACCGGTTCGAGCCGGACGACCTGGCGGCCTTCTTCGCCTTGCTGCCGCAGACGGTGAGCGGCCTGCCCCTGCGCCATGTGCTGGACCCCCGGCACGAAAGTTTCCGCTCGGGCGAGTACCTGGCCCTGGCGCGCGCCCACGGCATCACCACGGTGTTCACCGATGGCGAGGACTACCCGCCCATCCCCGACCCCACCGGCCCCTTCGTCTATGCGCGCGTGATGCGCACCGACCCGCAGCACGCATTGGGCTGCACGCCCCAGGCGCTGGACGCGTTGGCGGCGTGCGCGCATGCCTGGCGGCAGGGGGGTGAGCCCACCGGGCTGCCGCGCGTGGAGCCCGGCCCTGTGGCCCCCGCGCCCCCGCGCGAAGTGTTCCTCTTCTTCATCAGCGCGGCCAAGGAGAAGGCGCCGCTGGCCGCCCGGGCGCTGCAGCAGCGGGTGGATGCGCAGCCGTCGATCGCCTGAATTGGCCGGTCAGGCGCTGCACGTGATTCCATTCGTATCGGTTCCCCCGGGGGTATGGGCGTTTGGTGACATGCGCACACAACGGACTTGTGGCACCCCCTATCTTGAAGGCCCCTAGAACCTGCCTGGACCTGCCCGTATGCGCGCTTCTTCCCTGCCGACCCGTCTCGCCTGCGCCTCGCGCCCCGTGGCCCTGGCCGCCCTTGGCCTGAGCGGCGCCGCAGCGCTGGCCGCGATGCCGGGCTACGGCCATCCCGGCGGGTGCACGCCACCGCCGGCCGGCCAGGCCGCCTCCATTGCCAACCCCACCACGGTGGTGGGCAACGGCACGCCGCAGAGCTGCACCTCCGCGGCCTTCGTGAACGCGGTCGCCAAGGGGGGCGTGATCACCTTCAACTGCGGCCCCAATCCCGTCACCATCACCCTCAGCCAGACGGCCAAGGTGTTCAACGACCGGCCGGACGTGGTGATCGACGGCGGCAAGAAGGTCACCCTGTCGGGGGGCGGCGCGCGGCGCATCCTCTACATGAACACCTGCGACCCCAAGCAGGTGTGGACCACCGACCACTGCGACACGCAGGTCACGCCGCGCCTGACGCTCCAGAACATCACCCTCACCAAGGGCAACGGCAGCGGGCAGAGCTACGGGCTGTCGGAGGTGTACGGCGGGGGGGCCGTCTTCGTGCGCGGGGGCCGCTTCAAGATGGTGAACACGCGCTTCTTCAACAACACCTGTGAGGCCACCGGGCCGGATCTGGGCGGTGGTGCCGTGCGTGCCTTCGGCGGGGCGCCGGGCAGCTCCGTCTATGTGAGCAACAGCACCTTCGGTGGCGCGTCGGGCTACGGCAACAGCTGCTCCAACGGCGGCGCGTTGAGCGGGCTGGCGACGAACTTCCGTGTGTACAACAGCCTGCTGACGCACAACACCGCCATCGGGCGCGGCGCCAACCCGGCTCGGCCCGGCACGCCCGGTGGCGGCAGCGGCGGTGCCATCTACCAGGACGGCAACACCATCAGCCTGACGCTGTGCGGCTCCAAGCTGGAGAACAACCACGCCAACGAAGGCGGCGGTGCGTCCTTCTTCGTGAGCAACAACCTCACCGGCACGATGACGCTCACCAACTCGCTGCTGCGAGCCAACCCGAACGACGGGTTCGAGACCGATGGGTTGCCGGGCATCTTCATCCTGGCCAAGCCGGGCCAGCCGGTGATCAACAACACCGACATCCTGCGCTGAACCGTCCGTTCCCGATCGGGCTGACACAGGTCAACCCGGTGCCCGCGCGTCGCCTGTCTCATGGTGCCCCTTGGTGGGGGGAGTCGTGGGGCGATATGCTGCCAGCGTGGAAGCAGTGCGGGTGGCCGTCAGGGCACCGCAGTCAGGCCTGGCAGGCCTGGCGGCGCCGCATCCGGGCGGCCTGCCGGCTGAACACCTGCACAGTGCGCCGCGGCAGCCACGCCGGGGATGGCGCCATGCCGCGCCGTTAGCGGCCTGGGTCGCCAGCGCGCTGCTGGCGGCCTGCGGCCAGGAGCCGGCCGCAGGCACCGGCCCGCAGTACGCCTCGGCGCCGGCCGACACCCGGCCGGTGTACCGCCTGGCCGTGCACCCGCTGCACAACCCGCACAAGCTGCTCGCCGTCTACCAGCCCCTGGTGAACCAGTGGCAGAAGGAGCTGCCCGGGGCCCGCTTCGAGGTGGAGGCCTCGCGCGACTACGCGGCCTACCTCGGGAAGATCCGCGCCCGCGAACCGGCCCTGCTGCTGCCTAACCCGTGGCAGGCGCTGCAGGCCATGGACGCGGGCTACCACGTGGTGGCGATGGCGGGGGACGCGCAGGACTTCCGCGGCCTGTTCATCGTGCGCCGCGACAGCCCCCTGCGCGCGCCTGGCGATCTGCGTGGGCGCGCGGTGGCGTACCCGGCCCCCACGGCGCTGGCCGCGTGCATCCTGCCGCAGTGGTTCCTGCACCAGCAGGGGCTGGACGTGGCGCACGACGTGGCGCACCGGTACGTGGGCTCGCAGGAGTCCGCCATCATGAGCGCGTGGCTCGGCGAGACGGCTGCCGCGGCGACCTGGCCGCCCCCTTGGCGCGCCTTTCAGAAAAGCCACCCCCGGGAGGCGGCCGGCCTGAAGGTGCTGTGGCAGACGCCGCCTCTGCTGAACAACGCGGTGATGGTGCGCGACGACGTGCCCGCCGAGGTGCGCGACGCCCTGGCGCGCTCGCTGTACCGCCTGCATGAAAGCGCCGAGGGGCGTGCACTCCTCGCGGGCATGGAGACGGCACGCTTCCACGCGGCCAACGACGACACCTATGCCCCCGTGCGCGAGTTCATCCAACGTTTCGAGCGCGAGGTGCGCCCGGTGGAGCCGCCATGATCACGCGCTGCCTGCGCGCCTGCGGTGTGGGCACCCTGCGGCGCCAGCTCATGCTGGGTGTGGCGCTCGTGCACGCCGTTCTCATGGCGCTGTTCATCTGGGACGTCAGCGCCCGCCAGTGGGCGCTGCTGGCCCGGCACCAGGAGGACGAGGCCCAGGCGCTGGCGCGCAGCGTGGCCAGTGCGGCGGCCCCCTGGCTGGCGGCGCGCGACGTGGTCGGCCTGCAGGAGATGGTGGCGGCCCAGTCGGGCACGCCGGCCCTGCGGTTTGCCATGATCGTCGACTGCGAAGGCCGGGTGCTGGCCCACACCGACACCGCGCGCATCGGGCAGTACGTGCAGGGGATGGACCGCTGCGCCGACGTGGCCGGCGGCCCGCCCACCACCACGCTGGCCAGCAGCCCGGAACAGGTGGACGTGGCGGCGCGCGCCGTGCTGGCCGGGCGCGCCGTGGGTTGGGTGCGCCTGGGGCTGGCGGGTGGGCAGACCGCCGCGGAGTTCCGCCACGTGGTGCGCGATGCGCTGGCCTACACGCTGGCGGCCATCGCGGTGGGCGGCCTGCTCGCCTGGTGGATCGCCGGGCGGCTGACGCAGCGGCTCCAGGAGCTGCAATCCGTGGCCGACGCCGTGCAGGCCGGGGACGTGGCGCGGCGCGTGGCCATCGATGGCGACGACGAGGCGGCGCACCTCGGGCGGGCCTTCAACACCATGCTGGACAGCCTGGCCGCATCCCGGGCCACCCTGGCGGCGCATGAGCAGCGCTGGCTCATGGCGCTGGAGGCCTCGGGCCTGGGCGTGTGGGACTGGCATGTGCCCAGCGGCAAGGTGTACTTCTCGGCAGTGTGGAAGACCATGCTCGGCCACACCGAGGGCGAGATCGGCGACCGGCTGGACGAGTGGTCGCAGCGCGTGCACCCCGACGACATCGCGGGCTGCCTCGCCGACCTGGACCGCCACTTCCGTGGCGAGACGCCCGTGTACCGCAACGAGCATCGGGTCCGCGCCAGCGACGGCAGCTGGCGCTGGATACTCGACCAGGGCATGGTCTTCGAGCGCACGGCCGACGGGCGGCCACTGCGCGTCGTGGGCACGCACACCGACACCACCACGCGGCGCGCACTGGAGCAGAGCGTGCGCGACAGCGAGGCCCAGCTGCGTGCCGAGCGCGACCTGTTCGTGGGCGGGCCGGTGGCCGTGCTCGTGTGGCGCGCCAGCGCCGGCTGGCCCATTCCCTATGCCTCGCCCAACGTCCACAACGTGTTCGGCTACACGGCGGCGCAGATGCAGGCACCGGGCTTCCAGTACGCCCGCTGCGTCCACCCGGCCGACCTGCCGCGTGTGGTGGACGAGGTCGGCGCCTACGTGTCCGACCCCGCGCGCGCCCACTGGGAGCAGACCTACCGCATCGTCTGGCCCGACGGCAGCGTGCACTGGATGTACGACTTCACCGTGGCCGAGCGCAACGAGGACGGACGCATCGAGCGATTGCGCGGCTACGTGATGGACGTGACGGCCCGGCACGAGCTGGAAGAGGCCATGCGCGACAGCGAGGCCAGGGCACTGCAGATCATCGAGAACGCCCCGGTGTCCATGCTGGTGGTGGACAGGCAGGGCGACATCGTGCGCGTGAACGGGCCGACCGAGGCGCTGTTCGGCTACGCACGCGCCGAGATGATCGGCCAACCCATCGAGCTGCTGCTGCCCGAGGCCAACCGCCACGCGCACCGCCAGGTCTGCTCGGGCTACATGCACGACCCCACGCCGCGCACCATGGGCAGGCACCGCGACCTGCACGGCCGGCGGCGCGATGGCAGCCTGTTCTCCGCCGAGATCAGCCTGGCCCCCATGCCGGCGCAGGGCTCGGTGCAGGTCATCGCCTCGGTGGTGGACGTGACGGAGCGACGCGCGCTCGAGGCGGAGCTGCGCACCCACCGCGACCACCTGGAGGAGCTGGTCTGCGTGCGCACGGCCGAGCTGGTGGCCGCGCGCGACGAGGCCCAGCGCCTGGCCCGCGCGAAGAGCCAGTTCCTGGCCAACATGAGCCACGAGATCCGCACGCCCATGAATGCCGTGCTCGGCTTCTCTCGCATGGGCGTGCGCGACAACGCGGGCCGCGCCTGCCAGGGCACGTTCGAGCGCATCCACGAGGCCGGCACCTACCTGCTCACCATCATCAACGACATCCTGGACTTCTCCAAGCTCGATGCCGGCAAGCTCGTCATCGAGCAGCGCGCGTTCCGGCTGCCCTCGGTGCTGGACAACGCCAGCAGCCTGCTGGCCGAGGCGGCCCGCCTCAAGCAGCTGCGCTACCTGACCCGCACCGACGCCGACGTGCCCGAGTGGGTCACCGGCGACGCCATGCGCGTGCAGCAGATCCTCGTGAACCTGCTGTCGAACGCGGTCAAGTTCACCGAGCAGGGTGAGGTGCGCCTGCAGGTCATGCGCGACGGCGATGCGGTGTGCTTCCACATCTCGGACAGCGGCATCGGCATGTCGGCCGAGCAGCTGCAGCGCCTGTTCACCCCGTTCGAGCAGGTCGATGCGTCCACCACCCGCCGGCATGGCGGCACGGGCCTGGGCCTGGCCATCAGCCGCGAGCTGGCCCATCGACTGGGCGGCGAGATCGAGGTGCGCAGTGCGCCCGGGCAAGGCAGCACCTTCACGCTGCGCCTGCCGCTGGCCCCGGCGCTGCCACCGCCCCACGCCGAGGCCCATGCGGGGGCCGTGCCCGGGCCCCGGCTGCATGGGCTCAGGGTGCTGGCCGCCGAGGACGTGGCCGCCAACCGGCTGGTGCTGGAAGACCTGCTCGTGCACGAGGGCGCCGAGGTGGTCTTCGCGGACAACGGCCTGGCCGCGCTGGACCGCGTGGCCGAGGCCGGCGCCGAGGGCTTCGACGTGGTGCTGATGGACGTGCAGATGCCGGTGATGGATGGCTACGAGGCGGCCCGCCGCCTGGCGCGGGTGGCGCCTGGCATGCCCGTGGTCGGCCTGACCGCCCACGCCACGGCCGAGGAGCGCCAGCGCTGCTTCGACGCCGGCATGCTCGACCACGTCGGCAAGCCGGTGGATGCCAACGAGCTCGTGGCCGCCATCCGCCGCGTGGTGGGCGCCGGGCCTGCGGGCCGGGCGCCACAGCCTGGCGGCGGCGAGATGGACGAGGCCGCGGCCGCGAACGCGCGGCAGGCGGCGCGGGCATCCAGGCCGATCGACTGGCCCGCCCTGCTCGCGCAGTTCGGCGGGCGGCAGGAGTTCATCGGCCGGCTGGTATCCACCGCCCATGCCAGCCTGGCGCCGCTGCCCGAGCGCCTGCGCGCGCTGGCGCAGGCGGGCGACGCCGCGGGCATCCGCCAGGTGGCGCACAACGTGAAGGGCCTGGCCGGCACGCTCATGGCCGGCGAGCTGCACGGCGCGGCCGTGCAATGCGAGGCCGCCGCCCGGGCAGGCGCGCCCGACGCGGCGGCCCTGGCCGCCGCACTGGCGCAAGGCGTGGACCGGGTGGTGCAGGCGCTGGCGGCCCGGGCAGGGCGGCCCGCGAAGCCGCGGGGCAGGGGGTGGCGGAAGCGGTGACCGCCTCCGCCTAGGATCGCGCCGTTTCAGGTCGGTGCAAGAAGCACTGTTCTACCTATGACAGCAGGAATTCTCTAACGCCAGAATGGATCGCGCCGTATCATCCAATCGCACCGTTTATGATGGGTCGTTGGTTGGAGGATTGAATGCCCAAATTGGCGAAAGAACTTGGTGCGCTGGCGGTTGGAAGGCTCACGACGCCTGGGCTGCACTTTGTCGGCGGCGTGCCAGGCTTGGCAATGCAGGTAACCCCAGGCGGGGCACGCAGTTGGACGCTGCGGGTCGTGGTCGGCGGAAAGCGCCGTGACATGGGCCTTGGTGGCTTTCCCGGCGTCACCCTCGCCATGGCTCGCGACAAGGCCCGTGAGGCTCGCGAACTGATCCGGCAAGGGGTAGACCCTATCGAGCGCCAGCAAGCCGCGCAAAGCGCCCTGCGCGCCTCGATGGCCAAGGCGTTGACGTTCAAGGAGTGCGCCGAGGGCTACATCAAGGCGCATGAGTCCGGCTGGAAGAACGAAAAGCACATCCAGCAGTGGCGCAACACCTTGGCCCAGTACGCCTACCCGGTGTTCGGGGACCTGTTGGTGCGCGACGTGAAGCTGCCCCAGGTGATGGCGGCGCTTGAGCCGATCTGGACGACAACGAACGAAACCGCGGTTCGCCTGCGTGGTCGCATTGAGTCTGTGTTGGATTGGGCCACGGCGCGAGGCCTTCGTGACGATCTGAACCCGGCCCGCTGGAAAGGGCACCTGGACAAGCTGCTTCCCAAGCCATCCAAGGTCAACAAGCGTGAGCACCATGCCGCGCTTCCGGTGGGGGATGTGGGTGCATTCATGAAGCGCTTGCGTGCCTTGGACGGCATGGGCGCCCGAGCCCTCGAATTCGTTATCCTCACGGCGGCGCGCAGCGGCGAAGCACGCGGCGCAACCTGGGCCGAGATTGACCTCGAATCGAAGGTCTGGACGGTCCCGGGCGACCGCATGAAGGCCGGCAAGGAACACCGGGTGCCGCTGTCGTCCGAAGCGGCAGCCTTGCTCAAGGCCTTGCCGCGCATGGCTGCTACCGACCTGGTCTTCCCATCGCCTCGCGGCGGGATGCTCTCGGACATGACCCTAACGGCCGTGCTGCGCCGCATGGAAGCGCCAGCCGTTCCACACGGGTTCCGCAGCACGTTTCGCGACTGGGCGGCCGAGCGCACGAACTACCCGCGCGACGTGGCCGAAATGGCCCTGGCGCACACCATCGGCGACAAGGTGGAGGCGGCTTACCGGCGTGGTGACCTGTTCGACAAGCGGGTTCGCATGATGGCCGACTGGGCCAAGTTCCTGGCTCGAATTGAGGGCAAGGCCGAAGTGATTGCACTGCCGGCGAGGCGTGCTTAGTGCGAGGCAAGGCGCCTTAGCACGGGTCATGTCGGTTTGACAATTGGGGTTCGCGGATTCTCACGTAACGGGAACGTGCAGCGGCGCCACAACAGGGGGCGCCCACAACGTGCTGAGGCTTCCCTAGACTGCCTGCGTCATCCCTGCATTTCCTGATCCGGCACGCACCGGCCAGGCCGCGGCAAGGGTGATGAAAAAGTCAGTCTCATTCATCGGAACCCTCAATGATCCCCAATCTCTCAGACAAGTCCGCGCCCATCCATCCGGCGCTTCAGCACTTCGACAAACTGCCCGACAGCGCCGGTGCGCGCGTGCCGGTGGTGGCTGCGCTGTTCAGCATCAGCATCCCGACCGTTTGGCGCTGGACCCGCGACCAACGCTTGCCCGCGCCCACCAAGCGCGGCGGCGTGACCCTGTGGAACGTGGGCGCCTTGCGCCGCGTCCTGGCCGAGGCAGACACGGGCAGCCATACCCGTACTGCCAGCGCGACTGCTGCGGCCGCTGTGACGCGCGCCGCAGCCCGCCTCGTCTAAGGAGGCGCCATGCTCAACAACCACTACGCCCCCCGGGCGGGGCTGGGTGCGCCTGCGCGCGTCAAAACCGGTTCTCAGGCGCCGATCAAGGGGCATGGTGCGGGTGACCTCTGCCAGGCCTTCCGCGGCGCGATCCTGGCCGTTTTGGGCCATGCGCCTGACGTGATCGAGCCCGGGCGGCTCCATCGCTTCACCACCAACGGCCGGCGCGGTGACAGTGCAGGCTGGTGCAGGCTGTTTGAAGACCTGCGCGGCGGCGTTTTCGGGTGCCATCGCCAGGGGCTGCAGCAAACGTGGCATGTCGCCGACCAGGCGGGCATGCCCTGGCTGCAGAGGGCCGATCTGCAGCGCCAGATCAAGCACCTGGCCGCCAAGCGCGCAGCGCAGCAGGGCCAGCAATGGGCCGCCAACGCGGCGCGCCTCGCTGCCATCTGGGCGGAGTGCATCCCGCTGACGCCAGGCGACCCCGCGGCGCTGTACCTGCAACGGCGCGGCCTTGGCGACGTGTGGCCGGTGCCGACAGTGCTTCGCCTGCATCGAGCCATGGCCTACTGGCACGGCCCCGAAAAGCTGGGCACCTTTGCCGCCATGGTGGCGCCCATCGTTGCGCCCGATGGCCGCACCGTGGCCTTGCATCGAACCTACCTCACGGGCGATGGGCGCAAGGCCGACGTGCCAAGCCCAAAGAAGTTGACCGCCACGGCCGGGCCGTTGGCCGGCGCCTGCATCGCATTGCACGAACCGGCCCAGGGGTGCATCGGCATTGCCGAAGGCATCGAAACGGCTCTGGCGGCGTGGCGGGCTTCGTCGGTGCCCACCTTGGCAAGCTACTGCGCCGGAAACCTGGCGGCCTGGCAATGGCCCCCGCATACACGGCGCCTGGTGATCTTCGCCGACGCTGACGAGCCTGGGCGCGCTGCCGCGCAAGCTCTGAAGGCGCGCGCAGCAGCGGCCCGGCTGCGCTGCGAAGTGCTGACGCCCAACAAACCGGGGGCCGACTGGTGCGACGTGTGGGCCGAGCGCGGCGCGGCACGGGTCAACGGGGAGGGCGCAGCATGAGTGCCACAACCGAAGACTTGACGCGACTGCAAGCGGCTGGCGTAGTGCGCGACGAGGCACCGTTGCCGCTGCCCGCGGAGTTGCCTCCGGTCGAACCGTTCCCGATGGCGGCGCTGCCCCAGGCCTTTGCACCATGGGTCCGTGACGTTACGGAGCGAATGCACTGCCCGCCTGACTTCGTTGCCGTGCCGATGCTGGTGGCCGCCGCATCGCTGGTGGCGCGACACGTGGGCATTCGGCCGCAACAAAACACCGACTGGATCGAGCGGTGCAACCTGTGGGGGTTGATCGTAGGGCGCCCAGGGATCATGAAGTCCCCCGCCATGTCGC
Organism: Burkholderiales bacterium; assembly: GCA_016213265.1. Lineage (GTDB taxonomy): Bacteria > Pseudomonadota > Gammaproteobacteria > Burkholderiales > Burkholderiaceae_C > Ideonella. Next base: position 1,120 of record JACRBA010000072.1, on the reverse strand, counting down.
AGGCGCTGGCTCCCATGGACCGATTGGAAGGTCGCGCGGCAGAACTCTTCAACGCCCAACAAACCCAGCACCAAGCGGAGGCGCTGGCAACCAAGCTTCGCACCGAAGAAAGGGTGAAGGCCGCGCGCAAAGCGCTGAGTAAAGACGACGGCGCCGACGTAACGGGGCTGTTGTCGCTGGAGGGCGAATCCGAAGCACCGACCCGTCTACGTTACGTAGTCAACGATCTCACGTACGAGAAACTGGGCGAAGTTCTCGCAACCAACCCTCACGGCGTGTTGTCCGTACGTGACGAGATGCGGGGGCTTCTGCTGTCGTTGACGCGCGAGGAAAACGCGCCCGCCCGTGCGTTCTACCTGCAGGCGTGGAGCGGTGGCCGGTATACGTTTGACCGCATCGGGCGTGGCACGGTGACCATTGAAGACGCTCGCCTTTCGATCATCGGGGGCATCCAACCCGGGCCGCTGTCGGACCTGGTGCAGCAGGCGCGGCGCGGTGCGGCAGATGACGGAATGATCGAGCGCTTCTTGATTGCCTGGCCGGATGCGCCCGGCGAATGGCGAGAAGTAGACCGCCTGCCTGATTCGCAGGGCAAACGGCGAGTGTCGGAGGTGTTTCAGCAATTGGACTTGCTGACCCCCGATGGGTTGGAAGCCGGCTGGGAGTTCGACGCTGAGGGCAACCCGCGCGGCTTGCCGTTCGTTCGATTCGCCGAGGATGCGCGCGAAGCGTTTGGTGAGTGGCGCAGCGAGTTCGAGCGGACGATTCGCGCCGCCGAGGGCGAGGGCCTGGAAGGGGCGCTGTCAAAGTTCCGGCATCACGTCCCGGCGCTGGCATTGGCGTTGCACGTGATCGACGGTGGAACTGGCTCAGTGGGCCTGCCTGCCACGCTGCGAGCACTGGCCCTGGCCGAGTACTTCGAGAGCCACGCACGACGCCTGCACAGCAGTGGCCGGCGAACCACAGTGCGCGCAGCAGAACGGTCCTTCGTCATTTCGTGTGGAACCCAACAGTCACAATGACTCCTGGTCGTCGAGCCCGGTGGGCATGTGTGCAGGCCGCTGGCCGGCCTGTGCACATGTCCACGAGGCGTGTTTGATCAGGAGGATGAGTCCATGGG